>JBKQVI010000029.1:0-39883 GCA_052139985.1 Terriglobia bacterium
TCACCGACGGCACCATGGATACTTCGCACTTGAATGGTCTCGGCATCGGCGCGGTGTGAAGAAACGGATGTACCACGGGCATCGTGCCCGTGTCAGGACATGGCCAAGATGGCCATGCCACGAGTCGAGCGTGGGCGTCCCGCCCGCTGTCACGGGAGCGTCCCGCTCCCGCCCGGCAAGCGCGGGCAGGATGCCCACGCCCCGGCGGGCCAGACGCCTGCGCCTACGGCTCGTCCACCTCAAACTTCTCCTTGTATTCCATCTCGTCCGGCTTGCCGGAAGCCTGCACCGCAATCTCAATCCTTCCCATTCGCAGCCCCGGAGAGTAAGCGCTGACGGTGGCGTGGCCTGTGCGATCCGTGGCCTGAAAAGTCATGCGCGCCATGCCGGCGATGGTGTTCAGGGTCCATCCGGTTCCGTGCCCGAGCCAGGTTTGCCGACGGAGTTCGCCGGGTCCAGCGGAAGTAAAAGTGACGGGGACCTCCGCCCAAGGCACCGCCGTGCCCTTTTCATCCACGACTCGCACCGTAAGGTAGGCAAGACTCTCCAGGTTCCCGGATTCGAGTTCCTTCGCATCCGCGTCGAGCACGAGGCGATGCGGCGCGCCGGCCGTCTGGCGCTCGTCGCTGATCTCTTTTCCGTCCTGCCGCGCCACTGCCCTTAGAGTTCCCGGCTGATAAGGCACTGCCCACACGCGTGGAGGATGCGCGAGGCCCGGGTCGCGCGCATCGGACTTGCTCCCCAGAGACTTGCCGTTGAGGAACAGTTCCACCTCACGGGCATTGCTGAAAACCTTCACGCTCCGCGCTTGCCCTTCGGACCCCGGCCACGTCCAATGGCCCAGAATATGAACCATGGGCTTGGCCGTCCACTGGCTCTGATAAAAGTAGTAAACATCTTTGGGGATCCGCCACAGGTCGCACATGCCGAAGCTGACGACGTGCGGGATGACGGTGTCGTAGGTCTCGCCCTCGTAATCAAACTGATGCCAAATGGCGCCGCCGGCCATCCAGGGGCGCTGATTCAATTGCCGCAGGTATTCTTCGTGCTTCTGGCAGGCCAGATCTTCACTCTCCGGGCCGCCGCCGTAAATGCCACGCCCCATGGTGGCCGCCGCGTATTCCGCCGTGAGGTACGGGCGGTTCGGAAACCGGCGGTGCCGATCGTCGGTCTCCTTGCCCACGCCCAGACCCGCCACATCCACCAGCGCTTCCATTTCCTCACCGCGGGGTTCGTGCATCGCCACGGGCCGCGAGGGATCGAGTTGGCGATACCTTTCGGCGATGGCGGCAATCACCTTCTTCGAGACGTGCGGGGGAGCATTGACCTCTCCGGCAAGACCCCAGACAATAATGCAGGGATGGTTGCGGTCGCGGCGAATCATCTCATTCGCCATGGTCAGGCAATTCGCGATGTACTCCGACGTATTGCCGATTTCCTTGTTGATGGGCAGTTCCTCCCACACCAGCAGACCCAGCCGGTCGGAAGCCTCCATGGTGGCCGGATCGTGCGGGTAGTGCGAGGTGCGCCAGAAATTCACGCCCATCGCCCGGATGATTTCCATGTCCTTCACGTGCCGCGAATTGGGCAGAGCATTCCCCATTCCCGGGTACACCTGGTGCCACGTCGTCCCCTGCAACTGCACACGTTTCCCATTCAGAAAGAATCCCCGCTGCGCGTCGAACTTGAACCAGCGGAAACCCAGGGGATTCTCGATTGCGTCCAAAGGGCGCGACCCGTCAACAAGCGTCGTCCGAATGCGGTAGAGGTCGGGAGAGTCGGGAGACCAGAGCTGAGGGTTGGCTACCGTGCCGCCACTCTGTGTGACCTCTACCGTTTCGCGAGGCGGAACCTGGACGGGAATCGACAGACTTTTCACCAAACTTCCGTGAGGGTCGAACACTTGCGTCACCAGAGTCAGTTCGACGGCATGCGGCGCTTTATTGACTATTCGGGATTGCAGCCGCAGTTCCGCTGCCTGCTCGCTCACACTGGGTGTAGACCAGAAGACGTCGGCGATGTAGGACAGGTCGGAGATGCGCAGCCATACGTCCCGATAAATCCCGCCATAGAACGTGTAGTCCGTCTTGACCGTGGGCGGCAGCGTGTCGCGGAACAGGTTATCAACTTTCACCGTCAAGACATTGTCCACGTCGCCGAACTTCACGGAGTCGGTCACATCCAATTCAAAGCTCGTGTATCCACCCTTGTGCTCACCGACACGTTGGCCATTGAGCCAAAATTCTGCGACGCTGCTGGCGCCTTCGAATTCAAGAAACACCGCCTTGCCGGAATACTGACGGTCCAGCCTGAAGCGCTTTCGGTACCAGCCAATGCCCCGCCAGTAGCCAGGCGCCTCGTCCATGGAATCGTAGGCGTTCCAGGTGTGGGGAACATTGATAGCGTCCCAACCGGCGTCGTCGTAGTCGGAAAGGTGGGCTTGGAGAAAGCGCGGTTCGACCTGGGCAGCCGCTTCGTTCTCCCGGTCAAAAGAACCCAGTGCTCCCGTACCGTGCGACTGCCGCGCAAACTTCCAGCCGCGATTGAAGTTCTCGCGAATCCGCGGGTTTGAATCCGACAGCGCCTTCTGCGCGGAATCGCCGGCCGGGATAGCACCCGACGGCTTAGGCGGTGCTGAATGTGCGGCCAGGGGCGCCGTTGCCGGAACCGCCACTAATGCTTCGAGGAACGTTCGTCTATCCATATTGGGTACCTACCTGATGGGTTGCGGGGCCTCCCCGAAGGGGAGGAATATCATTAGCCGTAGGTGAAACCTACGGGAGGGAAACCCGCGAAATCAGATTCCGACCCTGAAAGGGTCGAATAATTCAACGCTTTGAGGGTCGGAAGAATGCTCTTTTCGTCGCCCGTATCCGTAGGTTTAACCTACGGCCAATAATATCGGTCCCCTTCGGGAAGCAAGGCTGATCCGCGTCCCATTTGAGCCTCAAACAGTGGGCGGCAAAACCCCCAATCCGCCATACCAATCTCGCAGCGACGCCGCACGGAACTACCAACCTACCGCGATTACTGCATAGGCCTTCACCTCGGGAACCGTGAATGCAACGGACGAACGGCCGCGCGTGAAACTGAGCGCCTGCGGTGAATCACGATCGACCTCGTACAAGCTTACGCCCTTCACCACTCTGCCCTCAGGAACCGCACACGTCACCGCCACGGACGAAATCGTGGGCGTGTTCCCCGCATCATAGTTGACCAGATGGATCAATCGCCGTTGCTGCTTGGCCTGCTCGACGAAATTGGCCACCAGGAAGTCGGGCCCGGAAACCTGCAAGACGGGTTCATCGTTTGCTGCCCAGCGGACGGCGTCAATGATCTGCTCCCAGTTCTTAGGCCGTTTCCAAAAACGATTGCTAATGTTGAAGTACGGCTCGGATTCGGGAAGCGGCCCGTCATATTCCACGCCGGGAATGTAGACCACTCTTCCCTTCCCCACCTGGTTTCGGTGCACAGGCCCCGCGAGCGCAACGCTCTCCCCAACGGCCTCCTCGTAGTCGGGCGCCCGAGACTGCCCTTCGGCCAATCCTTTCAAACCCGGCTCGACGCGCAGACGCCGCCACTCATCGTAAAGACCGGCTTGACCGATCGTCACCAAACCGCCGCCGTTTTCGACGAAGGCGCGAATGCCGGCCAACTGTTCGTTCGAGAGGCATTCCGAATCCGGCAGAATCAGCACGCGGAGTTGCGACAGGTCGGGCAAAGGCTCGTCGAAGATCAGGTGGAACGGCACGCGCGACTGAATCAACGCTTGCTCCGTCAGAATCGCACTGAGCTGTGCGCGCGCGTGGTGGTAAGTCAACGAAGCATGCGACCGCAGCACACCCACCGCGGCCACATCCTCGGTGCCGAGGTAAAGTTCGCGGTTCTTGCGGTAAAAGGCCACGTGTTGGAGCATAGCAGGGGGTATCGGCGCCGAGCCCGCGAAGCCCAGTGTCTGGTCGAAAGCCAGGCACTCAGCCATAGCCACGGGGTTGTCGGTAATGTACGCGAGCAGGACGTTGTGAAACGCGCGCGCCAGCTTGTAGCTCCGAATCTTGCCAATCAGTCGACCGTCCCGAGTGTAAACGCACGGATTCTCTTCCTCCGTCCAGAAGACATCGGTGGAGGTCAAGAGGCGCGCATGGTCAATGGCATTCTCCCAGGCGCGATTTCCGCCGGTAATGCCATGCGGGTTGATTTCAATCGCCACCTCGGGATTAAGCGACCGCACAAACTCCGCCATCTGGCGAAGCGCGTCGGCCATCACCTGGCAGCGGAAATCGATCCACTCCTGAATGGCGGGATCGAAGATGATGGACATCTTCTCCGGAGGATTCTGGCGGTTCCACTGCGGAGGATTCACAGCATCGATGTTCTCAAACCCGAACCGCTCGCGGCGCTGGTCCGGGGAATACTTCGCCCGCAGAAAAGCGCGAAATCCCTCGACGCAGGCCGAGCAGTGGCAGGAATCGGGCTCTGGGTTGAGGTCGAAGTTATCGAAATGAATGAAGTCCGTTTTGACTTCTTCCACGGCGAAGCGAACGATTTTCTTCAGGTAATCCAAGTACTCTTGGTGGGTGAAACACGGACGGTAGCGATACGACTGCTGATAGCCATAAACCAGCAGGATAGGTAGGCCGTTCACGTCGCGCTGGATCCAGTCCTTGGCGCGCGGCTCCTCGGTAAAGAAGGTCTCATACATCATGGTATTCCATTGGATATAACTATCCACTTTCATACCATAACGATGAGCGGTGGCCGCGGCGCGCCGGGCGTCCTCCATTTCCGGCTTTTCCGCCGCCATGCCGAAACCTTTGTAGAGATGGGTGTGAAAGATCTCGATGCCTTGTTCGTGAAGCGAGCGGATCAGATCCTCACTCTGGTTCCATTCGTAGTCCCTGCGGGCATCGAGCGATTCTCCGCCGCGACGAATCACGAAAATGTACGGCTCATGGCTGCCCCCCGCGTCGATCACTCCGTTTTCGAGCCATTTGGCGCGGGGAAGCTGCGATTGAGTTTTATTGCCGACGGGCAACGGCATCTTCAGAATGGGTCCCACGGTCGCAACCGCAGCCATGCTTCCGATAAAGTCTCGGCGATTCATTCGGCCTCCACAAGTTTTCAATCGGCAATTCCCACTTTGACATCCTGAGCCACGGCAGTATATACCGCACCGGCTCGCCGCGGTCCGCAATTATGCGCCGAATGAATTTCGTAGGCGTGATAAAGGCAGTAAGATAAACTTCTAACCGTCGTGGAAAGGCTGAACGCACAGCGCGACGGAGCCGCGACGGAATGCGTAGGGGCCAGCGGCGCTGGCCCTGGCCGAGCGCCTTTCGGCTTTACGATTGCGGCGCATCACTATGTGGTCGAAACTCTTCACAACAATCTTCATCGGGACCGTTCTTGTCTCCCTCGCAGCAAATGGGCAGGGGCCGGAAAAATCCTCTGCGTCCGCTGCGCGTTCAGAAGCCAACGCAACGGTGAATGCAGCGATGACCGCTCTTCGCCAGGGTGACTATGCGACAGCCATCCCGGCCCTGGAAAAACTGACGGCGATGGCCCCGGATGTACCCGAATACCAAGCGGACTTGTGCGTGGCCTACTATTCGAATGGCAAGCCGTTGGATGCCGTCGCACCCTGCCGCAAGGCGCTTAAGTTGAAGCCCACGCTGGCTTCCGCACACAATATTTTAGCGGCCAGCCTTGCCGAAAGTGGCGACTGCAAAAGCGCCTTGCCGCTTCTCGCGAAGGATTACCCCAATGTGCGCGATCCGCAAATGCGGCGCGTGATGGGGCTTGATGGCGCGCATTGCGCGATGGCGAGTCAGGAACCTTACGGGGCCGTCTACTTTCTCGAGGGGTTGACCCGTGACTTCCCGAGCGACCCGGATGTCCTTTACCTGAGCACTCATGTTTTTTCGGAGCTCTCTACGCGCTCTTCGCAGCGGCTGTTGCAGAGCGCACCCAGTTCTTACCAGGCACATCAGCTCAACGCCGAAGTTCTGGAAATCCAGGAGAAGTTCTCCGACACGATCGAGGAATACCGCAAGGTGCTGACCCTGTCTCCGCGTCTGCCCGGGATTCACTATCGGATCGGCCGTTTGCTATTGGCCGGCGAGCGAAACTCGAGCACCTTGGACGCGGCGCGGAAGGAATTTGAGCAAGAGTTGCAAATTAGCCCGGCGGACCCGGCTTCAGAATATGAACTGGGAGAGATGGCGCGGGAAGCGCGGAATTGGAACGACGCCGTCGAGCACTTCGGTCGCGCCCTGTCGAGCGATCCTGACTTTCCTCCGGCGCTCGTCGGACTGGGCAAATCGCTGGTGTCTGCCGGCCGAGCTGCGGAGGCCGTAGCGCCGCTGGAGAAAGCCGTGAAGCTCACGCCGGGCGACCCCGTGGCGCACTACCAACTTTCGTTCGCATATCGGCGAGTGGGGCGCGAAGCCGAAGCCCAAAAGGAATTGGCCCTTTATCGCCAACTTTTCGAAGAGCAGCAACGCGCCAGCCTGGCGATTCGCACCGGCATGCAAGGTGATATATCGCGCCCGCAAACAGCCGAACCGCCTGAATAGCTGAGATGCCAGCCCGGTACCCGTTTTCAACGATGCCCCTGACACGTCGAAATTTCCTCAAAGCACTCGGCCCCGCGGGAGCCTTATTTGCAAGCCCCCTCCCCTTGGGCGCGCAGGGCATGGCGGCGCGGGGTGTCCGAGCTGCCCCCCGCCCGAAGTTTTCCGGCCGGCCTTTTCCGGTGACTTTCACTGACGTCGCGCCGCGCGCCGGCCTTACCGCTCCCGCCATTTACGGTGACGAATACACGAAGAAATACATCGTGGAGGCCAACGGTGGTGGAATTGCCTTCTTCGATTACGACCACGATGGCTGGCTCGATATCTTCCTGCTGAACGGCACCAAGCACGAGGGATTTCCCGCCGGCCAGGAACCCACAAATCACCTCTATCACAACAATCGCGACGGCACTTTCACCGATGTGACCGAGAAGGCGGGACTCCGCCATACGGGCTGGGGTTACGGCGTCTGCATCGGCGATTACGATAACGACGGCTACGATGATCTGTTCCTGACTTACTTTGGCAAGAACGTCTTGTATCATAACAACGGCGACGGAACGTTTACCGACGTCACCGCAGAGGCGGGGCTGCAGCAAAAAGCGCCGCGCTATGCCTCGGGGTGCACGTTTGTCGATTACGACTGCGACGGCCACCTGGACTTATTTGTCTCGCGCTACATCGACATGGATCTGGCCACCACTCCCGTCGCCGGCGCCAATCGGTATTGCGTGTACAAAGGCGTATCCGTCAATTGCGGCCCGCGCGGCCTCAAGAAGGAGTTCTGCTCGCTCTATCACAACAACGGTGATGGAACATTTACCGAGGTCACGGAGAAAGCCGGTCTCTTGAAACCCGGCGGGCGCTATGGCTTGAGCGCTCTGGCGTTTGACTACAACAACGACGGCTGGCCTGACCTCTTCGTGGCCTGCGACTCAACTCCCAACCTCCTGTTTCGCAACAATCATGACGGGACCTTCACCGAGTGCGCCATGGAATCCGGCGTGGCAGTGAACGGCGACGGCCAGGAGCAATCCAACATGGGCGTCGGCGTGGGAGATTACGACGGCGACGGCTACCTTGACCTTTTCCTTCCCCATTTCAGCGACGACACGCCTATTCTCTATCGCAACGTGAAGGGTGAGTTCTTCGACGACCTGACCAACGCTGCCGGGCTCGCCGTCAATACGCGATACGTATGCTGGGGCGTCGATTTCGTCGACCTGGACAACGACGGGTGGCTCGACATCTTCCATGTCACCGGAACCGTTTATCCCGAAGTCGAGAAGGTCTACCCCGACTACAAGTTCAAAACGCAGCGCGTGGTCTATCGCAACCTGGGGAACGGGAGTTTTGAGGAACTCTCGAATCTGTGTGGCGCGGCCGTCCTCGAACCTCATGCCAGCCGCGGTTGCGCGTTCGGGGATTTCGACAACGACGGGAACATCGATGTCTTGATTATGAATCAGAGCGAACCGCCTTCCCTGCTGCGCAATGAGAACCACAGCGGGAATCACTGGCTCTCTGTCAAGCTCGTCGGGACGCGTTCAAACCGCTCTGGGATTGGCGCGCGCGTGACGGTTACGGCGGGTGGGCGACGGCAAATTCGAGAAGTGCTCAGCGGTTCGAGCTATATCTCACAGAGCGACCTTCGGCAACATTTCGGCTTGGGGCCGGTTACGAAAGTAGACCAAATTGAAGTCCGGTGGCCCGGCGGCACGGTCGAACAGGTGGGAAGCATAGAGGCGGACCAGTTCGTTACCGTTCAGGAGGGCAGCGGCATCGTCAAGGCCGAGCGATACCGATAAACTTTCCCACCAGGCAACCTCTGGTAAGATCAAATTCTCCAGGTCCCGTTGCCTCGCAATCCCGATCACGTGAGTCGACCCAAACCCATTAAGGACTTCACCACAGCGCGGCAGCGCCGCAACCAAATTGTGGCACGGCCATCTTGGCCGTGACGGGGCACGGGCTGGAAGCCCGTGGCACAAAAATCTTCGCTTGCCCCGAAGAAGCCTGGAAATAGTAGTACAGCGTGCACAGAGACCACTGAGGACTCGCGGAGAGAAAAGCTGTTAGGCCACACCACCCGACAGTATTCGCCACCTGGGCGGGCAAGTGAATTCTCCTCAGTGCTCTCTGTGCACTCCGTGGTGAGGCTTTGCTGTGCGGTACGGGACGGACGCTGGGATACATACGCTCTACAACCTTGGCTTACCTATTCTCACTCGGAGCCCGCGGCGCAGGTAGCTTTCCCGAGACCGTCTGTTCAAACTTCTGCCGGGCTTCTGCCTGCAAATGCGCGGCTTCGTCGATCTCCTTCCGGGCATTCTCGCGCTGGCCGGTTTTCAAGTAAGCCTGTCCTAGCTGGAAATGCATCTTGGCGCTGTCCGGGGCAATCGCCAGGGCACGCTGGAAGTACGGAATGGCCTCCTGGGGTTGGTCCTTCCGCAGATACGCTTTGCCCATCCCATCCAGCGATTTGTAGAGTTTGGGATCGAGCCTCAAAGCTTGCTGCAAGGTCGCAAGAGCCTTGTCCGGATCGCCCTGTTCCAGGTACACCAGACCCAGGTTCTCGGCACTTCCCGCGTCGTCGGGGGTCAGCAGCATTTCCGCTTTGTACTGGGCCGCCGCCTGATCCAGTTTGCCTTGTTTCTGATAGACCACTCCAAGATTGTAATGGGCAAAATGGAGCTTGGGGTCAAGGGCCTCGGCTTTTTCCAGATCGCTCTGGGCTAGAGAGAGCTCATCGAGATCAAGGTGAGCCTTGCCCATCAACAGGTGCAATTGGGCCGAGTCGCCACCCGCCTGGACCAATTGCTCGAAGGTCCGGGTGGACTCGCCGGTCCGCTTGAGTCTTCCATAAGCAATGCCCAGCACATACAAGTAATCTAAATTCGCCTTTTGACTGTCGTGGAGGGGCTCGAGCGTCTCGACTGTCTGCCCGAAGTCGTTCGTCAGGAAATAGCTCATACCGAGTAGATACCGCGCCTGCCCCTGGCTTGGGTCGGACTGGAGAACCCGCTTGAAGGGCGGAATGGCTGCGGCAAAATCGTTTTGGTGGTAGTAGGCGAGGCCCAGGTCAAGGTCAAGTCCCGCAACTTGCGGTGCGAGACGTTTGGCATTCTTGATGGCCTCGATGGCGCGGCCATAGTCGCCCCGCCGCATGTACACCACGCCCAAATTGGCATACGCCGCCGCGGACTGCGGGTCGATTCTGAGGACCTCGCGGAAGCCTTGCTCTGCCTTCGGATAGTCATGAGCGCTCAACGCGCGTTGAGCTTCCTCGAAAACCGTTCGAGGATTGGGCGGCGGCTGTTGGCAAACTCCGACTGTAGTAAAACACGCCGCCAGGAGCACAAAGGCTATGCGAGGTATCCACGTTGTTTTCAAATCCCGAGGCTCCTTCGCCCAACATCATACCGCGACCGAGCAGCAACCGAAAAAGGCATTCACCACGTAGGCACAGCGCGACGCAGCCGCAACCAGAGTGTGGCACGGCCATCTTGGCCTTGTCCGGTCGTGGGCTGGAAGCCGGTGCCACAAAATCTTCGCGTGCCGCGAAGAAGCCTAGGAATAGTAGTGCAAAGTTCACGGAGGGCAGGCGGAGAAAAGCGGCGGGTCAAGAAACACGGAAACGCGGCCTGCATCCAATTCAACGGAAGCGCCTTGCTCCGCGATCTCCGTGCCTCTGTGGTGGGTCTTCTCTCCATGGAGTTCGACGAACTTTGCTTCTGGTAACGCCGCCACACAGTCTAATAGATCTCGCGAAATTTCAAACCGTGAAATCGCCGCATTGAATTGTGAAATTCTTCTTGACTCCGACGCTGTGGGTGATACAGTGCGACCCTGCCAACTGTGTAGTGATGTTACGACAATCACCCACAAGAGATTGTTTCTAAAACTCAGAAGGAGCAAATCCATGTCAAGTCGGCGCACTTTTATCAAGCAAACGCTAGGCGGTTCGGCCGCCCTGGCTGCTTCCGGGTTCTTTCCGTCCAGCCGCGTGCTGGGGGCCAATGATCGCATTCGAATCGGCCTGATCGGCGGAGGCGACCGCGGCCAGGAGATCTTCCATGCCGCCATTAATTGCCCCAATGTGGAGGCGGTCGGAGTGGCGGATGTTTACACTCGACGCCTGGACGAAGTCAAAGCTATCGTTCCCACCATCAAGACCTACCAGGATTTCCGCCGGTTGCTCGACGACAAATCGATCGACGCGGTCCTGATCGCCACGCCCCAGCATATACACGTCCTGAATTTTGTTCCTGCCATCGAGGCCGGCAAGGACGTTTATCAGGAAAAGACCATGGCGTTCAATCCCGCCCACGCGCGGCGCATGAAGAAGGCGTTTGAGAAGTCTGACCGCGTGGTTCAGGTGGGAATTCAATCCACCAGCACTCCCAGCCTTGCCACGATTCAAGAACTGATTGCCGCGGGGAAGCTGGGCACCATCACCCAACTGCACACGCATCACTATCGCAATGCGCCCTATGGCGGATGGACACGCAAGATTCCCGCGGATTGCAATCCGGAGCATGTCGATTGGAAGGCTTTCGAGGGCGAGACTACGCCGACTCATTCCTTCGACCCGCAGCGCTACATCAATTGGCGCTTCTACTGGGACTATGACGGCAGCAACGTGTACGAGAACATGGTCCATCAAGTGGGCTACTTCTACAAACTGATGGACTTCAAGATTCCCGACAGTGTCACGATGACAGGCGCCAACCTGCTTTCGCCCAAGATGGAAATGCCGGACACGGAAGACGTCTGCATGATGCAGGGTAAGGTCATGTTCACGTGGAACTCCATGTTCGGGAACAATTTCTACGGAGAAGCCCACGACATGGTGCTGGGCGACAAGGGTACGGTTTCGCGGAATCCCTCGGACCAAGTGCGATACCTGCCCCAAGGCGGCGAAGACCTCGGCGTCGATACCATATCGAGCGTAGCCCCTGAAGGCGGCCAAACTAAAGGTTTCTTCGATAGCACGGGTGCGCATATGCAGAACTTCTTCGACTGCGTGCGCAGCCGTCAAAAACCCAATTGTCCCTTTGAACTTGGTTACCGCTCGGCCATCGCGTGCCAGATGTCGATCGCTTCCTATCACAAGAAGCGCACGGTTCGGTGGGACGCTAAAACTGAGGATATTGTCTAACCGCTGAATGGGGTTCTCGCCGGTGGGATGCGACAGCGCGGCCCACCGGTGGACCCGCCGAAGCTTAGACCAACTCGGTCTGCAACACGTGGCCACGCTGGCCGCCGTGAATGAAGGCCCAATGTTCGCTCTCTTCTTGTTGGCGGTTCTGACGTCGCCAAGTATTACCAGTCTCCGCTGTGAATATCGAGTCGCCCCGCGCGGCGTCGATGCCGTCCAGCCGCGTCTCAGTTGGGCGCTCGTGTCTTCCGAGCGGGCCCAGTCGCAGACCGCCTACCAGATCCTCGTGGCATCTTCGCCGGCGGCCATCGAGCGAGGCGAGGCGGACCTTTGGGACAGCGGCAAGGTGGCCAGCCGTGAGAGCATTAACATCCCCTACGCGGGCAAGCCGCTTTCGTCTCACCAGCGCTGCTATTGGAAGGTCCGGGCGTGGGACAAGAACGACAAACCATCGGAATGGAGCCCCGCGGCAAACTGGTCCATGGGGATACTGAAGCAGGAAGACTGGAAGGCCACCTGGATTGCCTGGAGCCGCACCGCCATCAACTCCGGCCCGCTGCCCATGTTTCGGCGGGAATTTGCCGTCAAGCGCAAAGTAAGCCACGCCACGGCGTACATCTGTGGCTTGGGATTCTTCGAACTCTATCTCAACGGCCGCAAAGTGGGCGACCATGTCCTGGAGCCCGGCTGGACCAACTACCGCCGCACGAACCTATACGCGACTTACGACGTTGAGGATTTCCTGCGCCCGGGCGCGAACGCCGTTGGAGTGCTTCTGGGTAACGGGATGTACAACGTTGCGGGCGGACGCTACGTCAAGTTCACCGAAAGCTTTGGCCGCCCGAAATTCATCCTGCACCTTCGCATTGAGTACGACGACGGGACCACGCAAGTCGTCGTCTCGGACGACCACTGGAAGGCCGCGGCAAGCCCCACGCGCTTTTCATGCATCTATGGCGGGGAGGATTATGACGCTCGCCGGGAGCAGCAGGGGTGGAACGAACCCGGTTTCGCCGACAAGGGCTGGGAAGCAGCCGAGACCGTGGACGATTCAACCGAGCGCCTGTTTTCCCAATCCCAGCCACCCATCAAAGTGATGCAGGTCTTTCACCCGGTGAAGGTCACCGAGCCCGCTCCGGGATTCCACGTTTACGACCTCGGCCAGAATTTTGCGGGCTGGCCGCAGATCACCGTGCGCGGCAAGGCGGGGTCGCAAGTACGCCTCACGCCCGGGGAGCTGCTTGATGGCAAGGGCTTCGTCAGCCAAAGAAGCTCAGGCGGTCCAACGTATTTCAGCTACACGTTGAAAGGCAGCGGGCCGGAGACCTGGCACCCGCGCTTTTCCTACTACGGATTCCGCTACGTCCAGGTTCAGGGTGACGCTGAAGTGACCGCTCTCGAGGGGCAATTCCTCTACTCCTCGGCGACGCAGGCCGGCGAGTTCTCCTGCTCGAATCCACTGTTTAACCGCATCCACAAGCTCATCGACGCGGCCGTGCGCAGCAACCTTGAGAGCGTGGTCACCGACTGCCCCCACCGCGAAAAGCTCGGTTGGCTGGAAGTGCCTTACTTAATGGCGTCCAGCATCGGATTCGATTACGACCTGGCTTCCTACTTCCCCAAAATCGCGCGCGACATGCGGGATGCGCAGACCGTTGAAGGGCTCATCCCTGACACTGCGCCCAACTATGTGGTTCACGCTTACGGATTCGGGGACTCTCCGGAATGGGGCAGCGCAATGGTGATGGTCCCCTGGTGGACGTATCGGCAATACGGCGACCGGCGCACGTTGGAAGAGAGCCTGCCGGCCATGGCGCGATACGTTGACTATCTGGGAAGCAAAGCGCGAGACCATATCATCGCCTATGGGTTGGGTGATTGGTACGACATCGGACCTGGGGAGCCGGGGATTTCGAAACTCACTCCGCTGGGGGTGACGGCGACGGCGACATACTATCAGGACCTCCGTGTGGTGGAACAGGCGAGTCGGCTGGTGGGCCACGAGGCCGATGCCGGCCGGTATGCGGCGCTGGCGGAACGCGTGAAGGACGCATTCAACCGCAGCTTCTTTGACCCAAAGACGGGGCAATACGCAACGGGCAGCCAGACGGCGCAAGCCATGCCGCTGGTCATGGGATTATGTCCGGAGGGGGAACGCCAGCGCGTGCTCGAAGCTCTAACGAACGATGTGACCCGGCGCGGCAACCAGCAGACTGCCGGCGACATCGGGTACCACTACCTCGTTCGCGCGCTTCTGGACGCCGGACGCTCCGACCTGCTTTTCGCCATGACCAATCGCACGGACCCTCCGAGTTATGGCGCCCAGCTCGCGCGCGGCGCCACTTCCCTTACCGAAGCCTGGGACGCCGATCCCGCATCGTCGCAGAACCACTGCATGCTCGGGCACATCGAGGAGTGGTTCTACGCCGGCCTAGCGGGTATCGAAGCGGATTTCGAGCATATTGCCATCAAGCCTCAGCCGGTCGGCGATGTGACTTGGGTCAAGGCTTGGCATGACACGGCGCGAGGAAGGATCGAGAGCAGTTGGAAGCGCGACGGTGCCGGATTCGAGCTTACAGTCCGGATTCCCGCGAACACTTCCGCCACGGTCTATTTGCCCGGTGACTCGATCGAGCGCGTGACCGAAGGCGGCAACCCCGTGTCGCAAGCGGAGGGTGTTCGTTACCTGCGGCAGGAAGGTTCAGCCCTCGTGTTCGAGGTCGCTTCCGGCCAGTACGATTTTCAGATTCAGTAAAGGAGAAACACCATGCAACGTCGTGATTTCATATCGGCATTAGGATTAGGCAGTTATTCGTTGATCGCCGGCGGCTCGCTCGCGGATGCCTCCCCCCTCCCGGCTGACGAGAGCGGCAAACGGCGCGCCAAGGTCGGCTCGGTAAGTTGGAATTTCCACAGTCTCGGTCCGGGCGCTCACCCCGAGGAGGCCATCGATATTATTGGCAGCCTCGGTTTCGAGACGATCGAACTGATCGCCAACTCGCGGATGGACGTGGATGAATACTGGACGGACGCCACGATTGACCGCATCAAAGCGCAGCTTGAACGGAACCACTTGCAGGTCAACCAGTATCCGTTTTTCCAACCTGTAGTCGCAGGGCTGACCAGCACCAACCGCCAGGAGCGGGAAACCAGCCTGGACTACTTCGAAAAGGGCTGCAAGATCGCCAAGAAGCTCGGCGCGCCCATGGTGAACATCGTAGCCCCCTGGGCTCGGGAACTGAGCGCATCGGCCGAGTACCTGCCCCGCTACTTCATGGATGATGGCAAGCCCGGCGAGAAATTCCACATCGACATCGCTCCCGGCTATGACTTCGACAAGCTCTGGCCCCTTTTTGTGGAGACCATCAAGTCCTGCATGGAGCGCGCGAAGGCGCACGGCATGAAGTTCTCCATCGAGAACCACACGCACACCATGATGCCCGTCACCGATAGTTTCCTGCGTCTCTGGGACGGCGTTCGCGACCCCGCGTTCGGCTTCAATCTGGATTGCGGATGGGCCATGAATCAGCGGGAGTATCCGCCCGTGGCCATTTACAAGGCGAAGAAGCACCTGATGAACCTCCACCTGCGCGACATCGATGCCCGGATGCGGGACTATGTTGCGGTCGGATCCGGCGTGATGGACTTCAAGGCCATTGCCGACGCCGTGAAAGCCATCGGGTTTACCGGCTCGCTTTCCCTCGAGCAGGACGGATCGAGCGAGGACATGAAAGTGACTTGTGCCCGGTACGTCGGCATGATGAAGGAATACCTTGAAGGAGCTAACAATGCCAACTCAAAACAACAAGGCCCTACGGCAGCACGTGCTTAGCCTTCTCAAGGGAGGCAACGCCCACGCGGATTTCGATGCGGCGGTGAAGGACGTCCCGGTGGGTGTGCGAGGAACAAGGCCCGAGGGCGCCGAGCATTCGCCCTGGGAAGTACTCGAGCACATGCGCATCGCCCAGTGGGATATCCTGGAGTTCTCGCGCGACTCGCATCACCAATCGCCCGAATTCCCACAGGGATATTGGCCCCGCACGCAGGCGCCTACCGACAAAACGAATTGGAACAAAAGTGTGCAGGCCTTCCGCAAGGATTTAAAGGCAATGTGCGATCTGGTGGCTGACGAATCCACCGATCTATTCGCCAAAATTCCTCACGGCGATGGTCAAACCATCCTTCGAGAAGCGTTACTCGTCGCCGATCACAACGCCTATCATTTGGGTGAGCTGATCCTGCTGCGTCGCCTTCTCGGCGCCTGGCACTAATCCCCTCACGCGGTCAGCGTAATCTCCAGCGGATTCCCCGGCGTCACCGAAACTTCGCGTTCGAAGTTGATAACGCGCCGTGCGGGTTCGGTTTTCAAAGTCGCCGACAAGGAGTCTGTCCCCAGGCGCGCTGAAGCTTTGCTGAACGGACCCTTCGCGAGGCCATTCACCGCCACGCGCTGCACGGCGATCGAGCCCTCGGCCACCTGGACTTCCACCCGCTGGCCCTGTGGTTTGAGCGTGTGTGTAAAATTGCCCCAGCCTGACGGCACCGACCAGAAGCAGCGGAACGCCTGCCTTCGAGTGCGCGGCATGACGACAATTTCGCGTTCGGGAGCTGAGTACCGGAAGCCGCTCCACGCAGCAAAGCAGGCCCAACTGGCCATGGCGCGCGCGTAATGATGCCCGCATTCGGGCTCGTTCCAGGGATTGCGCCGCTCGCCGTCAAATCGCCGGCGGGCGGATTCCACAACGGCCAGCGCCTCCGTCGTCATGCCCTCGAACGCCAGCGCCGCCGCAAACTGGTACTCCAATCCCGTCCAAATCTCGCCAAAATAGGGAAAAGGTATTTCCGGGCGCTTGCCCCGGGGATAGGTCGCCACTACAACCCCGCCTTCGTCGTTCAGCGCGTAGGTGCGCTGAAGGTCAACGTGCTCGCTCAGGTTCGGCCGGTAGTTGTATTTATAAAGCGACTTCAGCGTGGTGCGCACATTCGATTCGTCCACCAAATACCCGAGACCCACCACGTGCGCATGCAATTGACCGAGCAGTTGATCCACCAGACAGGCGTTGCCCATCTGATAATCAGGTTTAAGGCTGTTCCCAGCCCCCATGCCAACCCGAACACCCGTTGCAATTTGGCTTTCCGGGCGTCCCTCCACTTTCTGAATATAGAACTCACCGTTGAAGAGGTTCTGGTCAATCCAGTGACTGCCGTTCACAAAGAGCCGGTGATACTCCGCCGCCGAGTCCTGGTCGCCCACGACACTCGCCATCTCTTCCCCCGCGCGCAGCGCTCCCAAGTAGTAGATCCCGCACAGAGGATTGGGACCGTAGAACTCCACGTCGTAAGTGTTGTGCTGAACGCCCTCGGCAACGCCGTCGCGGTTCCCGTCCCAACCATTTTCAATCCAGGCGAACTCCAAAGCGCGTTTGGCGTTGGGCCATAATCGGCGGAGCCAATCGGTGTCGCCGGACAGCTTCCAGTCGCGATAGAGTTTGATAAGGCAGCCCATCTGGCCGTCCGCGGCGGCCATTTGCCAAATTTGCTTCCCGTCCGGCAAGTAGGAGCGGAAACCCATCAGACCATTGGTATCCGTGTTGCGCAGGAATTCCGACTCGCGCAGCGAGTGCGCCAGCGCGGGAAACACCTGCGCCGTGGCCTGTTCGTAATTCCAAACATGCGTACAGTTTCCGTGGCAGCAACCCTGGTGGTCATTGCAGCCTTCGAAGCCATGAAACTCGCCATCCGGCGTGCGGAAGCAGGTGTTAGTGCGCAAGGTGGAAAGCGTGCTGGTGGCCGCGTCGAGCACCGCCGACGGCAGCGTGGACGACTCGATGGCTTGGGCGAACGCCCGCGTGCGGGATTCGAGTTGGGCGAGTTGGGCAGCGGCCTGAACGCTCGCGTCCCAGGCGTTCTTAAACCGCTCGGTGTAGAAGTTGCCCACCACGGTGGTCTTGGGAACGCTTTCCGGCGCTGGCCAACCGCAGCGCTCCGGCGTGCGATTGGGGAAATGCCACGCGAGCAGGAAGTTGAATACGGCTTCACCCCCTGCGGGGATCGTTTGTGTCACCGCCAACGAACCCACGGGCATCGCGGACGGAGAAGCGGAGGTCAGAGCGCCGTCATCGCTGAAGTCGTCCCAGAAAGTCAGCACTCCATCCCACCACCCGGAGCGCTTCCAACCGCGCAGATAGGAAACACTGCCCGTTGGCGCTCCTACCGCGCAGAGTGCGAATGTGCCTTTAAATGGGTTGGACGATGAGAGAAAAGGATTGTCCATGTACAAACCGCTCAAGCCGGGAGCCTCGCGGAAAGCCGCCTGCCTGCCCTCTTTGCCGACAGGATTCTCGATGCTCCAGGCGACACCAGCTCGGGCAGGGGCGGTATTCGCATTGCTAATTGTGTAGCGCAGAACCGCCACCGGCCACCCCGAAGCGTCAACATCCAGGGGCACGAGAGGGTTGAAAGCCTCCAACCGAACTTTTACCGGCAGATGAGGATCGGCGAAGGCAATACGCGCGAAGGGGTACGCGCCCGTGAAGGTGGCGTCAGCAAGTCGCGGCAGCCCCGGAGCGTTGTCGGAACCGAGGCCGCTCTCGGTCCGCTCATAGGGCGGCTGGAGACGCGATTCCAGGACGCGCACCACCGGTTCGTGTCCTTCCACCTTGGCCCAAATTGACGGAAAAGCGTAATCCAGCTCGTTACCCTTGTCAGGCCGATTGAAAATCTCCCAGTCGCGGAGTTGCCCGCGGCCGCCAAGTGAAATAGTGCCGGTGCCAATGCCTCCCAACGGAAACGCAATCATTTTCAGACTTCGTCCTGTGAATGTGCGGGGGTAGTCGATAGGGGAAGCGGGCGAAGATGATTTTTCGGCAGCGCCGCCTGCACTCGTGGCGCTTGCCTTGTTGCTCTGCCCGGCGGACGCTGGCGTCCCCAGCGTTGACGCGAGTGCGCCCCCGGCAGCCACTTCCTTTAGAAAATCCCGGCGAGCGAATCCCCTGCCCTTGCGTTTCTCGGCCATGTGTTCTCCTGTATTTGATGAGCGTATCCGGCTCGGACTGAACATGGATTCTCGCTCAGCAATAGAGTATGTCAAGGGAAAACGTAGTGGTGTGGAGGCGACTTTCCTCCGCCACGCGGCGAGGTGAACTCGCCGCTTCAACATCAAACTGCACTCGATTGTAGCGTGGCCGTCTCGCCCGCAGCTAAGTCATTGTTGTTTCATAAACATCGCGAGAATACGCGTTTAAATATCTGTGTTTTCATCAACATCGCTAGAGCCCAGATGCGTTGTCAAGTGAATTATTGGGCAATTTCCTGCCGGTGGAAAAGGGGCTGCGAAGTTCGCCGGCGAAGATGACAAAACGTCGTGACCCCCAGGGACTCCGGACACAACCGTGTAAGGCCGTTATACGTCAAAGTGCTCGGCGTCACGATACCGGCGTCGATTACTAAACCCTTGGCGACAAGGCAGGAGCTACATCATCGAGCACCGATTCGAGAAAACGATCGGCCAAAAGGCCACGCAAAACTTACTTCCGAGCGGACGACTACAGATGTGTGAGTTTGTCGCAATAACCCATGATGAGCTGACGCGCCATGTCCATCCGCGAAACCCACGGGCCGGACCAAGGTTTCCTTGTTCCGTCACTTTCTTCTTGATTTGCGGCTCGTAGTATTGTAAATAGTCTAGGTATAAGCTGTAGATGATTTAGGCGTAGAATGCGAATATGGGTAAACCCTCCGATTTGCTTCAAGGAACGCTGGATCTGTTGATCCTCAAGACGATTTCACTCGAACCGAAGCACGGGTGGGCCATCGCCAAGCGCATCGAGCAGGTTAGCAACGACGCGCTTCAGATCACGCAGGGCGCATTGTATCCCGCCCTGCATCGGCTGGAGCAGCAGGGCTGGGTCCGTGCCGAGTGGCGCCTGACTGAGACCGGCCGCGAAGCGAAATTCTACAAACTCACGAAAACCGGCCGTGCCCAACTGGAGAAGGAACTCGCTCAGTGGGAGCGCCTCTCGAACGCCGTGGGGTTGGTCATTCGGATGGTTTAGGAGAACCTCGAAGTGAACCCAGAGCGCTGGTGGAACTTGATTCGGATGAGGATACGCTCCCTCGTACGGCGGGGCCGGGTGGAGCAAGAACTGAACAGGGAGCTGCGGTTTCACCTCGACCAGCAGTTCGAAGAGAATCTTGCCGCGGGCATGACGCCGGCCGAGGCGCGTTACGCGGCATTCCGCCGGCTGGGCGGGGTAGAACAGATCAAGGAGGAATGCCGCGACATGCGCCGCACGAATTCCCTCGAAAATCTTGGGCAGGATCTCCGCTATGCCTTCAGGGCTCTCCGCAAAAGTCCCGGCTTCGCGGCAGTGATTTTGTTGACGCTAGCTTTGAGCATCGGCGCTAACAGCGCGATTTTCAGCGTCATCGACGGCGTTTTGTTGAAGCCGCTCCCGTACCCCGAGCAGAATCGCATTGTCCGGGTATTCTTCACCAGCCGCATTTTTCCCAAATTCCCCCTCAATCCATTTGATTTTCGCGACCTTCGCGCGCGCAGCCGCTCCTTCGATTCGCTCGCCGCCTTCACGCGCGCTGACCTTCAGCTTTCAGGCACCGGGCAACCGGCAAAGCTCAATGCGTTTCGGATTACGGCCGGGTACTTCCGTGTGCTCGGGCTCAACCCGGAGCGAGGGCGTGAATTCGATGAGCACGATGAGATACCGGGAAACGGGCGGCTGGTGATCTTGAGTGACAGGCTGTGGCGCACGCAATTCCATGCCACGCCGGACATCGTCGGAAAAAGCATTACTCTGGGTTCGCAGCCGTTCACGGTGGTGGGCGTCATGCCTCCTGGCGCCGAGCACCCGGGGAACGACTATCATCCACTTGGCTATGGCGACACGGTCGATGCCTGGTGGCCGTTCACATTTGAAGGCGATCCGAACAATCGTGGGTCGCATTATCTCGAGGGCATTGGACGGCTGACATCCGGTGTGAGACCGCAGCAGGCCCAAGCGGAGATGGACGAGCTGCTGACGCAGATTAAGCGCGAACATGGTAATCAAGACTCGGACTGGCGGCTCATGTTGATTCCTCTGTACCAGGAAATCGTCGGCACCAGCGAACGCTTGCTGCTGGTTCTGTTGGGGGCGGTAGGCGTAGTTTTGTTGATTGCCTGTGTGAATGCGGCCAATCTCCTGCTGGCGAGGGCAGCGGCGCGCCATCGAGAACTCGCGGTACGGTCGGCCCTGGGTGCGCCAAGGTCGCGCTTGATCCAACAGATGCTGACGGAGAGCCTGCTGATCTCCCTCCTCGGTGGCGGCCTGGGGGTTGTAGTTGCCCTGGCCGGGGTGCGAGCGCTCGTATCCTTGCTACCCGCGGACTTTCCGCGCGCGGATGCAATCCACGTCAACGTTTCGGTATTGGCGTTCACCCTTCTCGTCGCCATTGCCGCCGGATTCCTTTTCGGTCTCGCGCCCGCCTTACAGCTTTCGCGCACGGATCTGCAAAAGGGTTTGTGCGAGGGCGGTCGAAGCTCCACCGGCAGCGGCCGCCATACTCGGGTCCGCAGCGTTCTGGTTGTTGCCGAGGTGAGCCTTGCTTGCGTGCTTCTGATCGGAGCTGGTCTCATGCTCCGCAGCTTCGTAAACCTGCTGCGTATGGACCGGGGATTCCGTCCGGAGCACGTTCTCACTGCCAGTATTCCGCTGCCGGAGGCGGATTACAAACCGGGCGAGGCCGCTTCTCGCTTCTATGACCAACTCGTAACCAACCTAAACTCCATTCCGGGTGTCCAGAGCGCCGGCGCGGGCAGCGATTTGCCCTGGACCGGCTACGACGAGAATACCGGATTTGACATCGAAGGAAAGAAGCCCCCTCCGCACGAAGGATTTCATGCGCGCTACCATGGCGCGACTCCCGGTTACTTCCGCTCCCTGGGCATTCCGCTCGTCCGCGGGCGCTTCTTTACTGAAGCCGATAAAAAAGATGCGCCGCGGGTGTTAATCATCAACCAGGCCATGGCGGCACGCTACTGGCCACACGAGGATGCGGTCGGGCACCGCATCACCTTTAGCGACACGCCGAAGGAGGCGGACTGGTTGCGGATCATAGGCGTCGTGGGTGACGTCAAAGACAAACCCAATAGCAGCGGCGCCGAGCCGGCTTTTTGGATGGCGGTCCTTCAGTGGGGCAACCCCAACCTTTCGATTGTGGTGCGCGCCGACTCTGACCCCCGGCAAGTGCTGGCGGCGGTGCGCCAGGAAGTGGGCCGGCTGGATCCCTCCCTGGCGTTGGGCGATGTCCGATTGATGGACCAGATCACCGATGCCAGCATTTCCGCGCCTCGATTCGCGTTCTTTCTGGTAGGTCTATTCGCTGCGCTCGCCATCGTCTTAGCGGCCATCGGAACCTACGGGGTGATCTCATACTCGGTGAGCCAACGCACCCACGAGTTCGGATTGCGCATGGCGTTGGGCGCAACGCCGTCGGGCGTGCAACGGCTCGTCATCTTGCAGGGTTTCAAGCTCGCGCTTGCCGGCGTTGGGTTGGGCGTCCTCGCTGCCCTAGTACTCGCGCGCGTCCTGCGAAGTCTGATCTACGAGGTTAGCGCCGCCGACCCACTGACCTTCACGGCAGTGTCGATGATCGTCTTCATCGTAGCCCTGCTCGCGTGCTACCTTCCAGCGCGAAAGGCCACCCAGGCGGATCCTTCGGTTGCCCTGAGAGCAGAGTGACCCCACTAAGTAATTGGGAGAGTAGCCTGCCAGCGCAAAAGGCAATCACTGACTCCACGAAACTCTCCTTCGAAGAAACGTGCCTGATTGCAGACTTCGCGTAAACGTTCATCCCTTGTACAGCGTAGGGTTTACCGATTCCCGGTCACTTGGACGTAGGGTCGCTAAACCGTGGATGTGCCCTGTGCTATCGGCTTGCAGGGGTCAGAGGACGGCCAACATCAATGTGGAAACTCCAGTCGGGGAGCGGGACGCTCCCTTCTGAAGTTTGTGCATTTCCTGCGGCGTGGCCGCGCGTTGCCTTCTTATGCGCAGCCAAGGGTGGCTGTGGCACGGTGGCACAGGCGCTCCTGCCTGTGCATGTTTGCCTCATCAGAAAATGTAGAAATTCGAGGCCGGGAGCGGGACCCTCCCGTGACAGCGGGCGGGACGCCCACTCTACCTCTCGTGGCATGGCCATCCTGGCCATGAAATAAAGCGGGCAGGAGCCCGTGCCACAATGTTCCGTGCCACAACCCCGCGTGCCACGGCCTCCCCTGACACGGCGGCACGCGAGGCTTCCGCTTTTTCACCCGTATGGGGAGCATCCGATTCAACACTCGGCGGCCTACCACAATGATGTAGAATAGTTTTTCGGGCATAAATCCAGCGGATTGGCGCTCCAGAAATTCGAATCTCTCCTGGTTCGCGACGAAAGAAGCACGCGTAGGCGGGCGAGATGCGAGGTCCCCGAGGCCATCAGGAACGGACGTCACACGGATGATCAACCGGAACACCGCAGGTTTGGCGTTCGCCACCCTCCTCATTTTCGCCGCAGGAATCGGCTTCAGCCAGCAGAGGGCTACGGTCCAATTGGAAGGCATTGTTCGCGACGGTTCGGGCGCTCCCGTGCCAGGCGCCGAAGTCACGGTGAGCAATGCCCGCTTCCGCTCGGGTCAAGCCACTGACAACGAGGGGCGATTTCATTTTTATGACCTGCCTATCGCCATAGGCACGCTCACGGTACAGAGTGGATCATTCAGTACCGTTCAGCAAAGCTGGGACGCGACCACCCAGGGCTCGAAACCGATTGAGATCACCCTGGCTCCCAAGGCCCTGGCCGAACGCATCACCGTTACAGCAACGCGCACCGCACAGCGTGTGAGCGATACGGCGGCCAGCGTGGCGGTGTTAGGTCAGGAGGATCTCGCGACCAGCGGAGGGATTACGCTCGACGATGCGCTCGGCGAAATTCCCGGCTTCATGTTGTATCGCCGTAATGGCAGCCTGACTGCCAATCCCACTTCTCTGGGCGTGTCGCTGCGAGGTGTGGGGACGAGCGGCGCCAGCCGCGCACTGGTGATCTCCGACGGCATTCCGATTACCGACCCCTTCGGCGGCTGGGTTTATTGGGACCGTGTCCCCGCAACCTCCGTGGGCTCGGTGGAAGTAGTCGAGGGCGGCGTCTCCGACCTCTACGGCGGCGATGCGCTCGGAGGAGTTATCAACATCATTCCGCGCCGCCCGATCGATTCTTCCCTTAGCCTGGAAAGCTTCTACGGCAACGAAGAAACGCCGGATGCATCCGTCACCGCCAGCCTTCGCCGCGGCCCTTGGCTGGCCCTCGTTTCCGGTGAGGGATTTCACACCAACGGATATGTTTCCGTATTGCCTCCTTTGCGGGGCACCGTGGATACACCCGTGGCGTCGGAACACCTCGACGGGCAGTTCACGCTCGAGCGCCTGCTCTCCGAACAGGGACGAGTGTTCGCGTGCGGGTCGATCTTTGAAGATGCCCGCAAGAACGGTACGCCGCTGCAAAACAACGACACGCGCCTGCGCCAGATCGCCGTGGGCGCCAACTGGCAATCACCCGAGGCCGGCGCCCTGACCTTTCGCGCTTACGGTGGCCCGGAGGACTACGATCAGAGCTACTCTTCGATCGCTGCCAACCAGGACAGTGAGACACTCACGGACGTCCAGCGCGTGCCTTCCTACCAAGCCGGACTCTCAGCGCAATGGACGCGCACAGCGGGCGCCCACCAGACGCTTGCCGCCGGGTTCGACGGCCAGGAAGTGCGGGGTGCCAGCAACGAACTGATGTACTCCTCCGGGAAAATCTCTGACGCTTTGGGGACGGGTGGACGGCAACGCATCTGGGGACTCTTCGGTGAAGACATCCTCCGCATCAACACGCGCTGGCTTATCACCGGCGGCGCGCGCGTGGATGATTGGCGCAATTTTGACGCTCTCTCGGTAACCCGGCCGCTTGCCAAACCAGGTCCTCTGCAAATTACCAATTTCCTTGGGCGTAGTGAACAGGCTTTCAGCCCTCGGCTTTCCACCCTTTTCCGGGCGAAGGAAAACCTGGTATTCCGGGCCTCGATGTATCGAGCGTTTCGCCCCCCCACCTTAAACGAACTCTACCGGGGGTATCGCCTTGGGGACACGCTGACCCTGGCCAATAGCGCCCTGACCGCCGAACAACTGACCGGGGCGGAAGCCGGAACCAGCTACAGCGCGTGGCGTGATCGGCTGAGCGTTCGCGGCACCCTCTTCTGGAGTGACATCAGCAATCCCATCGCCAACGTAACGCTCTCCGCTACCCCAACTCTGATCACCGACCAGCGTCAGAACTTGGGCCAGACGCGCGCGCGCGGGGTTGAACTGGAGGCGGAAGCGCGGCTAACCCACACGTTGACGCTCACCGGAGGAATGCAATATGTGGACGCCACCGTCACAAGCTTCCCCGCGGACACACAGCTTGTGGGATCGCTTGTTGCGGAGGTTCCCCGCCATGACCTGAATATCCAGGCCCGCTACTCGCGCCCGCGCCTGGTGACCGCCGCCCTGCAGGCAAGTTTCGTGGGCTCCACCTTCGATAATGAACCGAATACCCTTCTGCTGAATCGTTATTTCCTGCTCGACGCGCTGGTTTCTCGCCCGCTGGGGCACGGCATGGAAATCTTTGTGGCGGGGGAAAACCTGTTGGACCAACGGTACGATGTGGCCCGCATCCCCTTCCTCACCAACGGACCTCCTATCCTGTTTCGAGCCGGCTTCCGGTTGACGATTCGATAGGTTCGGTGTCCGGCGTAAACGTTGCAATTGAAATCTTGCGCAGGCTCAGCGTAAGATGCCGCAACGTCGCTAGCGGGGCTTAGGAAGAGTTTGCCGCCAGACGGCGGTTCGGTGAGGGAAATGGACGCAATCATAGGGTGCATTGCCGCCAAAGATTGCAGGCTGAAAAGGGGACTCCAGTTATGCGCCATCGATTGAACCGCCGCAGGTTTCTGAAGCAGAGCACCACCGCGCTACTCGCCGCCTCGGCCTTCCGTGTGTCCAATTCCGGCGCCCAGCAGCCAACTCCAAATCCCGAGCATGAGTGGCGCGTCTACGGCGGCAATCCTGCCGGAACCAAGTACTCGCCGCTCGACCAGATCAACCGGACCAACGTGCGAAAGCTCAAGGTCGCATGGACGTATCACACCGGCGACAGCCGGCGGAAGCCCGCCACAACCATCGAGTGCAATCCCCTGGTGGTGAACGGCGTCATGTACCTCACCACGGCGCAACTTAAACTCAGCGCTCTGGAAGCGGCTACGGGCAAACTCCTTTGGCAATACGATCCGTTTGAAGGCACGGACGAAGATGTACCACGCGGAGTGAATCGCGGAGTTGCATACTGGGAAGACGGCAACAACCAGCGTATTTTCTTCGTCGCACGTGCCCGCCTGTGGGCGCTCGACGCCAAGACCGGCAAGCCTATTGCCGACTTCGGCCAAGGCGGAAGCGTGGATCTCAAACGTGGCCTGGGCCGCGACATCAGCCCATTGGAGTATGACGTCACTTCACCCGGCATCGTTTACAAGAACCTGATCATCCTGGGGTCAATGTGCGGCGAAGGCCCGGAGCCCTCCGCACCTGGCCACGTTCGCGCTTTCGACGTCCGCACGGGTGTGATGGCGTGGATCTTTCACACTCTTCCCCGCCCCGGAGAGTTCGGCAATGACGCGTGGCAAGGTGACTCGTGGCGCACCACGGGCGGCGCCAACGATTGGGGTGGAATGACGCTCGACGAGAAGCGCGGGTGGGTATTTGTTTCCACGGGCTCCGCGGCCTTCGATTTCTACGGCGGCCAGCGCTTGGGCTCGAACCTTTTCGCCAATTGCGTCATTGCGCTCGATGCCGCTACCGGTAAGCGCATTTGGCACTACCAGGTGGTGCACCACGATTTGTGGGACCGCGACCTTCCCTGCCCGCCCGCCCTCGGGACCATTAAGGTTGGCGGCAAGCACGTGGATGTTGCCATACAGCCCACCAAGTTCGGCCAGCTTTTCGTCCTCGACCGCCAAACCGGCAAGCCTCTGTTCCCGATTGAGGAGAGGCCCGTCCCGCCATCGGACGTCCCGGGCGAACAAGCGTGGCCCACGCAGCAACAGGTGATGAAGCCACCGCCGTACTCTCGGCAGACCTTCACGGAGGACGACATCACAAACATTTCGCCGGAAGCGCACGCCTACGCTCTCGATGCCTTCAAGAAATCGCGGAGTGGCACCTGGTGCCCACCCAGTTTGCAGGGGACCATTGTCTTTCCGGGATTCGACGGCGGCTCGAATTGGGGTGGCGGCTCATTCGATCCCACAACGGGTTGGTATTACATCAACTCCCACAATGAACCTTGGATTATGACCCTGGTCCCCGCCCCGGAGAATTCCGGCTATCCCTATGCGCACACCGGCTACAACCACTTTGTTGATCAGGAGGGGTACGCGGCCATCAAGCCGCCCTGGGGGCAGCTCACCGCCTTCGATCTGAATCGGGGAGAAATCGCCTGGCAGGTGGTGCTCGGTGAACACAAGGAATTGACCGCGCGCGGCATTCCACCCACCGGCACGCAGAACATCGGCGGTTCCATCGTCACGGCAGGAGGGATTGTCTTTATCGGTTCAACCCAGGATGAAATGTTCCGCGCCTTCGACAAGACCAATGGCAAGCTTCTGTGGGAAGCGCAACTCCCTGCCGGGGGCTACGCGACCCCATGTGCCTACGAAGCTGGGGGCAAACAGTATGTGGTCATCGCGGCCGGTGGCGGCGGCAAGCCGCGGACACGCTCTGGAGACGCCTACGTGGCGTTTGCGCTGCCCTAAGCGATTTCCGCCGCTGTTGCGGTAACCTCTGTTCCGGAGCTGCAGAATTGCGATCTAGCTTGAATTCGGCGCTGTCGCTCGCGCACTACGTGGCGATTCTCGCCGGCGTTGTGGGCCTCGTCCTCGCTTTGATCGCCGGTAGCGGCATATTATGCGCCGAAGACAAAGCGCCCCCGCCCAAGCCGCAACCCCTTCCCTTCAGTCACAAACTGCACACGCAACTCCTGCAAGAATGCCAGGATTGTCACCAGATCTCCTCCGACGGTTGGACCATGAACTATCCCCCTGAGGAGAAATGCATGACTTGCCATGCGACCATCAGGACCGACAGCCCCGCGATCAAAAAGCTGGCCGAATATGCCGCACAGAAGAAGCCGGTGCCCTGGGTCCAAATCTACCAAGTGCCAGACTTCGTTTTCTTCTCCCACCGGACCCACATTAAGAAGGCGAAACTGGATTGTGAGATCTGCCACGGCCCCGTGCGCGAACGCGAGGTGGTGACCAAAGAGAAACCCACCTCGATGGCTGCCTGCATCAATTGTCACAAGGAGAAAGGTGCACCGACCGGCTGCCGCACCTGCCATGATTCAATTTGAAGTTGCTCTGTTCGCCGCCGCAACCAGCATCACGGTCGAGGCGCGTAGGTTTTGGTCTTGCCGTTGCGGCTGTTGGCAACGGTAAATCCGCCGTCGAGTCCGGCCGAGAGCTTGATCCAGCTCACACTCGCGTCCTGGTCAACATTTACAATGAAAGGCTCGGGAGCATTGTTCTCCTTGCCCGCATCCTGCGCATAATGCAGTTGCCACACATCCTCAATTCCCGGCGAAGTGCGAATGGTGTGCAATGCCTCCGGCGAGCCGCCTTTCGTGGCGCCATTATTGGTAATGGCCACCCGCGGCCTGAGCGCATCCACCATGGCCGGCGCGTTTGATTCATTCAGGCCATGGTGGGTGCTGAGGTAAACGTCCACTGTCCCAAGTTTGTTGTCCGGACAGACAAGCCCCAGTTCCTTATTCCAAGTCAAGTCGCCGAAATCGACCATACGAAACTTGCCAAATGTAATCAGCATAGCAATCGACTGGGCATTTTCAGAAGGATCAGCCTCGCGAGGTTTTGTCGTCGCGCAGACAGGATTCGGCCGTCCCGCTCCCTGCAGAGGACGCGCGATACCCTGGCCGGCAGCGCTCACAACCCGCACCTCGATCCCCTCGACGGGAATACGGTCGCCCGCTCTGACGATCAAGTGGGAAGCACGGTCCCGCGCCTGCACGTAAGCGTGGTAAAGATCATCCGCTTCTTTCCCAGTCTCGACACTTCGCCCGTGATCCACAAAAGTTCCAATGGGAATGCGCTCGGCAAGTTGCGGCACACCTCCGACATGATCCATGTGGTAATGCGTGATGACCAGATAGTTGATGCGAGTGACGCCTGCCGCTTTGGCGACAGTGGCGATGCGTTCCGCGTCACGCCCATTGAACCCCGGCCAACCCGTATCCACCAACATGGACTTGCCGGAAGGAGTAACGAAGAGCGTCGATTGCCCTCCCTCCACATCGATAAAGTACACGTCAAGCGTGCCCGCCGCCCGCAGCGGCGCGCTTAGAAACACCAAGAGAGCGATCGGGAGAAGTTTGCGCATGACGTGCATCCTAACACAATCCATTAAAGGGAGGAATTGCGGCATGATCGAAATGGCACAACAGCGGAACGCACGCACTCAGGAAGAGCCACTGTCCCCCTCGTACAAGCAGCGGTTCGTCGGGCCGCCGGGAGTGATCTCTTTCAATGCCAATCAGCAGGCCCATGAGCAAAGTATGGCGCCCTGCCAGGCGATCTGTGCATAGGTGGGCATCAGCCGGTCAGCCTGTCGATGACAATGTGTTGGCTCGCATCCCAGCCCGCGTAGTACAGCTCTACACTCAATTCCGGCCGCTCTTTAGTGAGAGCTGCCTGTGCGCGCCGCAGATCCTGTTCCTGACGCTCGCGCGGCTCCCGGGAAGTATGCAGGTGAAGTGGCAATTCCTTGTACCAGCCGCAATCCTGATGCTGAATCAGGATCAGCCGCTTCAGGTCGTGCGCGTCCACCAGATAGCGGAACCACTTCCAGCCTGCCCAGGAAAACTTCGGCAAGTACTCCGCCAGCGTCAGGCATTGCGGCCCGCCGGGCAGCACCAGCAGGTCATAATTCTCATCAAGGCTCAATTTGTTATTCAGGAATTCGTAAAATCCGGCTTGGAACCTGTGGTCGCTGCAATGAACGACCAGCACTTCGGCATCCGTCTCGTGCAGCGTGGCGGAAAGCTGAAAGCTTGGCATAAAGGTCATCTCCGGCAAAACGGCAGCTCTTGCTTAATTCCTATTCTGTTAATACGCGGGACTTTCCAATTCTTTCTGAATTTGTTCCAAGGCGACCCCTCCCCCGTCCCGCCCCGGCTGGGGAGGCGCCGGGGTGAGGGGGATCATCCGCGAACCACTTGAGAAGCGGCCTCCCAACGGGTCACTTCTTCTCTGCGCTCTCGTCGGCCCTGGGCGCCGGTTTCAACGACATCGTCAACTTCTCATCCAGGCCGAGTTGCGCAAGGACCGTCGGAATATCCAACCCTAACGCCTGGAGTTGTTGGAGCAAGCCGAACACCAGCGCCGGCCCCGTCTGCGCGATGCGTCCGATCCCTCCAGTGCCATTGCCCGCCGCACCGTTGCCCTGTTCGATCACCACAACCTTGTCGATATTCCCGAGCGGCGCCGCTACAGCGCCAAAAATTCCCGCCGAAGCTTGCAACACGCTGGGCAATTTCTCAAGCAGTGTTTGAAGCTTGGCCGCGTCGTTGAACTGCCGCCACGCTTCCGCCTTCTTCAAAATGGCCTGTGCTTCCGCCACGCCCTGTGCTTCGATGGCGCGCGCTTGCGCCAAGCCCATGGCTTCGATCTTCGACGCTTCGGCATGGCCTTCCGCTTGCACCGCTGCCGCGCGGCCCAAACCTTCCTGCTTTAGCTTCTCCTGTTGCGCTTCCGCCAGCGCAATCTGCGCGCTCTTTTGGCCTTCGGCCTCCAGGATCGCCGCCTGCTTCTTGGCCTCGGCGCGCACAATTGCCGCCTGCCGCTCTGCCTCTGCCGGCTTGATCACCGTAGCCTCAAGCTCTTGCTGCTTGCGCAGAACTTCCTGCTCTTGCACAGAGATCTGTTCCTGGGTGCGTGTCTTCTCCACGCGCACTTCTTCCGCCACCACCGCCTGCTTCGCCTTCGCCTCTGCCAGCGGTCCGGCCTGTGCGGACTTGGCCTTTTCCATTTCGATTTCGGCCTGGTACTGTGCCTGCCTTACTGCGAAGTCACGCTGCGCGTTGGAAATGTTTGCGTCCGCGTCAAACTTGGCCTTTTCACCTTCTTGCATCGCCAGGGCGGACTTGATCTTGGCGTCGCGCGTGGCTTCCGCTTCGCCAATCGTCCCGTCGCGTTTGACTTCCGCGGTGCGCTTTTTGCCCAGCGCGTCCAGATAGCCTTCTTCGTCGCTGATATCCTGGATGGTGAGGACGTCCACACCAATGCCCATGCGCTCCAGATCGAGCGCCGCCTCGGAGGTCAACTTCTGCGCAAAGCTGGAGCGGTCACTGTTGACCTCCTCCACCGTGAGCGTGCCCAGAATCGATCGCAGGTGGCCTTCCAAAGTTTGGAATATGACCTTCTGGATGGTGTCATGCGTCATGCCTAGAAAGCGTTCCGCGGCCGCCGAAAGCGCCATGTCATCGCCCTTGATCTTCACGTTGGCCACGGCCTTTACGCAAATCGGCACGCCCTTCAGCGTATAAGCACGCTTGATTTCGAGCGGAATTGTGAACACGTTGAGAGACAGGTAATCCACCTGCTCGAGCAGCGGCCAACGGAAAGCCGCGCCGCCACGCACCATGCGATAACCCACCATGCGGCCGTCGGCCAGCTTGTGCTTGCGGCCACTGAAGATGGCCACCGCATTCGGCGGCACCTTGATGTAGTTTTTGGCAAAACGGGAAATTGCAACGAGCAGAGCAATGGCGGCAACCGCCGCTAGGACAATTACAAAGGGCGAAAAAGGCAGCATGATCATCCTCCCGAAGAAAAGTGGCAAGTCACAAACCGATCAGGGCCGAAATTCGAAAAAAGCGGCGGGTTTCGCGTTTCGATTTCCGAGTTTCGAATTTCCAGTTTCCAGTTTCCAGTTTCGAATTTCGATCTTTGGCTACTCCGCGCGAACTACCAACAGGACCTCTCCCACGATGGTGTTAATTTTTACTAGCGTGTTGACAGGAATCTCCTCATTACTCGCCGCCCGCGCGACCTTTTCCACCACCGTGTCACCCAGCGTGCAGCGCACCTGGCCCATTCCCCCCTTGGGAATGGCGACGCTCACCTGCGCCGTGTTTCCCACTAGATCGCTCGTCCGGACATGGCTGGTTGCTTGCTGGCTGTAAAGAAAACTGGCAAAAGCGTAGATCACGGCCGCAAACAGCACTCCGCCGCCAAAGCCCATCGCCGTGCTCACACCCACTCCGTATCCAACGTGAATGCCGATGGCCCCGAAACTCCCAAATGCCGTCACGAAGACGCTCAGGATGCGGCTGCTCAGGAGGCTGGGTCCTGCGCCGTGGCCGTCGGCGTCGTGGCCTATGTCCCCGTGTTCGAAAATGTCACCCAGCATGGAACCGACAATCAGAAAGACAAAACCGAACGCTGCAATCGCCAGGAAGGTGACAAATGCCGATGTACTTGCCAGAAGAATCATGTCGGTGGCCTCTGCACCACGAGAGTGCGCTACACCTCACGAGGAAGGTCGCTGGACAGACGAAACCTCTTGTAGTGATGGCTACTCTAAGGCTGGACTGCGGCGAAGTCAAGGCGGGCCGGCTTGCGGTGCGGTCCTAATTTGAGCCGTAGCGCGGGCTTCCAGCCGGCACAGGAGCCGCCAAGATGGCGGCGTTACGCTCAAATTAGGACAGTACCCAGCTTGCGGCGGGGAATAATGTCCGAAGGCTTTAAGGCACGATGTACATGATCAACCCGAGTACCACCGCCACGCCAACAAACGCTCCAAATACCTTGGCGCCGTAAAGCAGCCGCTCGCGGGGTGAGTTCTTGCTCAGGACTCCGAACACAATGGAGACGAGAAAGGAGAAAAGAACCATAGCGGGAAAATGTGGAATGGCCATATTAAAACCTAGTGACAAGTGGCAAGTGACGAGTGACGAGCCAGCAAAAAACGAAACTCGAAACTGGAAATTGGAAACTTGAGGCTCGCGCGATTCTCCAGTTTCTAGTTTCCAGCTTCCAGTTTCCTCTTCCGGTTGCTCGTCACTTGTCACTGCCTTTAGGGCTTGCGCCCCATGGCGATGTCGTAAGTATCGAGAATCGATAGCGTGTTCAGCATGCCGGCCGCCACCAGATACGCGGTACCGAAGTCGGCGCTGACAAACAGCGGATTGCCCCCCGCATAGCCGAAGAAGCGCGCCACCGGCAGGGGCAAGCCAACGCACAACTCGCCGAAATAGCCGAGTGTTTGGAGATAAGATCCTGAATTGGTGCTGAAAACCTCGCCTTGCATGGCGATTCCCATGAGGAACATCGTCACGATCGCGGCGAAAAGAAGAAGCGCGCGCCACCTGCGGCCAAGCAACAAGTGGCCCAGGCCCGGCACCATCCACGCCGCCACGCACACCCGCACCAACGCGCTCATCTTGGGTTCAGCGGGACGGGAAATTGCTTCTTGCGCAGCTTTATTGGCCATAGATAAAGGAGCTAGGAACTAGGATTCAGGATTTAGGCACTGAATCCTTAATCCTCCTCAGAACTCTCCAACGTAACACACCTTATCAAGATGCGGCAAGGATGGGCACGATCTCTGTTTGAATTTCGCCCGTCACACAGGCGTCGCGGGCTCCGGTGAACACATTCACTTCGCTCCGGACGCCGAATTCGTGCAAATAAATGCCCGGCTCGACGGAGAAGCAAGTGCGAGCGACGATCCGGCGCTCGTCGTGGGTTTCAAGATTATCCATGTTGGCGCCGTTGCCGTGCACGTCTTCACCAATGGAGTGCCCGGTGCGATGCACGAAGAACGTCCCGTACCCCTTCCGGTCAATGACCTCGCGCGCAGCATCGTCTACCTGATATCCGTAGAGGATGCGTCCGGCCTGCAAGGATTTTTGCACGAGGAAGATGGCCGCGTCGCGTGCCTCGCGGACGACATCAAACACTTTGGTGTATTGCTCTGGTACTCTTTCGCCAACAAATCCGGTCCACGTGATGTCGAAATAGACGGCGCCGGGCTTGTTTTGTTTGGCCCACACGTCCAGTAGCACAAAATCTCCCGCATGAATAGGCTGGGGCGAATCCGCGGAAGGCGAATAATGCGGATCGGCGGTATTGACATTCACTGCCACGCACGGAGGCTCATCGGCGATGAGGCCATTCGCGGCGAAGAGCCGCACCATTTCCTGCTGCACATCGTATTCGGTAATCCCTTTCCCGGCCGCCACGGCATCTCGAATGGACGCGAACGCCGCGCGCACCGCTTGGTGCACAACCTGGCCGGCCGCCAGATGTGATTGCCATTGCGCCTCCGACCACGTCGCCTCGAACTGCTGCACCAGGTCTCCGGAAGAGACGACTTCCACCCCGCAACTCTTCACCAGTTCCACCGTCCCCGCATCCACCAGACCCACGTAGGGGATGTTATTCAAGGCGGAGTATTGCATCGCCACACGTTCCGTGCCGTGCAGGAGCCGGCTGAGCCCTTCGCGTTGCTCGCGCCAGGAAGAATACCGCTCCTCGGTGCCCGGCAAGCCCTCCAAGTTGTGGGATTCGATCCGGTGCACCAACTTTCCCGGTGTCCCTTCCTTGGGGATGAAGTAATACCAACGGCGAGTACACATCACAGGGTTAATTTTGAGCACGCGATACGCAATGGGATCGCGGCGGTGGTGATCGTAAAACAACCAGCCGTCAAGTTTGGATTCACGGAGTGCTGCTTGAATGTCGTTCAGGTTCATCGCATCCCTCCTTCTCAAGCAAAGTAGGCAGCAGGCACTATGCAGCAGGCAGTCCTATTCTGGCACAACGTCCGGCAAGCGTAGCGCGGACCTGTTGTGTAGGTCCGCGGTTTTTCCTGATTCCTTTGGACGATCCGCGGACCTAGAAAGCAGGTCCGCGCTACGCCCGCTCCTGCCTTCCGGCAATCCCTAGCCCCCAGTCCCCAGGCCCGGCCTGAAGACCCTATTGTAAATCACCATCAGCACCGCTCCCACCAAACCCACGGCCGTCACCACCCACCACATTTGCTGGGGCCGGTGCAGGACGTCGCCGAACTCATGCAGCAGATATCCACCCAGCGGACCGGCGATGAAATAACCGATAGCGATAGGCAGAAAGGCATAGCCCATGTAGACCCCCTGCTGACCGGAGGGCGCAAGGCGCGAGATGTAATCGTAGTACCGAGCGGATTGTGTGATTTCGCCGAGCGCCAGCACCACCAGGGCTGCCGCTAGACTCAGAGTTGACGGGTGGATGGCCAGAAACAACCAGGACAAACTCGAGATCAGCAGGCCCAGCGTCATCGCCGGGAAGACCGGAATCTTGCGAGTCAAATAGGTTACTAGAATCTGAAAGCAGATTACCGTGAGGGCGTCGATTGAAAGCAGCAGATCGGCGTTGGCGTTGGGGTCCACGTAGCCGCGCAGGAACAGGGGCGCGGAAATAAATTCCTGCCAGAAGACGATATAGAAGGTCGAAAAGATTAGCAGGAACAAAACAAAGCGCAAGTTGCGCAGGACCACGAACATGTTTCGAATGGCATCCGCGACGCTCGCCACTTTGTGTTCACCAGCATCCTCGGGATCGTGAAAGAAGCCCAGGGTGACCAGAAACATCATGAAAACGCTAAGGGCCGACACCCGGAAAACGCTCTCCATTCCCCATCCGAGTCGTTTCCGTACCAGCCATGCCATAACAGGGCCGAGCGTTCCGCCAATGTTCACAACTGTGTAGTAAATTGAATAACCGATGGAGCGCACATTTTCTGCGGAAGCGCGCGCCGTGGTCCCGGCCACACAGGGCTTTACCATCGCAGGCCCCAACGCCGGCACCATCAGGATAACAAACACCAGCCATTTATCTCCAAGAGCATGGCGCGTCGCCTGCATCCAGGGGGCGGAGAGCGAACCCAAAAGATAATAGCCGACCGTCATCACAAGATACGCGAACATCAAAGCGCGGCGAAAACCGAAGCGGTCGGCAAGCGTCCCCCCCAGAATGGGCAGAAACCAGACCACGAATCCGAAGGTCCCCATCATCCAACCGGTGACTTCTTTCGAAAAATGTAGTTGTTCGGTTAAATAAATGGCCAGCACGGCGCTGGCGCCGTAATAGGCCAGGCGCTCGAAAAGCTCCGTGAGATTCGCCACCCAGAAGGCGGGCTTAAATCCCGTGCGAATCTCCGCCAGACGCTCCGTGAAGCTCAACGGTCCCACCCCCCAGAGAATGGACGAGTGACGAGCAAACGAAGAAGGAAACTAGAAACTGGAAACTGGAAATTCGAAACTCGCAAATTGAAGCGCGTCGCAATTCTGGTTTCCAATTTCTAGTTTCTAGTGTCCAGTTTCTAATTTCCAGTTTCATCTTTCCCTTGCTTGTCACTCGTCACTGCCTTTCTGATCTGCTCGATGCTTTCTTCCGCCGAGCGGCCCGTCACTCGCAACAACTTGCGCCGCGCCTTTTGCCCGGAGAGGATCACAATACACGCTTGCGGCAGACGCAAGGCCCGGGCAAAGAATTGAATGCAAGCTTCGTTCGCTAGGCCTTCCGTTGCAGGCGCGTGCAATTCCAGGCGCAGCTCACCCGCGGCGTCAACGGTCAACCGTTCATGCGCGGCGCGGGGCCTCACTCGCAGCCAAAAACTTACGTTGTCGCGATCGACTTTGAAGTCGGGCATGGAGAAGAAACGTCATTCGTCAGTTGTCCGTCGTCAGTTGTCAGTCTTGAGCGCTGGACATCATCTCGTTCGCCTGGGCACGGCTGAAAACCCAGAACTCGATACGGATTGCTTTCAATGGGCCACGGACGACGGACAACTGACCACGGACAACCGACAGCATTCTTAATTCAACTCACGGCCTCTGGCCAAATATTGCCGTTCCCACCCTCACGATCGTTGCGCCTTCTTCGACCGCAACTTCGAAATCGTGGCTCATCCCCATGGAAAGCTCATGCATGGAAACGTTGGGCAGATTCCGCGCTTCGATATCGCCAGCCAGCGCGCGCAGTTGCCGAAAGTAAGGCCGCACATCTTCCGGGTTCTCAAGGAATGGCGGGATCACCATCAGTCCGCGTAATTCGAGCGTCTCCATTGGCGCAATCTGCTCCGCCAAGGCCGCCACATCCACGGCCCGCACGCCCGCCTTCGAGGCTTCCTCCCCCAAATTCACTTCGATCAGCACCGGCAAGCGTGTGTCGCCGGGGACAGCAGCCTGCGCAAGCTTCTCCGCCAGGCGCAGTGAATCCACAGAATGGACCCAATGGAAGAGGTCCCTCGCCAGCCGCGCCTTGTTGGATTGAAGATGGCCCACAAGGTGCCAGGTAGCGGCCAAGTCGACAAGCTCCGCGCACTTGGACTTCGCTTCCTGCACCCGATTCTCTCCAAAATCGCGCAGGCCCGCCTCGTATGCCGCGCGCACCAATTCCGGCGGGTGCGTCTTCGAAATCCCCACGAGCTTTACGTCTTCGCGGCGGCGTCCGCTGCGCCGACAGGCAGCGGAGATACGATCTTCAACTCGCGCGATGTTTTCTGGAATACTGTCGATCATTTCTCCTGGTAGACTCGATCATGGCGGAGCCGCGCGCATATTTTGACGACTGGACAAACTCAATCCGTGCCATTCTATCACTCCCCACACCGCGCGGATGCGCCTTGTTACGGCTAGGCGCGGATGTTAGGATGCTGCGGTGGTCCTTTGTCCGTTGTCCGTGGTCTGTTGCCTGTGGACATGGGTCGCCGCACGCCGAAAATCGCCGGCAGAGACTCTGGCGTTTCTTCAAGTTTCGCCGAATTTTGGGTCGCACGAATCACGGGCAACCGACCACGGACGAAGGACAAGCACACTATGAACCCTGGCCTCTTCATCACTTTTGAAGGTCTGGATGGCACGGGAAAGAGCACGCAACTACGTCGCGTTGTTCAGTATTTGCGCAAATGCGGACGTCGAGTATTGGTCACGCGCGAGCCCGGGGGGACGCGTACGGGTGAGCGCGTCCGCGATATCCTGCTCGCTTCGAAGACGGGGAAGCTCGCGCCGTTGGCCGAATTGGCGCTGATGTACGCGGCGCGCGCCCAACTGCTGGCAGAGGTAGTCAATCCCGCGTTAGCCCGCGGCGACGTAGTCGTGAGCGACCGATTCAACACCGCGTCATTCGCTTACCAAGGTTACGGAAGAGAATTGGGTACGGCCGCGGTGCGCGCGTTCGACCGCGTGATTTGCGGGACGACTCAGCCGGACTTGACGATCATCCTTGACCTCGATCCGGAACTCGCGCTCGGGCGGGCGCTCGGACGCGAAAGGCAACGGCAATCGCGCCCTGACCGGTTCGAAGCACAAGGATTGGCCTTTCACCAGCGGGTTCGGGCCGGGTATCTTGCCCTCGCCCGAAAATCGCCGAGACGCATCAAGGTGGTGCGCGCCGACCAATCCGTCGACGAACTGCAACACCAGATTCGCGCGCTCATCGATCCGCTTTTTGTCCGGAAGGTGCGAAGTTCGAAATTGGAAACTGGGAACTGGAAACTGGAAGAGCGTGAGAAGTTTCGGCAGAGGCCCGAAAGTCAAAAAGCCCAAGGCGAATAGAGTGACAAGTTTCTAGTTTCAAGATTCTCGTTTCCAATTTCCAGTTTCAAGTTTCCACGGCGGTCGGATTTCTGCGTATAAAAACTATGGGTTTCGATTCGTTTATTGGCAATCCGCAGGCGGTTGAGGCAGTCCGAGAAATGCTGGCCACCGGGCGCGTCCCGGGTTCCCTGCTCTTTGCCGGGCCGGAAGGTGTCGGAAAGAAGACGCTGGCCCTGATGCTGGCCAAAGCGTTGGTGTGCGAGCGCGGGGAGGGGGACTTTTGCGATCAATGCTCCCGCTGCCGCAAAACCGAACAGATGTTCACCGCCGCGCGCGAAGATCTGGCACGCCGCCGCGAAAGCAAGGATACCGCGCGCCGGGTCGAAGGCCTGGTTTACTTCGATCTTCAGATCATTGAGCCCCTGACAAAGTTCATTCTCACTGAACAAATCCGTCAATTGCGCGCCATTGCCTACACGCGGCCGTTCGAATTCCCGCGCCGCATTTTCATTGTCGACGAAGCCCAGACCATTCATTGGCAGGCCGTGGACCTGCTCCTCAAAGTGCTCGAAGAGCCCCCGGAATCGACGAGCTTCATCCTGATTTGCCCCAACGCCTTCGAGCTGCGATCCACCATACGCTCACGTTGTGCGCGCGTCGCGTTCCAGCCTGTGGATCCAACTCTTATCCAAGACTTGCTGGCGCGCGAAATGAAACTCACCGATCCCCAAAAGGCGCTTGCCGCGCGCGTGGCGGCGGGCAGCGTGGCCCGGGCTCTGACCTTTGATCCCGCCGAATACGAAAGGCGGCGCCAACCTTGGCTGGATTTTCTGGAAGCCATGGCACGCCGCGGCGCTCCCGGCGCAGCGGTGGACTGGCGGTTGGTGTTCGATTCCGCCCGCGCCCTGGCGGAGAATCGCGACGATTTCGAGGGAACACTGAAAGTCGGCTACTCCCTTCTCTCCGATCTTATGCACGTCCTGCTGAACCCGGCGGCTCAAGCCGTGGTGAATGTGGATTTGACCGCACGCCTCAAGGGTTGGGCTCCCAAGCTGACCCTCGGTGGAATCGAGAGGCTCAAATCCGGTCTCGACCAGGCTTACCGCCTGCAAATCCGGAACGTCAACCCCCAACTCGGATTTGAAACGCTGGGCATCGAGATGATCTCAGGCCGCGACCCCGCTTCGCACTAGAAATCCCAGCAAATCATCCCGCAATACTTCTTTGGGGGGCAGTTTTTGCCACGGACGGGCAACGAGCGCCTTCAACAGGCCATCCAACTCTATGAACCCCGAGCGGTCAATGCCACTGGCTCGACCCAAATCCGCACGTAAGGGAGGCAGCGGCGATGTTGGGGCGATGTGGGGGGCGCAAGGTGGGGGCGGGGTGGGTTTCCGCAACCCGGCTGGGGAAGCCCGCAGAGCTCGGGCGGCGCCCTGCCGGT
>JBKQVI010000030.1:0-3675 GCA_052139985.1 Terriglobia bacterium
AACTAAGCATCTCGTTACCCGACCGCTTCAATTTGAACTTCGAATGTAGTGTAGACTCGGCCATCGCCTGAACTGATTCAAAAGCGCTTAACTGGCGCTTAGCCCTCTTTGTGACGAACTTGGGCTAGCGCACGCCCGCCAGAACGGCCAACGTCTGGGGCGACCCGCTACGGCAGGTCTCCACGCTGATAAGATCCGGAAGCTCTACCGCGCGGGCACGAGTAAATCCGAAATCGCCCGCCGGTGGCGGATCGGGCGTACCTCCGTGCGACGCATCCTGGCAGCAGACAGGAGATGAAATGGCCACCAAGAAAATCTGGCTTCCGCAGGACATCTACCAAATCAAGGTGACCCTTCGCTATACGAGGCCGCCGATCTGGCGCCGGTTGCTGGTGCCGGCGGGTCTGACGTTGGACGCGTTGCACGACGTGATACAAGTGGCGATGGGCTGGGACGGTTTCCACATGCACGACTTTCGCATCGGCCAGAAGCGGCTCGGGAAACCCGATCCCAACGACCGGCTGATGGGGATGGACCCCCTCGGCAACGAACGCACCACGCACCTCTACAGGGTTCTCGGCAAAGTCGGAGCGAAGGCCATGTACACTTACGACTTTGGAGATAGTTGGAAGCACGCGATCGTGGTGGAGAAAGTGCTGCCGCCTGAACCAGGGCTTGCCTATCCCTTCTGCGTGGGCGGCAAACTTCAAGGGCCGCCGGAGGACTGCGGGGGTATCCCGGGTTACCACAATCTCTTGGAAGCGATCCGTGATCCAACCCACGAGGAACATGCGGACCTTTTGGATTGGGTGGGCGGCGAATTTAATCCCGAGGCATTCTCAGTCGATGATGTCAACCGGGGACTCGCACCTCTCCAACGCTGGTGGGCAAAAACCTGAGCAGTGCGCCACCTCGCGGATTTGGAAATTCATCGCCTACGCACCCCTGCCGAAAGCTCACCCTGCACCGAAGGTCCTAATCCGTCGTTTGCACGCCTCAAGATGACAAGAAAGTTCGACAGCCCGGCTGCCGAACCCGAAAACATCAGACGCGCGAGCTGCTCTGTCTTGGCGCAGTCGAGTTCCTCCCTCGAGGAGGAGCCTGCGCTCTCTCCATCCCACCGTGTTGCTCCAGCCACATCGTCTGCCATAGGACACGTTCCACCTCTCGCGATTCATCCGTAACAAGCTTGGAATCAACCACATGATCTCCGGGCCGTCGCGTGCAATCTGTCATGGTAGCAAACGCACGAACAACCTCAACGGAGGGGCTGAACATGGCGGGCATCACGAAGAGAGAAACGATTCGAGATCAGCGCCGGATGGGCCTTTTCCTGGGAACCATCGCGCTCTTCTGGGCGGCGCAGCTTCTAGCTAAGGACCAAGGCTTGGTTGCCGCCAGACGCGATGAGAGCGACGAGGCGCCTCGACATGTCCTCGTAATCAGCATTCCGGATCGGAAGCTCGCCGTGATGGAGGCAGGCCGGGTGTTGAAGGTTTACTCCGTGGCCGTCGGCGCCACAGCGAGCCCCAGCCCAACCGGGACGTTGAAGGTCGTCAACAAGGTGATTTGTCCCACATATTTTCACCGGGGCACAGTCGTCCCGCCCGGAAAGTGCAATCCGCTCGGAGATCGCTGGTTAGGCTTGAGCCAAAAAGGCTACGGCATCCACGGGACCAACGTTCCCAGTTCCATCGGCAAAGCTGCCTCGCACGGGTGCATCCGGATGGGCAAGCACGATGTAGAGGAATTGTTCAACTGGGCGCTCGTCGGCGACGCGGTCGAGATTCACGGAGAGCGTGACGCGCAAGTTTCCGCGATTTTCGGCAGCTCGACGGCAGCGGTCCCATCCTCGGCTCGGCCGCTCACGTCGGCATCGGCGCAGATTGTCACCCGGCGGACGAACGAGCTCTCAACCACGGTGATGGCGGCGATGGCGGAGGAAGCAGGGGGCGGGCAGTAGGCAGTGGCGGACGGACAAGTCCGGGGGAAGGATGCAAGTCGCGAAACCCGAGTCGCAGTTCGGAACCGGAGTACAACTTCAATCGAGAATCCAAGGAGGCGAACATGTTGCTACTGAAATATCTCATGATGATCGCGGGAATAGGGGGGTTCCTCGCAGCCGCAACGATGGTGGCTCATGACGTTTACATGGCCAACAATTACCGGCGCATGCTGGCTCTGGGCGCTAGGGATAACACACCAACACCGAATCCGATTCGCTGGAAGGCGGCAAAAAGGCTGGCGTTGATCGCGTGGCTGCCCTTGTTGCTGGGTTTGAGCATCGTGGTGGTACCCAGCGGCATGGCGGGCGTCCGTGTCAGCCAGATCTCCGGTACGCGGCCGGGAACATTGTATCCCGGCATGCACCTTCTCAAGCCACTCATCGAACGCGTGGTGCTCTTCGATGTGCGTGACCACATTTTTACAACTGAGGCTGCGGAAACCCCAAGGAAGGCCGAGATTCTGAGGGTAACTTCGCAAGAGGGGCTTACCATTGGGCTGGCGGTCAACGTCCGGTATCGGCTCGATGCTCGGCGCCTCGACTACATCCAGAATAACCTGCCGCAGCCGGTGGAAGAGGAAATCGTCCCGCCCGTCGTGGCCAGCGCCTTCCGCGAGGTTGTGCCGAACTACACCGTACGCGACGTTTTTGCCGCACGGCGCGAGGAGATCCAAAAGCGCACCGCCGACGAGATCTCGAAGCGCCTCGGCGCCGACGGAATCCTGCTGAAGGAAGTGATGGTGCGTGACATCAAGCTGCCTGACGAATACGCCAAGGGGCTCGAAGGGCTGCTGCTGAAAGAGCAGGAAAACGACCGGCTGGTTTTCGACACTCAGATCCAGGAAAAGCAGGTACGCATCGCCGAACTCCAGGCCGAAGCCGAGAAGGTGCAACAGGTGAAACACGCCGAGGGCGAAGCGCAGGTCCGGGTGCTGCAGGCCAAGGGTGAATCCGACGCCATGCAGTACACTCTTCCCCTGAAGGAAAAACAGATTCAGCAAACCCGCATGGAAGCTGAGGCGCGCAAGGAATCGACAGTGAAGAACGCCGAGGCTGCGGCAGAGGCAAAGGTCATCGACGGCAAGGCGGAACTCGATCGGCGCAACATGATGGCAGACGCGGAGGCCAACCGCATTCGGGTGACCGCGATTGCCGACGCCGACCGCCTTAAAAGCGAGGCAAGCGTGCTCAAGCAGAATCCGCTATTGATTAATAAGATCATCGCGGAAAAACTCTCCGACAAGGTTCAAATCATGATGGTACCGTCCGACGGAAAGTTCTTCCTGACGAATGATCTGATGCACGGTGCTACACCTCAAACCGCGGAGCCCGCCGCTCCAACGGAAAAGGCCGAGGTGCGCGAGTCCAACGAGCAATAGGCGGAGGGAAGACGGGGTAACTCGGCAGTGAACAGTGGGCAATCAACGGTTCGAACAAGTCGCTTTGCCGAGCGAGGGAGGTACCATCTCTTTTCCTCGGCGAGACGAGTGCGAGGCCGGAACTTGGGGTTCCGGCCTCTGCCGTTCGAGGGCACAAACGTTATGCTGAAGTCTTGTTCTTCGAAGGCTGCGTCACAATCGGTGCCGTCCTAATTTGAGCCGTAGCGCCGGCTTCCAGCCGGCACAGGAGCCGCCAAGATGGCGGCGTTACACTCAAATTAAATTTGAGTG
>JBKQVI010000031.1:0-11968 GCA_052139985.1 Terriglobia bacterium
CCCCATCCTGGGTTATGATGTGGGTGGTTGATTGTGTTCCGAAGCGAGCGCACTTACACGCCCCACAGCCAGGTCAGAACGTTCACGGCCATGACTGCAATCCCGGAACCAGCTGCGACTCCGGCTAGGGTCTTTTTGGCCCCCGGTTCACCGTGAGCGAAGGCGTAACCACCAATGACAATCGCCACGAGACTTGCAACCTTGGCGATAGTCCCGGTGAACAGGGTTTGAATGGCGGTAAAGCCAGTGTCGAAGGGAGTGCCCCCGGCCTGACCGAGAGCGAGGGTTGGCATTAGAGTAAGCAGGCTAATGACGCCAAGGTTCGAGTACAGTCGTCGAAAACGAACCTTGGATAAAGGTTGCAGCTTTTTGTTGGGAACGAGCGTGGTAATCATCGGCACCTCCAGCGGCCCTTGTTTGGCCGCGATATGCCGAAAGCGTATGACGGTGTAAATTCGGTGTCCAATACGTTCTATTTATCAGGCGGTAGGTGGGACATATCGGAGCACGTTGAACCGCGAGTTACCTGCTCCGTTTAGCTATCTCAAAGATCTCTTGCGAGCGGTACTTAGACCCTTTACCTTCAAGGTGCGGTGATTGAGGCAAGATTCTTAGGTTGCGTGGTTCGCGATCGGTACCGAAGAGAATTCCCTTGCGCGAATAAGATGTCAGGTCGGATTGGTCCAATACGGGGCCATATGTCCCTCAGTATCTAGGGGCACCGGCGAGGCCCCTTCTCCATTCTCGCAACGACTATTTCAGCGTAGATCATAAAAGTGACCACAAGACACATAGATTTCAATGGTCGAACGATCCATCGAGCAGAATGATTCACGATTTCGCTCATATTGACCTCTTCTCCGGGATGAATAGATTTGTTGGCGAAACTCCCGGCTGCGAGAGCCGGAGCGATTATGCGGAGCGGCCATTGGAATAGTCACGAATATCTTTGACTTCCGAACGGGGCGGACGCTTCGCGACGCTAACGCTCTTTGTTGTTGAACCAATGGCCTGAGGACCACCGACTCTAATCGGGCGAGCAGTCAGTCGCTTCTTCAGATGCCGAGCGAGCAGCGGAATCGTCTTCGGATGAAGTTCCTTGTTGTAGACGAGCGCGGTATCAACGGTCCAGTCCACTCCGGCAACCGGTCGCGTTGTCAACTCGGCTTCCAAAGCAGTTCCTTCGCTGATGAGGGCAAGGCCATAGCCGGCTTTTACGAGCGATTGCAACTCCGTAGGGTGCGAAGCCCGGGAGAATTCGTCAATCTGGATACCAGCTTCCCAAAGCATTTCCAGAAGCCGAGTGTGGGCGCCGGGATGTCGTTGAGGGTGGTAGAGAATCGCAAGGTTTTCTTGCAGGTCTGCAGCTAGCACGGCTGCCTTTTCGGCAAGCGGGTGGTCGACGCGGAGACACGCCACGAGTCGATCCCGGCGGATCGCTTGCACAGAGAGACGTGAATCGCTGACTGGCATGGTCATGATGGCCGCATCAATCTCACCAAAGACGAGTTCCTGAACAAGCTGGATGGAATCGCCATGCGTAGGGCGGATCGGACAACTCGGAACGATTTCCTTGTGGATCTCGCACGCCACACGCAACACTTCAGGATCGACAAAGGGTGCGCAACCAAGGTTCAGAGTACGGACTTGACCGCGTTCGATCGCAATCAGCGCGGCAATGGCTTCATCGCGCGCGTCTAAAACTCCTTGGGCGATCGCCTTGAAAGCGATGCCCGTTTCCGTAAGCTCGATGCGGCCATTCTTTCCTCTCTTGAATAGCTGAATAGCAAAAGCCTCCTGAAATTGTCTTGCTTGAACGCTGAGATTGGGTTCTGCGGTGTGAAGGTGTTCCGCCGCGGCCCGGAATCCTTTGTGCTCCACAATCGCGAGCAGGTATCTGAAATGGCGAAACTCAGCCAAATTGTTCATGGCGCTGTTCTCCTGGGGATTGAGTGCGACCGTGCCGCATGCACCAATATTCACAGGAGACTATGGCCATAACCTATCAACAAGCTATCGGCGGATCGTGTTGCTCATAAGCAACAGAGGGTTCTAGAGAAGTTGAGATTGTGTTGTTTCTCGAGCCGCTGGACTGTAGGAAACCTCCGGGCGTTATGTTGCGTTTGCGAAAATCCGCGCGCTTAAAGCCGAATTCATCGCACCAAGACTCAATCCTCGAACAGGCCGGGGAGCCATTTTTCAAGCTGGCTCTATGGCAAACGCGAAAACAGTTCCCCTTTCTGCTTACGGAAGCTGTGCTCCGTTTGTGACAGCAATATTTGGGTTTGTGAGGGGCGATAGCTGCCATCAATCACCCGATATGTGAAAAGTATTGGACATGACGTCTCATTAGCCGGAGGCTAGGAAAAATGCCGTGTATCGCGACGTGCGATGCGGTTCGTACATAACTCGACAAAGGCTAATCCTGAACGTTCCCGACGGAGTGAAAACATGTCCATCGCCACAGTCAAGAAGGGCGTCTCCGCACGCAAAGAAACTGCAAGCCACGCCGCCAACAACTCTTCGGTGGTTGAACAAAGCGGCCATCCGCAAGCTGTGGCTCCTTCGGATCCTCCTGGACCCGACACCTCGCCTAAACGAAAACCGGTCACAAGCGAACCATTCGTTCCGGAACCGCTTCTGGACACCGATCAGGCCGCCGCTATTATGAGGGTCCATCCGAAGACATTGCAGAGATATGCCCGCATGGGCATCGTTCGGGGTTTTCAGTTAGGCACGATGTGGCGATTCCGTGCCAGCGAAATCGACCGTTGGATCTCCGCGCAAATGGCAAGCTGAGATTTTGTTCGACCTCTCCTGTGCGTAACGGATACTCTACTAACAGCCATCCGTTGCGCCTTAACAAGGAGTATTCATGTCAAGGCGAACACGGTATCAACAGGGAAGCGTGCAACGCGACAAGCGGCGAAGTGGGCCGGATGTTTGGGTTTTTCGCTGGAGGGAAATTGGATCGGACGGCAAAAGCGTTCAGCGCAAGGCTGTCATCGGTACTGTGGTTACTCTCCCTTCGCAAGCATCCGCCCTCAAAGCAGCGCAAGCGTTGCGCATCAACGCCAACCAACAAACCCCGCGAGCAGATAGTCGCCCAGGTACGGTAGCGGAACTGATCGAGCATTATCGGCTGAAAGAACTCACGGAAGACGAACAGGGACGCAAAGCGCACTCGACGCGAGCTGCTTACGAATGCTACTTAAAGGGCTGGATTCTTCCTCGGTGGGGCAACCACCGCCTGGAGCAGGTCAAATCGGTGGGCGTCGAGGAATGGTTGGGCAGCATTGAGCGGGCACGAGGAACAAAAGCGAAGATTCGGAACATCATGAGTGCTATCTTCAGTCACGCGATGCGGTACGAGTGGACGGACAAGAATCCGATCCGGCTCGTTCGCCAAAGCGCGAAGCGGGAGAGGATTCCCGATGTTCTCGAACTGCACGAACTTCGGGCTCTTCTTGCCAAGCTGGCCGTCAGAGAACGCACCTTGGTTCTGCTCGATGCGGCGACCGGCCTGCGAGTCAGTGAGCTCCTGGCACTCCGCTGGGACGACATTGATTTCGAGAACCTGGAGATTCGCGTCACCGAATCGATCTGGCATCAGGTGGTGGGTGTCTGCAAAACAGAGGCCTCGGCGAGGCCGGTCCCGATGGACAGCTACATGGCCGAGGATCTTCTGCGCTGGAGAAAGACCTGTGCCTACCCGATGGACAATCATTGGGTCTTCGCCAGTCCGAAAATGAAGGGTAAGCAACCCTACTGGCCGGACAACTTGATGAAGCGCTACATCAAGCCGGCCGCAAGGGAGGCTGGCATTCACAAGAACATCGGTTGGCACACCTTCCGCCACTCCTTCGGTACGCTGCTGAAGGCGAATGGGGAGGACGTGAAAACCGTCCAGGAACTCTTACGACATGCCAACAGCAGGATCACGCTCGACGTTTACACGCAGGCCGTGAACTCGCAGAAGCGTGCCGCACAGAGCAAGGTTGTGCAGATGATTGTGTCCACTGCGGGCACATTGAAAGTGGGAGCACACACAGGGACAGAAGCGTGATTCGCTTATTGTGCCCGTAATGTGCCTGGCTTTGCTTGTCACTTCGGGTTGCCATAGCTTCTAAGCCCTTTAGAATGTATGGCGGGGACGACGGGGCTCGAACCCGCGACCTCTGCCGTGACAGGGCAGCGCTCTAACCGACTGAGCTACGTCCCCAAAATGCAGCTTGCACGCCGAAGCAGAGTTTGCCGGCTGGACGATCCTCCGCAACCGGAGGCGCGTTCCTTCCACAGGCTCGCTGCTCCCGGCCGTCTGCTTGCCCTGGCGGGCAGGAAGCGGCCGATGCTTCAGCAACATATGTGAGTGTATCAGAAACGACGGGCCCTGTGGACAGTCCCCCGGCAGACGATTTGCCCGCGCGGATCGCCAACTGCCGTGTGCGCCAGCCGCAACCGCCGATCCCCTTGGCGCGCTTCACCTCAGGCTGACCAGATGGCGCGATTGCCGCGGCCGGTGGCGGCGAACCCCATGTCGGCTGAGATTCCCCGCACGCATTGCAGCAAGTGGTTGGCGATTTGGGGCAGCTTCTGCGCGGTGACCCGAAACGACGGCCCGGAAACGCTCACCGCCGCCACCGGCAGCCGCTGCGCATCCAGCACCGGCACGGCGATGCAGCGCAGCCCCTCTTCCAACTCCTCGTCGTCGACGGCATAGCCGCGCCGGCGGGTCTTCTCGATCTCCGCGCGCAGAGCCTCAGGGGTGGAGATGGTGCGGTGCGTAAACCGCTCGAAGCGGATGCGGGGCAGCAGATCGTTGAACCGTTCCTCAGGCAGAAAGGCCAGAATCGCCTTGCCCACCGAGGTGCAGTAGGCCGGGTTGCTGGCGCCGATGCGGGTGATCATGCGCACCGAGCGGGCCGGCTCGATCTTGTCGATGTAGATCACATGCGTGCCTTCCAGAATGCACAGATGCGCCGTCTCTTCGGTCTCGGCCACCAGGCGCCTCAGATGCGGCTGGGCGCGGTCGCGCAGGTCATATTGGTAGATGGCGCGATTGCCTAAATCAAAGAGCCTCAGCCCCAGCCGGAATTTGCCGCCGGTGGTGCGCTCCACCATGCGATGGCGTTCCAGAACCATCAGAAAGCGGTGGGCTGTGCTCTTGTGCAGCTGCAGCGCCGAGGCAACCTGCGCCAAGCCTAGCGGCGTCTCGCTCTCTCCCAGCAGATCCAGGACGGCGAATGCGCGGTCAAGGGCTTGAACTTTGTAGGTGCCTTGCGGAGTTGTGTCTCGCATTATGATTCTCCATTCCGCGTAATGATTTCATCCTCAGTCTGCCAAGCCTGAGACGATATGTCAAGTGATGATACGAGATTCCCTTCTTGTGGGAAAAAGCCAGCATCAGGTGGCGAAAGGTCCGGCCATGGATGGCGTCCCGGCGGATGAGAACCTCGGGTTCGGGCAAAATCTCAAAATAGGCTTATTTCGCTCCCTCCATTGCCGATAGAATAGACGAACGGTTGTCACTCCCCAATGGCAACAAGAACTCGTCTACTTCCTTCGCGAGAAGAGGCCCGAAAGACGGCCTGAGCGGTGTGAAGCCGCCGAAGTGTATTACGCAATTGGGAGCAGAGACTCTGCCATGCCGACCTCTATCCAGATCTCCGATGCCCTTACCCTTAGCTCAGGGGAGCTATCGATTGCGGTCATCAGCCCGGACGAGCAGCGCCGCAACGCGGCATTGAACGCGCTGGGTGAATGCCAGATTGGCAGGATACAGGAGTTCATTTCCTATCCTCCCGGCCCCAACGATGCGTCGCGCAAGCTGGGGGAGGATTACGATGTGGTGATCGTCGACGTGGACAGCGATCCGGACTACGCCCTCGATCTGATAGAGAGCATCTGTTTGCGCGGCCTGGCAACCACCATGGTCTTTTCCGCGCAGGCTGATTCGAGCCTGCTACTGCGATGCATGCGCGCGGGATCTCGCGAGTTTCTCACTTTGCCCTTCGCCCCCGGCGCCATGGCCGAGGCGCTGGTTCGAGCCTCGGCCCTGCGCGCGGCCGTTCGCGTGCCGAGAAGAGCCGCCGGCCGCCTCATGGTCTTTCTCGGCGCCAAGGGCGGCGCCGGAGTAACCACGCTGGCCTGCAGTTTTGCGGTATCGCTGGCCCAGGAGTCGGGACAGAAGACCTTGTTGATCGATCTCAATCTCCCGCTTGGCGATGCGGCCATCGACCTGGGAATCAGGTCTCAATATTCGACCGTGAACGCGCTTCAGAATTTCAGCCGGCTGGATGCGAATCTCCTCGCCTCCATGTTGGTGCAGCATAATTCTGGGCTCTTCGTGCTCGCCGCGCCCAGTGAATTGGCCGTCGTGCAAGTCTCCGATGACGCCGTCGACAAGATGCTGGAGGTTGCCTGCCGGGAGTTCGATTATGTGGTGGTCGACGCCGGGTCCAGGCTCGAGCTGCAGAATACGCTTCTCTTTGATGAATCCGCCATCATCTATCTGGTCACGCAAGTGGGCATTCCCGAACTGCGCAACTCGAATCGCCTCATCGCGCGGCTTTCCACGTCCGGCAGCCCCAAATTCGAAATCGTCATCAACCGCTACGACCCGCGCAACCTGGAGATTGCTGAAGAGTATGTTGTCAAGGCTCTCACTAGGCCGGCGGAGTGGAAGATTCCCAACAACTATGCCGCCGTGCGGCGAATGCAGAACACGGCCACCCCGCTCACGCAGGATGACACGGAGATTGGACGGGCCATCCGCCGCATGACCCGCGCCGCCAGCGGCCAGCCGGAAGCGTCGGAAAAGAAGAAGGGGTTCAGCTTTTTCCGTTGAGCGGCCCGAGGGATCGCGGTCGAAATGCGCAGCTCGCCTGTTTTTCCTGGATTCCGGCCTTCGGGAAGCTACGGCGTGAAAGAGGATTCTAGGAAACACCGCGGAGATCCGGTTTCATGCCGAGCCCAGATGAGTGATAAGTCTGGATAGAATGCAGTCAGAGGGTAGGACGATGGGGCAGGAAGATTTGGCGCCACGCAAGGGTTCAGAGAAGTTTGCCCGGAAGAGCGAGCGGGAGCTGTTTCTTGACCGGATGCAGCAGGTGGCGCCGTGGGGAGAATTGCTTGCGCTGGCGGAGCCCTATGAGCCGCCTGCGGAGGACCTTCAGCCTGGAATCGGGCTGCCCATCCTGCTTCGAACCTACCTCGCGCAGCAGTGGTTCGACCTCTCCGATTCCGGCGCCGAGGACGCACTCTATGAGTCGCCCGTGCTGCGCCGCTTCGCGGGAGTGGATCTCAGCCTGGCCGCCGCGCCAGAGGAGACGGCCATCCGCCACTTTCGCCAATGGCTGGACGACCGCGATCTGGGCAGCAGGGTGATGGCCGCGGTGAACCGCTATCTGGACGAGCGGGGCATTCGCATCACCAGGGGACAGAATCCGGATGCAATGATCCTCGATGCCCCTCCCGCGGCCGCCAACAGCGCCGGCCAGGACGATTTTCAATTCGATCAGGCCTTAGAGGACGACCAGGATTTTCCCGCGCCCACGGATTCTGCGGGCGTGTATAGCGGCGCGTATAGCATGGACCGGGAGACGGTCGAGTTCGAGGCGCGGGACAGGTCCAGCGGTCCGACCAGGTCCAGAGTCATGGTCAAGGCTCATTCTCCCTCCCCTGGCGCAAGCGGCTTGTCGGTTGCGGTTATCAGCCCGCACCGCAAGCGCCGCGAAGCCGCAACCAGCGCCTTGAGCGAGTGCCACAACGGACCCATCCGGGAGTTCGTTTCCTACCCTCCCAACCTCGAGGATGTCTCGCGGACCCTCAACCGCGACTTCGACATTGTCATCATTGACATGGACGGAGACCCGGAGTACGCCCTCAATCTGGTCAAGAGCATCTCGACAAACGGCCTGGCGACCGTAATGGTCTATTCGGCGCGGATTGATCCCGAAATGCTGCTGCGCGCCATGCGGGCGGGCGCTCGCGAATTCCTCACGCTGCCCTTCGGCTCCGGCGTCATGGCCGACGCCCTGCTCCGCGCCCAGGCCTTTCGGTCGGCGGCTCACCCGGCCCACAAGGTGGACGGCAAGGTGCTGGTCTTTCTCAGCGCCAAAGGAGGTTCCGGAGTCACCACCCTGGCTTGTAATTTTGCCGTGTCGCTGGCCCAGGAATCGGGGAAAAGAACCCTCCTGATCGATCTCAGCTTCCCGCTCGGAGGCGTGGCGATCAACCTTGGAATCCGGGCCGAACACTCGATTGCCAACGCCCTCCAGCATTTCAAGCGCCTCGACGCCAGCTTTCTCTCCAGCCTGCTGGAAGAGCATGCCTCCGGGCTATTCGTGCTCGCCGCGCCCAACTATCTGGCCCCCACCGAGGTCGACGATGACGCCATCGCCAAGCTGCTGGAGGTTGCCCGCGAGGAATTCGATTACGTGGTGGTCGATGCCGGGGCGAAACTCGGCCTGCAGCATTCGCATCTCTTCGATAAATCCGCCATCATCTACCTGGTCACGCAGGTCGGCCTGGCCGAACTGCGCAACTCCAATCGCCTCATCTCCAAGCTCTCCGCCGCTGCCAGCCCCAAGCTCGAAATCGTGGTCAACCGCTATGACCCCCGCAACCCGGAGATCGCTGACGAGCAGGTCGCCGAGGCCCTCACCAGGCCGCCGGAGTGGCGAATTCCCAACAACTACGCCGCGGTGCGCCGCATGCAGAACACCGCTACCCCGCTCATGGGAGATGATTCAGAGATTTCCCGGGCCATCCGCCAGATGACCCGAGCCGTCAGCGGAGAGGCGGCTGCCCCACAGAAGAAAAAGGGATTCAGCTTCTTCCGCTAAGCGCCCTCTCGTGGCAAACGGAAAACGCGCCGCCCGTCCGCTGCGACGAAGAAGCGGCTCTCCGTCGCATTCCACAAAGAAGATGCCGCGGATCGGCTGCGCGTCGAGGCGGAGTCCAAGTCGCGCGGCGAGCTATTTCGGCGCGGCGGCCTCCGGCTCCGGCACGACAATGGTGATAGTGTTGGATTTGACAGTCACACTTTTTTCGGGATTCCACCGATCCGTCTCTCGCGTTACTGTTATCTCGTAAGTTCCCGGCGTGGTCAGATCATACTCCGAGCTAACCCACAGGGAGAACTTCACGCTTTCTCCGGGCTTGAGTCCCTTTTCCACCCCTTGGCAGGAATCCGCCTCCGTACGAGCTACCTTTATTCTGTTGCTAGTACCATTCTCTTCGCTACCTTCTTCTTCAATCGCTCCTCCTGATTTCCTCTTCCCGACGGGAGAACTCTCGCGTAAGACCACGATGTTGTATGCGACCGGCGTCACCATGCAGCCGTCCCGCTGAATTGCGCCAGAGATATTTGTATATTTAACTAAAAGTATGAGTGTGCCCGGGGCATTCTCCGCCTCAAGGGGTTTGGCCTCAATGGCTAAAGCGAATGTCGGCGCCAGTTTGTCCGTTGTCTGAGCAATAACGACTCCAAACTGCATCGCAACAAACAGCGCAATCAGATGCATTCCAAGCCTCTTCATTGTTGATCCTCCTCTTCCCGTCCGCCGGGATGGCCCGGCAGGAGAAAGCCCCACCCCGGAGGCGGCTGGCGCGTCTGGGGTGGGGCCTTCGCAGGCAGGGAGAGCTATTTCGGCGCGTCGTTCCCCGGCTCCGGCACAACGACGCTGATGGTGTCGGACCGAACATACTCGTTATTGACGCGGCCAATCGGATTCGTCTCGCGGGAAACATAAACATCGTAACTCCCCGGTTTGGTCACGTCGTAGATGTCCGATACCCCGAGCCAGAGCTTCCTGGATTTCCCAGGCTTGAGCACAATACCACTAGGTTCGGTAGCGCAAGGAGCCTTGTGCTGATTCATGAGATCTATAGTCTCATTCTCGCGGCGGAATCGAGCTTCAGTGTTTTTCTCCTCTAGCGGAACTCCATCATAGAAGACTTCGACGGTGAACCAACCCAATTCTCTTATGCAGCCGTCGTCCTGGTCGATGAAGTCTTTGTCGGAGATGTTTGTCTCCGTCACATTCACCCGATCGAGGCCCGCGCCTAAATCATGATTCTCCGAGAGGGTTAGCTTGAGCGGCGGCTCCGGCACGACGACGGTGATGGTGTTGGACTTTACCGTTACGCTCTTTTCCGGATGATACGGGTCTGTCTCCATTGCCACGGTAATATCATAGGTTCCCGGCCTTGACACGTCGTATATGAAGGCAACGCTAACCAAGTATTCTCCAGATTCTCCGGGTTTGATCCCATTGACGCCGCCTCCAAAGGTACAATACTGCGAATAATGTTTCTCCCAGTATTGCCGTCTAGCCGCATCTTTCTCCTCGAGTGGAACGCCGTTGTATAACACTGAGATGGCGATCAAACCTCGTTCTCCTACGCACCCAGGATCATATATTAAATTTTTTGAAATGTTCGTCTCTTTCACATTGATCATATTGAGACCTGGGCCAAACTCGCCGTAGTGCTCCGAAATAGTCAGCGTGAATTGAGGTTCCAACTTTTGAGGGGATTGGGCGCAAATCACGGCTGTTGGGATAATTAGCAGTGCCGTTACCCAAAAGATCATCAACTTCCTTACTGCTGGGTCTCCTCTTCTTCGTCCATAGGGACGGCCTGACAGGAGAAAACCCCGCCCCGGAGGCAGTTACACGACCGGATGGGGTTGTTGATGACGCGGCATATTATTTCGGCGCGTAGGCCTCCGGCTCCGGCACGACGATGGTAATGGTGTTGGACTTGACCGTCACGCTTTTGTCAGGATGATCTGGGTCTGTCTCCCTGGAAACGCCAACCTCGTAAGTGCCGGGTTTGGACATATCATAATACCCCGACAATTCCAAAAGAATCTCGAACGATTCGCCCGGTTTGATCGGATTGATTCCAGGTTCATGAGTGCAAAATGCTGCTTGTTCAGCCTCTCCACGACGACGGGTCGCGGCATCTTTCTCCGCGAGAAGAACACCATTGAAGGAAATGGAAACATGGTACAAGTCCCGCATATTCGAGCAACCCGGTTCATAGAATACGTCGTTCGATATGTTTTTCACCATCAAATCCAATCGATGGTAATTTGCTGGGAGCCCACCTTCACGCCATTCGGAAAGCGTTAACGTGATTTTTGGTGCGGCCTTCTCTTGCACTTGGGCGAGAATGAATGCCGCCTGTGTGGAAAAAATCAATACTGTGATGAAAAATGTTAACTTCCTCATTGCTGGTTCTCCTCTTCTTCATCCATCTGGACCGATTCTGATTCACTGGTTGTGGACTGAGTGTTGCGTACAACCTTTCTCCATGTCGGCATGCCATATGAGGGCTGCTGGGCATTGCTGGCGGTATAGGACGTTGTCGCTTGGCTGTTGATGCTGGAGGGAGCGAGGTACCAGGGCGGTGATCCTGTCCCGTTATACGGCGGGTGGCCCTGGTCTCATACGTCGTTTTATCAAGTTGAGGGTGCCCCCGGTCCCTCGCCTTTGGGGACCGGGGAGGAGGAGCCGAACTGCCGGTAGCGCATCCACTCGGGCAGTTGCCAACCTCTCTCGCGGGCTGTACCTTCGGATTCGATCTCTACGATTCCGCGCATACCCGTCTGATCGTGGCGAAAGCTCGAACCTTTCCAATCCTCTGGCAGGATGTCCAATCTTCGCGCATTTTGCGAAGGGCGGGATGCGAGAATCCCACCCCGCCGTCCTTGATTCGCCTTGGTTTCGGCGGGGAAGGGTTCGTGGTCTCCCACCCTTTCGGTCATGCCGGGAGCGGTAGGCCGGGGATTTATCCCCGGCAATGTGGCAACATTCCAGGAGCGGGGTTTTAACCCCTGAGGTGTGCTTTTCGTTGACGTTGAATTCGTCGATGAGGACAGACCGTCCGGAAGAATATGCCGCAGGGCCTTAAGGCCAAGTTCATCTTGGCGGGTTCTATAAAAGGGGATGTCAAGAAA
>JBKQVI010000032.1:0-19533 GCA_052139985.1 Terriglobia bacterium
GCAGGGAATCGGCATGGCCCAACTGGCAAAACATCATGGCGACGAATTGGGTCCAACAACCGAACCCCTTGGCGGCGCGCTCGGCCTGGTGCTTTTTGACCAAAGCGGCGAACTCCAAACGCGGAAAGTGCTGCAGCAGTTGATTGAACAGGCTCGCGACTTGTACCATGGTGGCGCCCTCCTCGGTGGCGATCAGAGATGTGTCAACAGCATCATTCTGAGACCGCTACCGCTGGAGGGCAACTGTTGACTATCTAGAAACACCTATTTTGGACAAGGATGTAATCGACAAACGTACAGCCAGCGCCATATCGCGACGATTTCGCAAGGAGGCCGGCTGCCTGCGTAACGTCTGTAAACGTGCCGTTTCCGTTGTTGTGATATAGAACATTCTTGCCAAAGTAGGTCAGAAACAGGTCGTCGTATCCATCGTTGTCGTAGTCCCCGATGCAAACCCCGTAGCCCCAACCGGAGTGCACAAGCCCCGCCTTTTCCGTTACGTCCGTGAACGTTCCATCACGGTTGTTATGGTAAAGGTGGTTGGTGGGTTCTTGGCCGGGCGGAAATCTCTCGTGTTTCGTTCCGTTCACCAGAAAGATGTCCAGCCATCCGTCATGATCGTAGTCATAAAAAGCGATCCCCCCGCCGTTGGCCTCCACAATGTACTTCTTCACATCCTGTTCACCATAAATCGCCGGGGCGGTAAGGCCCGCGCTCGCAGCCACGTTGGTGAAGGTCACGGGAAATGGCCGGCCGGAGAATTTTGGGCGAGGGGCGGCACGTACGCCGCGCGAGGCCATTCCTTGGGCGGCGAGGCGAAGCGGGCGGGCAAGCGTAAGCCCTGCGCAGCTCAAATCACGGAGGAATTTTCGACGCGACCAGGGCATGATGGGTTGTGGCAGCGGTCTCCCCCCTCCGTCGTCGACCCGGGATCGACGCTACATTCTATACCTTCATTTCCTTCGCAGCGGACGAAGCGCGGAACACGGCCCGGTTTGCTACTCGGGAGGGTCGGCGGTTTGGGCCTTCGAAATGCCGCCGGTCATTCCCCGGCGAATTGCCAGATTCATTTGGTGGCGCCGATCCTGGGCCTGGCGATAGAGCGCCAGCTCCTTCTTGGCCTCTTCCTCGCGCCCTAACCGGAGGTAGGCAAAGGAAAGCTGATAATGCGCCACGGGGTCCGCGGGGGCAAGACGTACGGCCTCTTCCAACGGGCCCACCGCCGCGTCTGGCTGCCCGGCGGAAACCAGCGATTTGCCGAGCCCGATCAGCGCGTCGGAAAAGCCGGGGTCGATTTTCGCGGCGCGTTGGAAGTGCTCCGCAGCCTCGGTCCATTGGCGAGCCGCGCGGGCCATTTCCCCCAGTTCGTATTCGGATGCGGCATCGTTCGGATCAATCTGCAATTCCTTCTCGAACTCCTTGCGCGCCGCCTCTTCCGTAGCCGGATCGGGTCCTCCGGCCAAAAGCAGCCGGCCAATGTGATAATGAACTCCCGGCACGCCAGGTGCAGCGTCCGCGACCTTGCGATATTCGGCGATGGCCTCAGAATTCCTCCCCTGGATTTCCAGCACATCCGCATCAATCTGGTGCGCTTGGTAGGAACCCGGCGCTACTCGCAGCAATCGTTGCGAGCTCAGGGTAGAAAGATCCGAAAAAATGCGGGTGCTAAGGTAGAGCACGTCCGGGTCATCCGGAAAATCGCGGTTCAGCCATTCAAGCCAGTCGGTGGCTTTGAGGGGGTCACCAACCGCCATCGTGCAGCGTCCTCCATCAAGCCCCATGAATCGGCGAATCTGGGAATCCCGGACGGTCTCGTAATCTTTCTCGAGCATGGGCAGGGCGGGCTTGCACTCTCCTGTTTCCGCCAGGCTGAGCTCAAGGAAGTAGCGGGCAAAGGTCAGCGAGGGTTTCAATTTCAGAGCCTGGCGGCAGGGCGCAATGGCATCTTGAGGGCGTCCCGCCCGGTAGTAGGCAGTGCCTAAGTTGGCTTGAAATTCAGCCACGTCAGGGGCCAAGTGGGCGGCTTGGGTCAGATCTTTGATGGCGGTGTCATAGTCACGCTTCCCCAAAGCCCCGTTGGCCGCCCTAGCAAGTTCCACGGCCTCGGGATTCACGGCGGCTGAAATTTCGGCTGTTCTGATTTGCGGGGCCGTTTGTGCTAGAGCCATCAGCGGCGGCAGAAGCCCAGCCAGAAGGATGGTCGCGAGCGTTCTCCCAGGTATCGGCGTGCCCCTGGTCTTCCTTAGAGGGCAGGGCTGGGACTGAAGTTGTTGAGTAAACAGCATATCCCACTCTTCGCTGATAGTTCCTCGTGGTCGAAAGGCCAAGGATGCTGCGCAGAAACAATCTTACCGGGCGCGAAGCGCAAGCCATCCCCCGCCCCCCGGACCACGCAAACCACCGGGAAAGGAAGAAGGTACCTGGAATCGCAACTCGACGGCAAGTCGAAAAAGTGGCTCGTTCTCAGGATGCCCGCCTTGGAGTGCGTACACGCTGTCATACAAACCGCAGCGAAAGCCTCGTGTAGGTGTGCTTGTATTGCCTTCGGAAAATGAGTTTGCTCCCGCGACTCATGCCAAGTTATTGTAGCGCCTGGCGTTAGCTCTCTACCTGCCACCTGGAAGGGCGGCGCTACGGTAAACGTATTTTCCAAACGCCACACTATGCGGCGGGGACATCCCGGCCCACGGGGCTCAGCGAATGCCGCGAGGAGAAGCGGTGGTAGACATAGGGCAGCACGTGGAGAGCGCAGCCAATCGCGATAGCCGTTACGGCGTTGACCAGCAGGACCGCGAAGGCGGTGGCAACGAAAGCTGTGGCATCGACGCGGCGCATCCTGCCCAGACGGCGCCAAGTGCTCCAATCGAGCAACCGGGCGCCCATCCAGGCCGTAACTCCGGCGAGTGCAGCGAGAGGGATCTGGGCGAGGAAGTGCGTGCCCAACGTCACGAAGCCTACCAGAAATGCCGCATGAATGAGGTTGGAAAGGGGTGTGGTGGCGCCACATTGCACGTTGGCCAAACTGCGCGCGGGAATTCCCACGCTCGTGGGGGCGCCAAACGTCCCGCCGATCAGGTTGGCAAGTCCGTAGGCTCCCAGTTCCATGTCCGCATCGTGTTTCTTCATCAACTTGTGGCGTCCCCGGAAGTGTTCCACCACTCGCGATGTCATCAGCAGATCGACGGAGGAGGCAAAAGCCAAGCCGAAGGCCGCGGGAAGCACCGTGTAGACATCCGTGGAGACCCAGTGGAACCCCAAGGGGGAAGGAAGTCCGGAAAACAAAACGCCCACTTCTTTCTCGTGCCATCCAAAAATCCTGCCCACAATCAGCGCCACCACCACCCCAAACAAAGGAGCAGGGCCTTTGGGCAGCCAATAGATCGCCATCGTGGCGACGAGGATGACCGTTAAAGCCACCAGGAACGGTTCCACGCGCATGTGGCCCAGGTTTTGGATGACCTGAAGCACTTGCGCGAGCATGCGCTCCTTCCATCCCCCGGCCGGGGCATGAAGAGCAAAGATGGTCCGCAACTGCGAGATGATCATCATGCCCCCAATCCCGCAGGAGAAACCCGCCACGACGGAGTGCGGGACCTTGGAGACATAGCGGCCCACCCGCAAGACACAGAAGATCATCATGATGATGCTGGCGGAAATGCAGACCTTCACCGCCCCGGAGACTCCTTGGGCGAGCACCGCCGCAGCAATGAAGGGAACGGTCACACTGGAGGTGCCGCCGATCAGGACCGGATTACGGCCGAGCAGCACGCAGAAAGGAGCGGAGACGATCGAGGTGTAGACACCCAGAATCGGGGGGAGTCCCATCAAGGAAGCGAGCGCCAAGCCATAAGGAAGCGCCACCAGCGAGGCGATCACTCCACCCGACAGGTCGCCGAGGAAATGCCTCCAGGTATATCCGCGAAAGGTGGTTCGCGACAGCAAAACTTTGCCCTCGCACTGCGGTTAGGGGTCCCGGGCGACGCTGCACGCCGGCTTCTCTCGAGTTGGACGGTGTGCCGCCCGCCTTATGAAACCACCAGGGCTTGGTACACCTTGCCGACCGCAGCGACGATGTCGTCAAGATCCTGGTCGGTGTATTTCGGACCCACCGTCAGCGTGGCGGCGCGGTTGAAGATATCCATCGAGCGCGGAACGCTGTCCGCACCATAACGGATTTCCCTGCCCCGCGGTGAATTGAACGATGGCCACTCCGGATGGGGAACGGCTTTGTTGGCAATGGGAGGCTGAGCCGGCAGGATCACCGCCGCACTGGGCCGTTCCATGGGGACGTTCTCAGCTATCATGGCTTTCAAGAATTGGTCGCGTAACTGTGGGCTCGACAAGATCAGATCTACCGTGAGGTGGAGTTCGCCGTTAAAATCGTTGCTCCGCCGCATCTTGATTCCCGGCAGGCGGCTCACGCGCTCAATGACGTACCCGCCCCTGCGACGCTGGTCCGCCAGGATCGTATCGAGCTTCCGCACCTGGGCCAGCATCACGGCGCCCGTCATTTCGTTCATGCGGTAATTGACTCCCACCCAGTAAGGCATCGCCGCCTTGCCGGTCTTGGCCTTGGTGGGCGGCCGGAGCAGACCGAGATCGGAGAAGCGGACGGCGCGTTCATACAACTCCGGGTCGTTGGTAGCGATCGCTCCGCCCTCGCCCGCGGTGATCATTTTGTGGAGCTGAAAACTGAAAATCCCAATGTCGCCGATCGTCGAGGTGCGCTTGCCCTTGTACGATCCCCCCGCGTTCTGGGCGGAGTCTTCCAGAACCTTCAGGTTGTGCCGGCGCGCGATCTCCATGATGCCGTCCATGTTGCAAGGCGAGCCGAACAGGTGCACGGGCATGATCACTTTCGTTTGCGGGGTAATCTTTTTCTCCACATCCTCCGGATCCAGGGTGAAGGAGTCGTCATTTTCCGCGAAAACCGGCAGGGCTCCGGTCATCAAGATAGCGTAGTAACAGGAATACCATGTCCAGGCGGGGAGAATGACTTCATCACCCGGGCCGACGCCCAGCGCCGTCAGGGCGGCGTGCAGCGCCGCCGTCCCGGACGCGATCGCATGCACATACCTGACACCCAAAAGCTCGGCAAACTCCTTCTCGAGAGTGGCCACTTTCACCGGCTGGGGCCGGCCTTCCGGGCCGTACCAACGGAACAAACCGTGCGTCGCAATCGCCTCATCAGTCTGGTCCTGTTCGTAATGATCGTAGAATTGCGAGCCGGGACACGAGGTATTGAGAATCGTGGTGCGCACCGGCGCGCCCCCGTTCATGGCCAGCCGTGCACCGGCGGCTGCGCCGCTACCCTGGAATGCCAGCGCCGAACCGGCCCGCCCTTCTCCCCCCACACCCCGCAGAAGGGGGACGGAAGCGGCGACGGGAACGGAAGCCAGAAAAGTCCGACGACTTACTTTCTCGCTCTTTGTTGATTTCGTGATATTCCTCCCTGGCAGGCTATCAAAAGCGCACTTCCGAGCGTCCACACAAGTGAAGGAGGTCGAACGTGCAGGCGTCCCGGACTTGCCGCCGGATTACATGCCCCCACCTCTTTGCGCGTTTACGTCCTCTGAAAATGTTGCCCCGCCGGCATGGAAGTCCTCCGGCGGGGGAAACGCAACATCTTCTTCTCTGCTTGCGGGCCTTCACAGCCTTGCGGGTTCAGTTCTTCTATCACTTAACGGGCCCGGTGTTCCTGTTCCCGGTCTCCTCAGAAAATGAACTTCAGAGCCAATTGCATGATCCGAGGATCCCAGGCGCCGTTCACATCACCATTACCCAAATTGTATTGATTGCCACTGCACGGTTGCCCCGGCGGTGTCGCACCGCTACACCCGGCACTGACGGACTTCCACTGGGTGTGGTTGAACGTGTTAAAGGTCTCCCAGCGGAACTGGACGGTTGAGTGTTCACCGTTGAACCAAGGTGCACTGAATTCCTTATGCAGTGCAATGTCCCAGTTATTGCGGCCAGGACCCGTCAGCGTATTCAAGCCCATCCAACCGAACATGCCGGGTTGCCCGTTGGCACTAAGTTGGGATACGTTCAACTGGCCGACCGTTGCAGGGTTGAACCACTGGACGGTCGGGCCAAAGATAGGATTATCATCGATTCCCTTCTGGATCTTCACCCGGCCAAGCGAGTTGCACATGGCATTCCCGGCAATCCCCGTACCCATGCCCGCAATGCTGCAACCGAAATTGACCGGCGGCCCACTGAAGAAGCTGGTGATACCGCTTACTTCCCACCCTCCAAATGCATTCTTGACGTAGTGGTTCGCTGCGTTTTTGAGGAAGGGCAATTTGTAGACATAGTTGATATTCGCGACCTGCGCACGGTTCAGACTCGAGGTGGCGTAATAACGCCGCATGTCGGAGTCGTCTACACCCGGGTCAGAGCCGTAGTTCGAGCCGTCGTCGATCATGTGCGACCATGTGTACGAAGCCTGCAACGTGAGGCCGTTGCCAAATTCGTGCCGATACTCCGATTGCAGGGAGTGGTAGTTGGACTGGGCGGACATCTCTCCCAGGCTGATGCTGGAGTACCCCTGATACGGCAAGAAGTAATTGGGGGAAACTGCCAAGTTGATCAGTGCTTGTTGCACATTACAGACGCCGTTTGCATCGCAATACGGGTTGGTACCTGCCAGGGACGGAACAGTCTGCGTCGTACTCCCGTCGGGGATTTGATCGAATTGGCGGGTGCGTGAGAGGTGTTCGCTGACATTTCCTACGTAGCTCACGCTGATGCGATTGTTCCCCGTGAACTCGTGTTGCACGCCAAGGCTGAACTGGCTGGTCATGGGGTAAGGTTGGTTGGGATTGATCATCCCGAACTGGATCGGCCCGGAGGCTCCCGGAGCAATTGCCCCGTAACCGATGATGTTGTAGCCTGTACCAACCGCATTAACAGGCACATTCCCAGCTATCCCCTCGGCGTTGGGTTCGTTGTCGGTTAACTGGTCGTAAAACAGCCCATACCCGCCGCGGATCACCGTGTTGGGGTTGCTGAAAGGCTGATAAGCAAACCCGAAGCGTGGTCCGAATCGAACGCCGGTGGGGTATTGACATCCCTGTGGGACCCCCCCCACTCCGCACTCAACGATGCCGTTGCCATACGTCGTGCCATTGTAAATCTGTCCCGTGGCAGGATTCGGCGCGGCGATGTTACCGTTCGCAAGCAAGGGGGCTTGCAGAGCCGGATTGAACTGGCTGGGCACAAACGCAACGTCCAGGTGATTCAACGTGTCGTGAGTGCGTGTCAGGTAATAGGCGCGCACGCCGAGGTTGAGGGTGAGCCGGCGGGTCACTCTCCAATCGTCTTGAATATAGGGTTCCAAGCCCCACCACTGCCAATCTCCATGAGGGTACCCGCCTATGGCAACGCCGTTTGCTGTGGCGGACACTTCGGCATAGCTGGCAATCCGGCCCAGTTCCATATCCGCGAGCGCGCTCCCGGTACTGATGGCGGAACCATTGGAAAAAGTTAGCTCGCCTTGCGCCGTCGCGTTCGTGCTGAGCGTTGTGTACACATCATGGTTGTTCTCATAGTAATGAATGAAGTGGAACCCCATCTTCAGGAAGTGGTTTCCGCGCGTAACCGCCAGGTCGTCCCGGATTTCCATGTTCGCTTCGTTGGCTTTGTAGGGTCGCGGTCCCCAATCTTCGGCAAAGTTCAGGGTGGGATCGCTTACAGAGAAACCGGGCATAACCGGTTGTGCTTCATTCGCCGGGAATATGGTTTTCATCGTCCAGTCGGCGGGTTTCCCCAGGGCACTCGGCCCGGCGTCAGGGCCGGCAAAGTCATACCAGTTGTTGTGGAACATGTCGTAATGAAACATGACATCGTTCATGACCGTGGGGGTGAAGGAGTGGGTGAGGTGGAACACCCAATTGTAACCCGGCCCGCCATAGACGCTGTAAAGGGCGTCGTACGAGGAACTGGTGTAGAAAACCGGCACCAGGGTGTCCGTGAAACCTTCATGCGTGTACCGCGCATAGACGCGCGTATCCGGCCCGATGTTCTGGTCAACGCGAATCATTTGCTGTTGCCAGTTGATGGGCGCGCTAAGGGTTTTCTGCCAGCCCACCGGACCGTTGTTGGGCAGGGGCACCCAGGCATTGAGCAAATCCTTCGCCTGCGAGCTGACGGGCACGGTCTTTCCCTCAACAGGGTACGCTACCCCGGTAGCTGGGTCGATGGGCATCACGCAACTGGAGATATTGGGGTTGTAATTGCCGGATGCCGGGTCGCATTGGCTGAAGTCGCCTTGCCGCATGCTGGCGGTGGGGGCGCTGGCGCTGATGCTTTCACCTTGACGCACCCTTCGGAATTCCTGCGAATAGAAAAAGAAGGTTTTGGACCGGTCCGTGTTGTAGTGCCCGGGAATGTAGAAAGGCCCGCCCGCCGTGAAGCCGAAATCGTTCCACTTTAAGGGCACCTTGGGGGAGTTGCAGGGCCCCGCAGCATTTCCACCGCAGTCGGACAGAGGTAAGCCATCCCAACGCTGGCTATTCGAGAAGAACGGGTTGGCGTCCATAACATCATTGCGCACATAGTCGTACGCGTCGCCATGGAGTTGCCGAGTTCCGGACTTGGTGGCCATTTCCACCAGGATGCCGGCGCGTGTACCTTGATCGGCGCCGTAATTCGATGTTGAGATTTTGAATTCACCAATAGCGTCCAGACTGGGGGTGGTGTGGAAGTTGCCATTCGCCTGGTTGTTGTAGATGTTCCCGCCATCCTGCCGCCAGTCGTTATAGTCGTGGCGGTTGCCGTCGAATTCGATGTAGGCCAGCAACTTCTTTCCGACCGCCGTGGGACTGTAACTGTTGTTTACGGCCGCACCTGGAACCAGGGTGCCAAGGCTTACAAACTGCCGGCCATTCAGGTTCAGCGCCTGAATTTGCGTACCGGTAATGACGGATGATTGAACAGCGGAATCCGTCTCGACCTTGACCACGTTTCCCGACACCGTTATTTCCTGGTTCGGGGTTCCAACCTCCATCTTCAGATCGGCGCGTTGGATTTGACCGATCTCCAAGATGACGCCGGTTTGCACGAACTTCTTGAAGCCTGGTGCCTCCGCACTCACCGAATATGTTCCGATCGGCAAGGACCCTACTTTATACGCACCGGCTGAATCCGACACGGTGGGGCGCTCGATGCCTTGTTCGGCGCAAGCGACCACGATCTTTACATTGGGCATCGCCGCGCCCGAAGCGTCCACCACTGTCCCTACAATGCTTGCCGTCGACTGCGCCATTGCAGCAGGTGGAACCATTAGGGGCAGCGACAAAACTAAAAGAAGAAAACCTAATCTCTTCATCCGGACCTCCTTTACGATTTTCCCAAGCGCGACGCTAGAGCAACTAGAAGTGTTCAGGAGAACGATGTTGGAGCCTCTGGCACTCCGACATTAGGGTTAAACACGGGGCCCATTGGGTCCACCCCCGAAGCAGCAGTGGCAGTGAGCTTAATCCCGGAAAAAATTCACCCCGCGAGGGTAAAAAGGCAGAATTCAATCGGTTGAGCACGCCGGCTGCGTTCAAAAAAGGAGTTCTCGTCGCTCCCGCGATTCTTCCTGTCCATGTGCTCTCCTTTTCCAACATGAGTTCAACCAGATTACCCGCCTTCTTGCCCTTCGACCGATCGAATGGTAACTTTATAGTTTGACGGCGGCACTGAAGCAACAAGAAAGTATTATTTTTTCTTAGTGTTCCTTATCGGTATGCGATCCAAGATAAGGTACTGTCTACGAATTTGATCTTCACATTCATCACGGCGCCTGCCGAGGTGCCGAACTCGGCGCCCCTATAGCCCACGTAGGAACTATCCGTCTGGCAAGCGTGGGTTCGCTGCATGAACCTCGATCGTTTCTGAAGCCGTGCCGACTTGCCGGACGAAATCCGCCTCGACGTGCGATTGCACATCGACCGTGACTCCCGGCTGAGTTTCCGTTTTGAAGCCCTGTGCTTCGCAAACCACCGAATAGCGGCCCACCGGAAGCGGCGCCACCACGCAATCGCCTGCCGCATCGGTCGTAGTCTTCACGGAGAGATTCGTACCCATGTTGGTTACGGTCTCTGCGGCGTTCAGCGCCACCGCACCGGGAGAGTCCGTCACCGTACCGACGATCGAAACGGTGTTGGTCTGCGCCAAGGCGGGAACGCAACTGAATACTATAGCCGAAATCAATAAAAGTAGTGCGCATACCTTTCGCCTCACCATGTTATTTCCCAGCAGTGTTCAATCTCGCAATGAAGTGCCCGAGCAGTCTATAAAGACCGCTTAAATCTCTGTTGCAAGAATGCTGGGCTTTTGCGCTCTCGGCAGTGAATTTTCCAGCCAGGCGATGGAGTTGTGGGCTTATCAGTATGGCGTGCTGATGGATTTTCCCCTGCCGGGCAAGCCCACAGGTTGTTGTGGGATGCGTAGGCCTCCGATTAGGCCGAACTATGCCGGGCGGGCGTGCGGAGGGATAAACAGGCGACCCTTGATTAACGCGCATTTCTTCGTACGACGCTCGCTTCGCCCGACATAGTCCGGAGGTCGGAATAGTGCCGCATCGTGTGCGGGGGTACACGTTTGCGGAGACCCGCGTGTAAGGCCGCCTGATGGCAGGCGAAGGACGGCAATGCCCTTTTAGTCCATGCAGCGACAAGTGTACGAGAGAGTTGCCTGTCAACGTCCCCATCGCTGATGGCGGGAACCCCTCGCTTTCAGGCGAAGAGGAGTCGGAGGATAAGGCAGGCGTCTTTGCAGCCATGCGCCAGACTGGTCTGGAACCGCCCAATCTTTCAGTCTTCTTCAAAGTGACCACACCCGCGGTAAGGGACAAAACCGATGGCGTATCGTAACTCCAGCCAAGTGGCCGAAGCCCCTCGGTTTCAACCCGAGGGTTGTTCAGATGTTTGCGTTAGTATGCCTCCGGTGAACCTTTTGCGAATACGGGTAACGGCTGATAATATCTCACGGTTGGGCTCGCCGCACACACGCACGGATCAAAGGGAGCGCGGACGAGTAGAGGGATGGGTGAAACCATTGAGGCCCTGTAACGGTGCCGGTAAAACCGTGCCCTGATGCGCCCCCGGCTTGGCCCGGCATTTGGGAGCACAGTGCTCGAAGTGCCCTCTTATCAGCACGAGGCTCTGGGCCGCAGGGTGGTCGGGGAAAGTGCGCCAGTGGGGCGGGTGAAGGTTTACCCTTCTGATTCCTGAAACTATTCTCTTTCTTTGCGGGGTAGCATTAGTCCATGGTTAATCTGGGGATTGCCGGCGTGGGTTACATCGGGCGCGTCCACTTGGAAGCGTCGCGAAAAATTCCTGATTCTTTGCGAGAAAGCCATGGCACTCGACGCCGCCTCGGCCCAACGCATACTTCAAGCTGTGCAAGCCCGCGACCGCACTCTAATGGTCGCGCACATCCTGCGCTTTTGGGCCCAGTATGCGCGAATCAAGGAGTTGGTCGATGCCGGTGAGATCGGGGCTATCCGCTCGATCACGGCCCGCCGCCTCGCCAACTACCCGCCCTGGGGCGACTGGTTCCGCGACCCGGCGAAAAGCGGCGGCTCCATCCTGGATCTCCAGATTCACGAGGTCACTCTACCATTCATTCCAAATGCCCCTCTGGCCGTTGAGGTAATCTGTCTTATTGTCTGCTGAGGTTCGGGCGAATTGGCGATTGCGGCGCTAACCGCAAGGAGGACTCTCCATGCGCAAGTTGGTCTTTACAGGTCCCAAACAAATTGGCTTCGAGGATGTCCCTGATGAACCTTTGACGCCAACATCCATCCGGATCCGCTCCCGCTACTCCGGCATAAGCCACGGGACGGAGATGAACTTTTATCGAGGAACAGCGCCTCATCTCACACATGAAATTACGGGTGGACTCTTTCGAGCACGTGAGCGCTCTGTCTCCTCCTATCCCATTTGGCATGGGTACGAGACCGTTGGAGAAGTGATCGAAGCCGGTTCGGAAGTGAAGGGTTTCAAGCTCGGGGACATCGTATGGAGCGGCAGCCCCCACGCAGACACTGTGATTTGCGATACAGCGCCAGAACGACAGCCGTTTTTTGTCGAGAAGGCGCCTACCGGGGTTGACCCGTCCAACGGCATCTTCTTGGCGCTCTCAGGTGTCGCGATGGATGGGCACTTGACCTCGAGCCTCCGCCTGGGTGAAAGTGCAGTCATCAGCGGACTGGGAGTGATCGGCCTATTCTGCGTCCAAATTGCGGCGCGTGCGGGCGTCCATCCGTTAGTCGCAGTGGATCCAATCCCCATGCGCCGGGAGAAGGCAAAGGAGTTCGGAGCAGACTGCGTGCTGGACCCAGTCGCCGGACCGATCGCAGAACAGGTGCGCGACCTTAACTCGGGCAGAGGGGTGGATGCCGTCATCGAAACATCCGGCAACTGGAAGGCCCTGCATGAAGCCATTCGCTGTTGTGCAAGCGGGTATGGCCGCGTTGTGGCTTTGGGCTTTTATCAGGACGGAGGGAACGAGCTAAGACTCAGTGAAGAGTTCCACCACAGTTCCTTTTATCCGATGGGGGCATCCTCCATCCTCGCTCTTTGCCATCGTTTGGAACCTGGGGCTGGCCGAGCTTGGGACCGCGTGCGCGTGTATCACACCATGGCGAAATTGCTCGGCGAGAAACGCCTAAAGGTTGAAGGCCTTCTGACCCACACCTTCCCGTATGCGTGCGCCACCGAGGCCTTCGATTTGGTGGACCAACATCCTGAGAAAGTCATCAAAGTGGCTCTCACCTTCTAGAGTGGCGGGAAAGGAATATGGAGCGACGCCGTTTTCTAAATTGCCTATAGACTTTGACACTGAATGTGAGGTCGATTTCGGACTGGGAATGGGTGGCGAAATCATAAAGCGACCGTTTCTGACCGGGCAACTGGCGGAACAGGACAGCGAATACCGATCCGATCGGAGTGGACTTGCCGGCTCCGTTTTCGCCTACGATGGCGATTAGCCCGCCATTCGCTAATTCCCCTCCGAGATCATGAGGTGGCTAGCGGGTGGTCAAGGAATCGTAGCGCGGGCAGGTCCGCTATGTCTGCGGCACATGGGGACGGTCGGTGGGAAGAACGGCACAAATTATTCGATTTCTCGACCTGCGCATGGGCAGTTCGCAGAGCATGTAAGGCGTCCCGAACGGGTCTTGGACTACTGCGCTGACACTTGGCGATGGTCGGCGAGAAAATCCCGGATGGCCGCGATGAATTCCGGCCGGGATAACGCGCCCTTCGGGCCGGCGTGGGTAGCTCCCTCGATCACGACAAGTTTCACGGACGGCAGCACAGTCTTGAGATCCTGAGCGCCTTCAAGGCCGGGGTCATTGCTTCCGACAACTGCAACTACTGGCACCTGCACACCCTGCATTCGGGTCTCGTCCCAGGCCAAGCCAGGCAGGCTTTTCGCCACTCCGCGCAACGCTAGTGGGTCGTTGTGCAGGGCCGCCCAAGCTGCGGTCATCTCGCCGCGCTCGAGTTGCGCCGCGATTTCTGCCCAGCGCTTCGCGAACTCCGGCGTTATGGTCCGAAATCCGGCGCCGCCACCCACCGTGGCTGTCAGGAAACGCTCCGGATGGTCGCTCAGCAGTCTGGCGGTGATCATAGAACCCATCGAGTAGCCGATGATGTGCGCGCGCGGAATTTGCAGGACATTCATCAGGCGGATGACGTCCATCCCCATCTCGGGTCCGTAGGCGTTGGGATCATGCGGTTTGTCGCTCTTGCCGTGCCCGCGCACGTCGATTGCGATAACGCGGTAGCGTTGAGCGAGTTTGGGGAGCACACCCGTTTCCACCCACTCATGCTCCTGGTTGACGCTGAATCCGTGAATCAGGACCACCGGCTCGCCGGAGCCCAGGTCCACGTAGCGAATTTTCACCCCGTTCGAGTTGAAAAACCTGTCCTCGGCAGCCACCGCCGGAACAACACACAGAACCGCGACTGCAATGAGCTTGCGTGCGCGTCGCATTTCTTACCTCCTCGTGTGGCGTCAGGATATTACCTTGAGCCGGAATTCCTCTCCACTTCATGATAGTGGTGCGTGCCGATTACTTTTGCATTTTGCGTTTGACTTTTGACTTTTCCCCAACCAATTTCCATATATACTCTGGAATTTCCGTTTTGGCACCCTCGCGATTGAATAACAGTAGCGGGTGATAGCACGTCGATTCGAAGTGGCCGTTGTACGCGCTCTGTTCCTGCTCTCCGTAGACCGGGATCTCGGTGGAATCCAAGTCCAGGATCGCGCGATCGCTTGCCTCCATCGCTTCCACTCTCCCGATCAGTGCCCGGTTGAGTCCCGCCAGCCCCGCCAAGTTCCCCTCCTCGGCCAGCATCCCCGTCTCGAAACTCTGCAACCGGGAGGTCAGAGCCGCGCCCCGATCCCAGACCTTTTCCGAGCCGATCAGCCGGAAGGTCGGATCTTGCGAAAGCCGTTCGGGGTCGTTCACGTCCTTGTAGCCCGCCAAATTGCTGAACACCGATTGCCGCAGCAGGTCTGCAAAGGCGACCCTTGCGAAGGGCTGGCGCACTCGAATTCTCCCGTGTTGAAGCAAGGATGTGAACAGAGCCGGATAGGCTTTGATCTTAGCCTTTACCCCTGCTGCACGACACCCGGCAGATAGCACATCGGAATATCTTTCGAGGTACGAAGACCCGGCTTTGCTTCCAGGATCGCGGGGATACAGTTGACTGCTACCGCAGCAGTGGCGAGGTCTCCGTGAATTCCCCCAGGGATCTGGAGGTTCAGTCCCGGCACCCCTGTGATCTTGATGGCATCGATCGGATCTGGTGCGCCCAGATACATCTGGAGTTCCAGCCGAACATTCTCCTCATCGTTCTTTAGTCCGCTCGCTATCTGACGCACACCCACTACCCGACCGGGGGGAACTTCAAAGAAGTCAGTTTTCACGGTCTCTTTGGCAATCACAGGATCTATGGTCTCTTCGATACGGTCAACCTGCAAACCAAGCGAATCGGCAATCATTGCGGCAGATTCGGGAAGGCCGTGGTGCTTAATAATTCCCGCATCCCGTTTTAGCTGGAACTCCTCTACCGTAAGCCCTGATCCCACCTTCTTTTGCAGCGGCTGGCGTCTCTTCGAGGCATCGACAATCCGGTAAACTTGGACTTTGTCAACACGGTGGCAGACCGTGGCTAGTGTCAACACCAGCTTATCCATTGCGAAGCCGGGATTCACTCCAGTGCCGAACACCGCCACCTTGTTTTCGCGGGCACATTGATCGAGACGCGCGCTCAACTCCGGGTATTTCCGGAACGGATAAGAAAGTTCTTCGCAGGTGGAAATTACATGGAGCCCAGCCTCCATGCAGGCCATGAGCTGGTCCGTGACGTGTTTCAGGTAAGACGACGTGGTATGAAGCACGACATCAGCACCAGAATGCAGTACCGATTTGGCGTCATCACTGACCATAACACCCGTGTGCCGATCAGCTCCAGCAAGAGACCCTAGGTCTTTCCCCACTTTTTCCGGGTCCGTGTCAATGGCGCCGACGATTTCGAGATTGGGTTTCTGCAGCATTAGACGAACAACGCCTGCGCCGATTGGGCCAACCCCGTACTGAATTACACGAATTTTGTTGCTCATTCCTTCCCTCCATTCGCTGTGTGGTTTCAGTTACGAATGCTCCAAGAGATATCGATCTACGTATTCTGAGAAGATCTGACCTAAGCGCACTGTGATTACGCCCGGGGCTTGTAGAAGAGTATGATACTCAATCTGGCTGACCGCCTGAGCGTTACGCGTCGTCGACGTAATGAAAACCTCCTCTGCGCGATACAAATCCTGTAAGCTAAGCGGTCTTTCGATTATGGGAATTCCAGCCGCGGGTCCGATTTCCAGCAGAATTTCACGGCTGACGCCGGCGAGACAACCGGAAGACAAGGGCGGGGTCTCCACCTTGCCATTTCGGACACAAAACACATTCGCTGCCGTACACTCTGCCACTTCGCCGCGTTCATTCAGAAGGATTGCCTCGTCGAATCCGCGATGTCTGGCTTGTTCCAGGCTCCAGACGTTGTCAAGCCACGATGTCACTTTTGTTCCTGCTAATTGCCGAGCCGCCAGACGCCCATAGGGAATCAGGCACACCTTTACCATACCTTCGCGGGCGATTAGTTCGTTGGTGTACATCACTACGTCGGTTACGGGAAAGGATTCGTCGCTGCACCAATAGCCGACTTTGTTGTACACAAAGTAGACGCGCGCACATCCATTTTTTACCTCGTTGACTTGTATCAGTTCGCGGAGGCGGGCGAGCAGGGCCTCATACTCGAAATTGAATGGGATCTGGAGACGCCTGGCATCAATCGAAAGTCGCTTCCAGTGACGCTCGGAAGCAAAAGGACACCCGTTGAAAATACGGAGAGTGGTGAACACTCCCCAACCATTGAAGAGGCCTGCTTGGCCGGGCGAGAGACGAACATCCTGAAGAGACAAGATCCGGTCATTATGAAATAGGAATCTATGCATGCGTCGTGGGCCCTCCCCGCCCTTAAACTGAAATTTCATCACCAGCGACCTAAGTCACGAGGTCACGGTCGAAGTCTCGCGATACTGGAAGAGATCTGATTTGCCGTCCTTGTCTAGGCGAAGGGTTTGGGCTTCCGGTCGTACTGGTCGAGGTAGTGTACGAATGACGCTTTCAGTTCCCGCGATGTCTGCTGTGTGCTTTGCCCAAAGGGAAGTGCTGGCTAGCAGAGGGGCTCCGAACAACACTATTAGTCTCCTGATTGCGTAGACTTCCATCCAAACTCCCAAGCCATCATCCGACGAAAGGAACTGGAGAGACGAAGGTACGGGTTCTAATTCCCCAAGCACGAAGTGCCCCTTCCTGCCGCACATCCTTGCACTTCAGCAAGCTCGATGGTATTTGTACAGCCAGACGGAGCCATGAGACAAGGTGCAGATCTGAATTTTTCTTAGTATTTCTCAACGCGATGGCTGCTGGGAAGGGTTCATCTACTTCTTTAGTCTTAAGTGAGGGTAATCACTCCGTATCTCTGTACTTCGCCCGTAACAGACCGGGTGGTTGCAGAACCGCGTCGGCGACGCCTCCCAGTAGAATCAAGGATTTCAGTCTGAAAGAGATTGTTGGCAGGGACGACTCTCGCTAGTGGCCAAAAGAGTCAGCCAACTGGTCAATGTTCTGCGACAGCGGGAACTGCGGTAGAATCGTCAGGCCGGGATAGGGCGAAGCCACGCGATCAATCTGCACGGACGAGCGAGCAGTCAACCCACATCGCAAGAATGGAATCCCGGCGCGCTCGCCGAAAGCCCTGCACATGGGCTTTTGATACCGTCACGAGCCCCCCTGTGAGGGTGCGGGGATGGCATTGATTGTTCGCACCCGCTATCTGTGCGGGTCATTTGCAGGGTATCTCTCAATTGCATTGCAAATCAACCTTTGTCACTCCAGACCGATTCGCTGTAGCAGACTCGTAAAACCCGAGTCAGAACGTAGGAGGTCCAATCTTGGCTCCGCTTTGAGGAAAGCCAGTTGCCAGGACCTGTCCACGCAGGCCTTATCGAGCCAGTCAAAGGCTTCGCCTTTATCCCCCAATCCGATGTAGGGGAGAGCCATATCAAAGGGGGAAACGTAACAGTCCCGAGAGATCTCCAGCAATTGCTCCACCACTTTGCAGGCCCGCTCCCTGTCTCCAGAGACAGCATAGGCGTGTCCAATGGAGGCGAGCATGGGCGGACCGTCGTCGAATTGCCGGAATGCTTTTTCAAATTGCGCCAGCGCTGGCTGGTACATTGCCTGGGCCTCGTACGCGCATCCCAACCACCAGCGCGCCAGGGCAAAGTTCGGGCCCATCGTGATCGTGTTCTCGAGTTGCTTTACAGCCTCCTGGTAATGCCGTGCCCTGTACAGATTCGCACCAACGTCGCAATTAATGATAAGCGAAAGGGGATCCAATTCCTGGGCACGTTTGGCCGCGGCGATCGCCTCATCGTGCCGGCCCATGGCGGTTAGGTAGTCGGCGTAGTAGTCGTGCGCGATCGCACAGTTCGGGTTCAGAGCTAGGGCTTGGAGGCATTCGCGTTCCGACCCCGACCAATCCCACTCGTACCCGAAACGACCCAACCCCAAGGTGGCATGAGCCTCGGCAAGCCGATTGTCAATTTCCAGTGCCCGGACAGCGGCGGATTTGGCCTTCGGCCACGCCTCCAGTGGCGGGACCACACTGTAACAGGCAAGCAGGCAGTTGCAATCCGCCGAGCCGGCAAAGGCCAAAGCGTACGCAGGATCCAGACGGCTTGCCCGCTCGAAATAGTCAGCCGCTTTGCGAAACCCTTCGGGCGAACGCTTACTCAGGAAGTACCGGCCTTTAATGTACGTGAGGTACGCATCGGTGTTCTCGGTGTGTCGCTGCCTGAGGTGTTGCCTGTCTTCGCTGGTAAGGTGTGACACGACAGCACCAGCCACCTGTGCAGCGATTTGGTCTTGGAGCGTCAAAATCTCCGTCAGTCCTCCCTCGAACTGGCCTGCCCAATTCAGCGTGCCATCCTCCACGCTCAAGTCGTGAACCGTGATCCGAATTCTTTCACCCACCCGCAGCACGGTCCCATAGACAATCCACGCAACGCCCAATCGGCGTCCAATCCGCACCGGTTCTTGTTGTGGCCCAAGCTCCCTTGGTACGATGCCCGCGGTCGGCCGAACCGTCAATTGCGGGAGGCTGGAGAGTTTGGCGGTAAGTGCCTCCGCAATTCCCTGACCCAGGTACTCGTCAGTGGGATCTGAACTCAAAGGCCGAAGTGGTAATACTGCAATCGATCGGGCCGCCCGATCACCTTCATTCTCGGTTGCCTTGCTCCACCCCTCCTGGCTGAAGCTGGTACCGGCTGCTGCCACTGCCCGTACGTCTGAGACAAAGCGATAGCCGGAACCATGAAGCGTGACAATATGTCGGTGCTCGTGAGCATCATCACGAAGTGCCCTGCGCAGTTGGAATACGTTCTGTGTCAGGTTGGATTCGTCCACGACGGTATTGGGCCACAGTGCCTGCATGATCTCTTCTTTAGACATCGCCCGATCGCGATTCTCAAGAAGGACTAACAGCAGGTCAAGTGCCTTCGGGTGAACAGAGACACGCCCACCTCTCTCCAATAGTCGGCGCCTGCGAGGATCGAACTTAAAACAATCGAATTCGTAGACAGTACCTTTCTTGGATCGCATAGCGATAAGAAACACTAAGAAAAAATAATGCCTTCTTGTTGCTTCAGTGCCGCCCTCAAGCTATAAAGTTACCATTCGATCGGGCGAAAGGCAAGAAGGCGGGTAATCTGGTTGAACTCATGTTAGAAAAGGAGAACACATGGACAGGAAAAATCCCCGGAGCGACGAGAACTCCTTTTTGGAAAGCAGCCGGCGTGATTTCTTGAAGAGCGCTACAACCGTGGCGGCAGGCCTGGCGGTGCCGATGGCGCTGGAGGCCGAACCCGCTGCTGAGCTGCCCACGGTGAGCCTGGGGCCTCACCGGG
>JBKQVI010000033.1:0-4744 GCA_052139985.1 Terriglobia bacterium
AGGGCGCCCACAAGGGGCGCCCCTACAAGGGTCCCCCGCCAGCGTGACCGTGATGGCGCTGCCGGCGCCCAAGCCCAGCCTGGCCGCGAGCCGGCGTCCAACTAGAACGCCCATGCCGTCCTTATCATCGGGCCACGCGCCTGTAACGTTCCAGGCAGGGTGCAGCTTCTTCAGCCCGGTTGCGAATACTTCAGACTTGTCCACCGGCAGGAGCTTTTCAAACCATGTTCCGATCAGCACTGCGCGCCGGCCATCCACCTCGGCAGGCACATAGAGGAAGGGGGCGAAGGCCACGATATTATTGCGCCAGAAAATCTTCTTGAGCTTCACCAGTTCGTCTTCGGGAATAAACGCGCCGGTCCCTGCGGGTCGGTAGTCTACGCCGCCCACAGTAATGGCAAGGCTATCCGCCGCCGGCGTAATCGAAAGGTTGGCCCCGTAAGAGCGCAATTCGCGGCTGACCTTGTCACCGATGTCCAGCGAAAGGGTTCCCACCGTCGCCGCAGCAGCGATGCCCAGCGCCACCGCCAAGGCACTCAGCAATTTGCGCCGCCGACGGCGCGCCAGGGATTCGAGGAGAATTCTGACCAGCATATTTCAGTGGAAGTGTTTTACGGCGTCAGTGAGCGCAGACCCTGCGATGCGGATCGCGTCGCCTTCCACCCGGTAATCGATGTGGATGGGATTGCATCCGCCAGCCAAGCCGATGGTGGGCACATAGACCGCTGCGGCACAATTACGGCAAACCACGTTCTTGCCATCCTGGTAGTACCCCTGGCTGCCGCAAATCGCGCAGGCATCCAAGGCGGCGCGAAGCGTGTCCGAGGCATCGAGTATGGCAATGATCCGCACTTCCGTGCTGCCGACCGCGACCGAATAGCGATGGAGTTTATGGTCCCCGAGTTCGGCAGTGGGAATTTGCGCTTCGCCGTTCAGCACCGAAACCCGCTCAGGAGGCGTCATGGCATGAGCCGTCAGCGAATAGATGAACTGGGAGCAGATGAGGACCATAACCAGCAGGCTTACGCCAGCCCCCGAAACCTTCCAAAAGCGTTCGCGCTGCCGTCGAGCCAGGAACTTGCGCCGCTCCGGCGCAGGCCAGGTTTCAAAGTCCATTCCGCGCGGAGCTGTGGATGGAATTTGTTGCGCGATGATGAGGAACATGGCCAGGGCCACGATGACCACAAAAAAGAACGCATCATTGTTAACGATGGGGCCAATCAGCGCCATCTCTCGCCGGCTCGAGGGGAGAACTTGCGCCTCCGAGAGTTCATGCACGCCGGACACGAGCAACTGCGCTGCCACCACGAACAGCACCAGGCTGGTGACCGAGAAGAACTTTCTCAGGTCAACCTTCACACTGCCCTTGAAAAAGGCAATCCCCAGCGCCGCGGCCAAACCAAGGCCGATCAAGCCGCCCATGAAGTTCAGCAACTCGCTGGTGCGAAACGAAACCGCAGCCAGAAAAAGGACCGTTTCAACGCCCTCACGAAATACCATCAGGAATACGAAGAGGAAGAGCCCCGCGGCGGCAGTGCGGGAAGGTTCAGCCGCGAGGTTTCGAAGCTTGGTTTCGATCTCCTGTTTCATCCGCTTGCCGGCGCGCCACATCCAACCCACCATGGAGGCCACGAAAACGGCGCCCAGGAGCATCAGCCAACCTTCGTAGGCATCCTCACCCACCTCGAGACGATGGACCAGATAGGCCGCTCCGAGACTCGCCACTATCGCCGCAAATACACCCCAAGCAACTACCCGGCTCCACTTTTGGCGGCCGGTCTTCTTGAGGTAGCCCACAACGATGCCGACAATGAGCGCGGCCTCGACGCCTTCACGAAGTGTGATGATCAGAGACTGGAGCATAACAGCGAGAGGCGGGAATCCAGGAGCCGCCGTCTTCATGCAACTGAAATTAAACTCGATGTTACGCTGAGAAGGGACGAAATGTCAATATTCGGCAGCCTGCTTTGGAGTGCGATCCCGCGTTGCGGGACCGCTTTCCTCCCCGCGAGCGTGCTCGCGGGGATTGCAACCGAGAGTATCATTCCCCGCCAGCAAGCTGGCTCAAGCCAAAGCAGCAGCCCGCGGCGGACCGCACTCCAAAGCTTCGCTTAGAATGACGGCAGGGACCAATTTTTCCGCAGCCTGCAAAGCCCGGCGCTACAAAACCAAAATGGGTCACTCCCCGAAAATCAGTACTTGCGCAGCACCCCTACCACCCTCCCCTGAATCTTCACCTCTCGCGCCGAGACGATAATGGGGTCCATTTGGGCATTGGCGGGCTGCAACCGGACTTTCCCATTGGGGGCGCGGAAGAACCGCTTGAGTGTGGCGTCCGTACCCTCGATCAGTGCCACCACGATCTCGCCGTTCTCCGCCGTCTGCGTTCCTTCCACCAGGATGTAATCCCCATTGCAAATGTGGTCTTCAATCATCGAGTCGCCCTTTACTCGCAGCACGAAGAGGCTTCCTCGGCCGGCGGTGAAATCGCCAAAGGAGAAGGTCTCGGCATTGGGCACAGCTTCCACCGGCTGGCCGGCAGCGATTCGCCCCAAGAGCGGGAACTCCATGCTGCCTAAGAACGTGGCGGGTGTGGGCATGCCGGCCGCTCCAACCGGCTCCACTCCGGCATTCGCCTCCACCGTTATCTTCCTCCGCCCGAAGGGACGAACCGCGGTCTTGGCAAACGGCACGGAGCCGGGCACGGCAACAACCTCCACGGACCGGCTCTGGTTGTAGCTGCGGCGGATGAAGCCCTTCTTTTCCAGGGTCTGCATATGCTTGTGCACCGTCGCGAGTGACGACAGCCCCAATCCTGTGCCGATCTCTTCGAAACTCGGCGAGTACCCATGGCGATTAATGAATCCCACCAGGAAATCGAACGCCTGTTTCTGCCGACGCGTCAAAGCCATGTTCGCACCTTCCCTGCTTATTCCCCCCCCCAGCTTCCTCGCCAAGGGCGCAACCATAGCTGGAAATATAGGCGAATAAAAAGCGAATTGCAAGGCAAAAATGGACCCGTCAGTAATCCCTCAACCATGCCGTTTCGGGATTGCCTCACGGCGTTTCCCTTCGGGTTCCGTTTCCTTGCGGCGAACCTCGCCAACGGCTTCGGTTTGTTCGATGGGTTGGGAAAGGAAGATTTCAATGTTGGCGCTTGCCCCTGTCGTCGATGCCGCGCTATATTCCCTTGGGCGTCTCTTCGATAGGACGGCTCCGTCCCATGCATGTCCGGAAGGCAGTCGAGTATTTCAATCGGAACCTCTACGAGTGGAGCCTTTGGAGGATGCCTTAGGTCACAACCGTTTTGAACGCAGTTGGAAAACCCGGCGATTGGCTCGTTGATATTGCGCGCGGAACGGAAAACACCTGAACAAGGGAGAACGAAATGAGATATGGCCGGTTTATTGCCGCGATGCTGGGATTGCTCGCGAGCGCATGGGTAGCCAGCGCGGAACAGATCCCCATTCCCTATCCCACGATTACCGCACCGGTGGTCCACTTCGGACGATACCATGTTCTCACCTGCGGAAGAACGTCGGTTGTCCTTGACGGCGCGCGCGGAATGTCAGTCTCCATGATCGGGTATTCCGATGATAGTGCGAAGCCGCTCGATACATCCGAAGCGGTGCTCACGCATGCGAGTCTCCGTGCAACCGTGAGAGGCGTGGGCGGCGAGGAGGAGCTCGACCAGGCCTTCGATCCCGCCGCGAGGCTCATGATCATCGACCAGGGGCCGGGGCGAGTTGCCGCACGGGCGTTTTTCATGATGAACTCGAAGGACGGCCTCCCGCACGGGAGCGGCACGCTCGATGTGTATGTTTACGGCGACCGGGTATTCTTCGTTCCCAGCCTATACATCGATTATGAATCCGGTGGGCTGACCATCTCGGCGTCCGGATTCCGGGGAACCGTTCCGGGGAAAGGCGCGGAGGTGAGCGTAGGTGGCTCGAAGATCATAGCGCGGGAAAGCAGCCAGTCTGTTCCGTTTGGGGAGGACCGCGCCGAGTTTGGGGTTCTGGTGGACAACCCGGGCCGTGCCTCGATGAAGATCGGCTGGCCGAGGAACACGTTTCCTTCCTTCCTCTATCTGAATGAGATTGATAAGAACCCCGAGACCGACGAAATATACGAAAAATGGCCCCTGTGGATCATGCAGCGGGACGGGCCGCTCTCATGGAAACGGAGCGGGCATTCCGGGCTCCAGGTAGGACCCGCCAACGGTTCGGCGCGGAGACTCGATTTCCTCTGGTTGAACGGCGACAGCCTGAAAGTCCGCGATGGCGGGCACGAGGGGCTGAAGGGAGTGATGGGAGTATTCCTCGGGCCGACACCAGCCCGCGCGGAGGAGGTCTGGAACGCCTACCGGAATCCCGTGAAACCGGGCGTGAAGGGTGGAGAATTCCGGTACTTCAACGAGATCGAGGGGGTCTACGAAATTAATTCCAAGGGCGGCGATGCGGAAGTAACCTTCGACAATACATCGCGTGCCTACGACCAGCAGATATTCGTCCGTTTCTGGAATCTTGCGGGAAAGGGCGGATATGCCGTGAAGGCAAATCGGGAAAGGGTTCCGTTTGGTCTTTATAATGACGGCGACCTGGTCGAGGACCCCTATGAGACCATTTCCATGCTCAAGCAGGCGACCGGTCCGGCGCGGTTCGCAGGGGTTGCGATTCCTGCCGGCAGGGCATCTTCGACGACGGTTTCTCTGACGCGGGTGCGGGGCACGCAGTTCTCCTAC
>JBKQVI010000034.1:0-8138 GCA_052139985.1 Terriglobia bacterium
GCTACTGCCGGTCAGTCCTCTCGCAGGTAAGACCACCAACTGGAGAGCCGGATGCGGGAGATCCGCCAGTCCGGTTCGGAGGGAGGGGGAACGTCTTTACGCTCTCCCTACCCCTATCCAAATTCGCCCAGGTCGCCCTTATCCCGTTATCTTACAGTTGTGGGATTTTGACGTACCCCAGCCCCGAGCACCTTGCTTTCACCCCTGCGGTGTGCGGTGCTTGGCCTGCTCCATCGCGATCTCGTTGATGTGGGTGAGCGCCCTGGCGCCCGAGGCTCCCTCGATGGCTTTCACGGCGATCTCCTGCACCTGCCGTTTGGCCTCTTCCAGTTGTTTTTCGAGTGCGGCCATCTGGGCCGACTGCCGAGCCAGGTTTTCTTCGTGCGCTTTGATGCGGAGCTCTGCCAGGCGTTTTTCGCCTTCGCTATCCTTTGTAAGCAGCAGCACGCGCTGTTCAACCTTCTGTTCGGAAACGCGCGTTGCCTCGGCTGCTGCCTTCTCTGACTCCCGCTGGAGCCGGGCAGGAAACTCCGCTGCCTCTTTGCGAAGAGTCTTCAGCTCTTCTTCGCTGGCTTTCAGAGTGGCTTCGCGCTCTCGCCAGCTCTTTTCCAGCATCTCCTGCTTTTCTTTGTTGGCTCTTTCCTGGAGCTTCACTTCCTCATCATATTTGTCCTGAGCCTTCTTACGTTCCTGTGCCTTGCGATATTCGTAGTCGTCCGTCTCGCGCTGGCGTTGTTTCTTCAGGAGTTCGTCTTGTTCCTTGCGCTCGCGCTCGGTTTGCCGTAGCTCTTCCTGCCACGCGGTCCGCTGCGCTGCCACTTCTGTTTCGAGTTGTTCCTTCTGGCGGCCATAGTCCTGAACGAGTTGGTCGATGGCGGTTGCGGCAACGTCGATCTTATGCAGCCGCTCCAACTCCTTTTGTTCAAGGGCAACGGCTTCCCGGACTGTCGCCAGCCGGTTGACTTCCTGCGCGAGCTTGTCAGAAAGCGCGGCGAGTGACTTCGAAACCTCGAGGCCCAGGTTGGAAATCTCTCCAACTACGGTCTCCACCGAAAGTCCCTCTACTGCCCCCCGAGTTTCCGTTTCCCTGGCCCGCCGGACCTCTTCGGCCTTGGGCTTGATCGCCTCACGAGCTGCCGCCACTTCTTCCTGGATTTCAGCGAACTCCTGCTCAGTCTCCGCCTTCGTGCGCTTGGGTCGCGCCGCGGTTTTCGTCGATTTTGTTGCCATGGGTGGTTGCCTCCGTTGGGATAATTGAGGGATAGCGTATCATATTCGAAGCCCATCGCTACATAATGGCCGTAGGCGGCGCGGGCTCATCGGGGCTGCCGGCATTTGCCAGCGGCACCCTGACCAAAGCGACGACCAGCACCAAAAGCGCAATTAGCGCGGCCCAGAACGGCGGGGCCCACGACAAGAGGCTAACGTTATGGCCTGACCCTACCAGTCCGGCGATGACGAGCCCGCAAAGAGCCTCACCGGCTATAAGGCCCGAAGCCGTGAGAACTCCGGCGTTATCGACGCGCGCTTTCTGCGCGCCGTTCAGGCCTCCTCGGTCCCGTAGTTTGTCCGTGACCCAGCGGATAACGCCGCCGACGAAGATCGCGAAGGTGGTGCCCAGGGGGAGATACATGCCCACGGCGAAAAGCATCACGCTTTTCACTTCGATCATGATCATTGCGAAGCCCATCAGAATTCCGACAATCACCAGCGGCCACGCCATGTCGCCACCCACGATGCCTTTCGAGAGCATCGCCATCAGCCCAGCTTGTGGCGCAGGTAGTGCGGCGCTGCCGAAGTGATAAGCTCTGTCGAGAATCGCCAGCGGGAAGAATAGGACCAGGGACGCGATCACGATGCCGAGCAGATCGCCGGCCTGCATCTTGGCCGGCGTGCCGCCAAGAATGTGCCCCACCTTGAGATCCTGCAACATCTCACCCGCCACAGCGGAAGAGACGCAAACGACGGCCGCGACTCCCAGCACCGCGGCGACCCCACCCGTGCCCGAGACGCCGAGGGCAACCATCAGCAGGGCCGCAACCACCAGCGTGCAGAGCGTCAACCCCGACACGGGATTGTTCGAGGAGCCGATCATTCCCACCAGATTTCCAGAGACCGCGGCGAAGAAGAAGCCGAGGACAATCATTACGAGTGCCGCCACTAAAGCGCCAGAGATGACCTTCGAACCCGTGAGATTCCCCGCCTTGCCGATAAAGAAGTAGTACAGCGCGATCATCGCCAAAAACACAACGCCCACGCCCGCAAATACCACCCTCGAACTTAGGTCGCGGTCCGTGCGGGCGCTGCCCGCATGTGCGGCAGCGGATTTTTTCAAATCGGAGATAGCGCGCCCCATGCCGATGCCGAGTTGCTTGCGCATCTTGAATAAGGTATAGGAAGCGCCCACCAGCATTCCGCCCACGGCGATGGGGCGCACCACCGAAAAATAAATCGCTTGGGCCAGCAGCGTCCAGGAGAGAGGTTCTCCGCCAGCGTGGGAAGCCTGGATGGTGGGACCGAGAACGAAGGTCAACAACGGAACGAGCAGTCCCCAAGCCAGGATACCGCCGGCAAAATTCAGCGATGCGAGTCTCGGGCCGATGATGTAACCGACGCCAAGGTATGCCGGGCTCACGTCCGGCGCGGTGAAAATCGTCGCACCGCCGGTAAGGGTTGTCGCTACGTTGGGATTCGTGCTGGTGCGCAGCAATAGTTTCTTGCCTAGGGCGCTAATGCTAACGGGAAAGGTATTGTTTGCCGAAAAAACGTTAACTGCACCCAAAAGATACATCAGTCCGCCAAAGCCCATATTGGCAAACAGAATCTTGGCCGCCCTGGAGCCTTGCTGGCCAGCCTTGTGGATTTCCGAGGCGGCGACGGATTCCGGGAATGGTAGCTCCGGGTCTTCCACCATGACGCGCCGGAGAAGCGTGACAAAGAGAATCCCCAGCGTGCCGCCAATCACCATGAGCGCAACGGTGGTCCAGTATTTATCGTGGGTCAAACCCGGCCACAGTCCCGCCATCACAAAGGCGGGGATGGTGAAGACGGCGCCCGCCGCAACCGCCTCTCCAATTGATCCCACGGTTCGCGCAATGTTTTCCTCCAGGAGCGAGCCCTTCATCAGCCGCAGCAGGGCCATGCCAATGACGGCCGCGGGATACGTTGCAGCAATCGTCATTCCGGCTTTCAAACCGAGATAGGCATTGGCGGAGCCGAGGATCGCCGTCATCACCAGTCCGATCAGCAAAGCACGGAGGGTGAACTCCTTCATTTCCATCGTCTCGGGCACGTAGGGGGTATGCTTCTTTGGAGCGCTTCCAGACTCGGCAACGGCTTGGTTGCTCATAGACGTATTCCTAATCGGAGCTGTTTAGAAGCAGCTTCCTTCGGTGAGTTCTTGCCAGCGCTTTCAGGATGCGAGTCAAGCGCCCAGCTTGGCACGAACCTTCTCGCTCACGCGCTTGCCGTCGGCGTTCTTACCTGCCAACTTCGCCATGGCCGATTTCATCGCCTTGCCCATGTCTTTCGCGCTGCTGGCGCCGGTCTCGGCGATGGCGGCGTCTACCGCCGCATCGATCTCCTCATCGCTCGCCGCGGCAGGCAGATACGCTTCCACAATCTTGATCTCAGCTTCTTCCTTGTCCGCTAAGTCGGGTCTGCCGCCTTTGCGAAAAGCCTCGACGGACTCGCGGCGTTGCTTGGCAAGCGTCCGCAACACGGCCAGAGCTTCTGGGTCGTCGACGGCTTTTCCCAATTCCACCTTTTTGTTCATCAGAGCGGCTTTCATCATACGTAGCACGGAAAGCTTGAGCGCCTCCTGGGCTTTGAGGGCCGCCACTAGGTCTTTTTCGATTTTTTCGACAATATGCATAGATGCTTTCCTTCCAGATTTCCCCGCGACTATACCATAAAGACCCGCTAGGGGACTGAGGGATAAGTCTGAGAAGTGGCATGTTTTTTCCGAGAGGCGGATGACGCCTGCCCATCTCGGCGAGGTCGCCGGGCGGGCGTGAGCCCGCAGCCTTGCAGCTCGCGGCCCGTAAGGGTTTGACGAAGACCATCTTGGGGGACCGAGGGGTAGCGGTCATAGGCGTTAAAATAAGGCGTTGCACGGTCGACATCGGCCGCATGTAATGCACCCTGGCTCATGTAAGGTTCCAGACTTCCTCGATGGGGACGCGGGAGTCAGGGCTGCCCTTCTAACTTGTAGGCGTCAAAGCGCCCAGCGTGGCAGGATCCTCGGCGATTACTAAACCCTTGGCAGAGGTTATTTCCTCGAACCCCGTCTGCCCATGCATTGGCGAACTCTTGCCGTCCGGGAGGTGCTGCCACGAAGCCGGAAAACGCTAAAAGGGTAAATAACCGGGTGTATAATTCCAGACACCGAAGCGAGCTATGGGAGATTCCCGGTCAGGGCTACCGGGTCCACGTACTAACAAGGGAATGATGGAAGACGCAGACTCCACCATTGTGTCCCTCATGGACGAGGCCGAACGCGGCGACAGTTCGGCCGCCGACGCGCTGTTCGCGGCGCTCTATGCCGAACTGCACCGCTTGGCCAAGCGTGAACTCTGGCGGAGGGGTGCCGTTGTGAGCATCAGCGCCACGACCCTTTTGCACGAAGCGTACCTGGACATTTCCGCGCGCAGCGGTCCGGCATTTCCAGACCGGGCGCGATTTATGGGATATGCCGCGCGGGTGATGCGTGGGTTGATCATCGACCACGCCCGCAGCCGGAGCGCGGTAAAACGTGGGGGCCAGTTCGAGATTACGCGCCTGGGAACGGAGTTCACAGAGCCTTACGCCGACGAACGGGAACTCGCCAATATCAGTGATGGCTTGGACCAGCTTGCCAAGGCGGATCCTTCGCTCGCCGAGGTTGTTGACCTGAGGTTCTTCTGCGGGTTCTCTCTTGCCGAAATCGCCGCCATGCAGGGCGTATCAGAACGTACGGTGCAGCGAAAATGGGAGAAGGCGCGCATTTACCTTCACCGCAGCCTGCGCGTGGCAGTGGCATTGTGAGGAGCCAATGTCCTCGCTCAATACCGATCGCTGGCAGGCCCTGAGCCCCTATCTCGATGCGGCGCTGGAGATGGCCGACGAGGAACTGGCGAAGTGGCTGGCTTCCCTGCGCGCACAGGATGCCGCCTTGGCGGCCCAACTGGAAGAGCTTCTCCAGGAACATCGCGCGGTGGCGCAAGAGCATTTCCTTGAACAAGGGCCCGCCCTTCCGCTGCGCTCACAACCCGCCCTTACCGGCCAGAACGTCGGGGCCTACACACTGGTTTCGCCAATCGGTCAAGGTGGAATGGGCACCGTGTGGCTTGCCCGGCGCAGTGACGGCCGGTTCGAGCGGCAAGCCGCCGTCAAGTTTGTAAACGTTGCGCTCACGGGAAGTGCGACGGAAGAACGCTTCAAACGAGAAGGGAGCCTCCTCGGACGCCTCGCGCATCCTCACATCGCCGGCCTGCTCGATGCCGGCATCTGTTCTGACGGCACCCCTTACCTCATCCTCGAATACGTCGACGGCGTGGCCATCGACCAGTATTGCGACCAACACAAGGTCGACGTGGAGGGGCGCGTCAAACTGTTCCGGGATGTGCTGGGCGCGGTGGCCGAAGCCCACGCCCATCTGATTGTCCATCGCGACATCAAGCCCTCCAACGTACTGGTGCGCAAGGATGGTCAGGTGAAGTTGCTGGATTTTGGCATTGCCAAGCTGCTGGCCCGGGAAGGAGGCACCGCTCTGCCGACCTTGCTCACCATGGAAGGCGGAGGGGCCATGACTCCACAATTCGCAGCGCCGGAGCAGGTGACGGGCGGTACCGTAATCACGGCCACGGATGTGTACGCGCTCGGCGTGCTGCTCTACCTGCTGTTGACGGGACAACATCCGGCAGGTGCAAGCGTGCTTTCGCCGGCAGACCTGGTGAAAGCGATCGTCGAACTGGAAGCGCCGCGAGCCTCGAAGATTGCCCTGGCAGAAAGCACCGCAGCGGAAAAGCGCAACGCCACGCCAACAAAACTTAGCCGCCAGTTGAGCGGCGATTTGGACACGATTCTGGACAAAGCGCTGAAGAAGAATCCTCAGGAGCGGTACTCTTCTGTGACGGCGTTCGCCGACGACCTTCAGCGCTATCTCCAGCGGGAAACCATCAGCGTACGGCCCGACACCTTCGCATACAGCGCCGCCAAATTTCTGCGCCGCAATCGCACCGTCGTGGCCTTAACTGCGACCGCCATCACACTGGTGATCGGGAGTCTGTCAATCGGATTGCTGGTGGCGAATCGCGAACGGAAAATTGCGGAACAACGCTTTGCGCAGGTGCGCCAACTGGCCAACAAATTCATAGCCCTCGACAATGAGATCCGCGGTCTGCCGGGTTCGACGAAAGTCAGAATGCAACTGGTTTCGGATTCACTGCAATACCTGCGTTCGCTGGGCAGCGACATTCACGGCGACAAGGATCTGGCGCTTGATATTGCCATGGCCTATGTGCGGGTCGCTCATGCGCAAGGTGATCCCACCTCGCCTAACCTTGGCCAGTTCTCCGAGGCGGAAGCGAATCTTGACCGGGCGGAGACGTTTGTGGATTCGGTATTAATAGCCGATCCCACGAACACCAGGGGATTAGGGAACGCAGCGATGATTGCGCACGATCACATGAACATCGCCGACGAGCAGAACCGCCGGGAGGACATGGTGGGTTGGGCCGATAAAACCTCGGAGCGAATCGAGCGCTATAGGCGTCTCGGCAATATCCCTTCGCAAGACATTTACTCCGTAGGATATTTTGAGCTCAATGTGGCCTATTGTTATGACGACGCCAGACATTTCGAGGCGGCGGTGCGCGCCGGCCAGCGGGCACTGGAAATCATCCAACCGGTTCCGTCCGCCCAGCGCGCTCAGGGCAGCATTCTGGGCGCTTTGGCGATTGCGCGCTGGCAGACAGGAGATCTGGACGGAGCGTTAAGCACTGCCCAGAAGGCGATCGCACTCGAGGAGGCGCAAGCCGCCGGCGGACACGCCTCCCTACGTGTGAATTTGGCCAACGCCTTGTACACGGAGGGTATGATTCTGGGAAAGCAGGATGGGGAACCGAGTCTGGGCCGAACTCGGGAGGCGCTGGCGGCTCTCCAAAGGGGGTTCGATATCGGTGAGGAGCTCGCGAAAATGGACCCCATAGATTATTTGAGCCGCCGAACGGTGGCCATGCACGGGCTGGAAATCGGGAACATCCTACGCCACAGCCAACCCCAGAAAGCCTTAGCCGTCTATGATCACGCTCTGGCACGCATACAAGAAGCGAGAACCAACGTCAGCACCCAGCTCTATGCCGCCGACCTGCTGGCGGGTTCCTCCTACGCCGCACGCTGGGCTGGTCGCGACAAAGACGCCAGGAGGCGCATCGAGGAAGCGTTGCGGCTTTTGCGTGACGCTCACCAATACCCCGCCGACACCGTCGAACCCATGGGCAGGGCCGATCATGTCCTGCGAGCTTCCGCCGACGAGTACGCCGAGACTGGCCAGACCGCCCAAGCCATTGCGGCCTACCGAGAGTTGCTGGACAAGCTGATAGCGTGGAAGCCTGATTTGCAAAACGATCTGCGGGATGCAACGTGCATTTCGCGCACTTGGACCACCCTCGGCGCCCTGCTCCGCCGAACCGGGCAGGCCGCCGAAGCTGACCGCCTTGAGGCACAAAGGGCAGAACTCTGGAATCATTGGAATGGCGAGCTCCCCAAGGCGCAACTTCTGCTTCGCCAATCGCTAGCCCAAGTCACTCCCCACCCCGCCCACTTCCGTACGCTCCACCCATAAACTTTCTTCGCCACAGCCCGGCGCGTGGCCACCCGAAAGAGTTTTGCCGATTATAGTAACAAAGACCCCTCAACCGGCGCTGCGCTTTTCCCCAAGGGGCGAGGGCCTCGATCCTCTACATTCCTGCCCGACTCAGCGCGTGCTCCGGTTACCACCCCGCGCCATCGGCGGTGCCCCTCCGGAATCAGCTGATCATTACCCATATCTTCGGCTGGACACCGGGGGTGAGGGAGGAGGAGGGGCGAGGATTTTCCACATGGCGGTGAGGGGGTCGAGGTATTGCAAGCCGAGCCAGAGCGTCTGGGTGCCGGGT
>JBKQVI010000035.1:0-13922 GCA_052139985.1 Terriglobia bacterium
CGGAGGCACTACCGCACCGGAAGATTGCTGTAGTCACGCGCAAAAAACTGCCCGAGCGCCGCAAACCTCGTTAGCATGCAGCAACTTGCACGTAAAATGTCACTCCGACTCCATGGTGAACACCCGCTCCAAGCGCAATCAATTGGAGGCGTAACGGCGTGCACGGGCATCCTCCCCGTGACCATTCACGGCCAAGATGGCCGTGCCACGATAACGCTCAATTGTTAGCGGCTGGGCGAGTTCAGCTTGGCCATCTCCCGGCGTGCGTCTGGATATTGCGGCTGAATCCGGAGCGCCGCCTGGAATTCCCGCACCGCTTCTTCCTTTTGGTTTTGCGCTTCCAAGATCAAACCCAGTTGATAGTGCGCCTCGGCGGAAAGCCGGTTGGCAGCGAGGGAGGCGCGAAAATGCTGCGCGGCTTCCGCGGCTTGGCCCCGTCGCGCCGCGAGTAGCCCCAAGCCGAAATGTGCCTCATAGTCTTGCGGCGCAAAAGTGAGCAGTTGCTGAAACTCCGCGGCGGCGCGACCGTGATTACCGACGGTCAGCCAAATGTCGCCCAGCAGTTCTTCCGCCTCGACGTTGTGCGGATCAAGTGCGAGCGCAGCCTTCATCTGGTTGGCGCCGTCCTGATACCGATGCAAGGCTATCTCCGCGCGCGCCAGCTCGATATACGCCGGCAGGTTGTGAGGGTCGTCGGCTAGGATCGCCTGGAGTTCCTCCGCGGCCTCATCCGCCTTGCCGATCTGGCCAAGATGCTCCGCCAGCAGATATCGTTTGTACTCAAACAGCCGGTCCTTGGGATCAACGCCGGGACCATCGAGAGTGGCATGGGCTGACGTGATCTCAAGATACCCAAGCGAGCGCAGGTTGTCGGCGGTCCCTGCCTCCGCGGCAGTGGGCGTAGTGCTGGCCGCCGGCGCGGAGCGATATGTCGCCACCAGGGTTGCCAAGCGGTCGCGATAAGTTGCCGCGAGGCCGGTTTGACCGGGCAAAAGATTGTGCAGCTCGGCGGGATCGTGCTTCAGGTCGTAAAGCTCCGGGTGAGGGGCGTCAATATATTGGTAATTCCCCTGGCGCAGGCTCCGCAGCATGGCCCATCCAAATTTGTCGTGTGCGTAGGAGCTTTCGCTGTAAACGTCGCGCGCCGGCGAATTCCCGCCCCGTGCGAGTTCCAGCAGGCTGTGACCACAAAAGCTCGCCGGCGACTGAATTCCCAGAATGCTCAATACGGTCGGCGCGACATCAATGAGACCGGCAGGAGCTTCCACGCGCGCCAGGTAATGGGAAGAAGAAACTGGAAACTGGAAACTAGAAGCTCGCGGCGAGTTTCCAGTTTCCAGTTTCGAGTTTCGGTTCTCCTCTGCGCCCGGCCAGTGGAAGATCAGCGGTACGTGCAGCGTGCTGCGATAAATAAAATATCCGTGGGTGTTTTCGCCGTGGTCGCCCAGGCTCTCACCATGGTCAGAGAAGAGCACCACCAGCGCGCGTTGGTCCAGTCCCTGTCGCGCGAGGAAATCGAAAAAGCCTCCGAGCGAGTCATCCACGTAAGCCAGTTCCTGGTCGTACTCGCTTTCCGGGGCGCGAGTACGATAGGCAGCAGGCGCGTCGTAGGGCTGGTGAAGATCAAACAGATGTACAAATAGAAAGAAGGGGCGGGCGGAGTTCCGATCGAGCCAGCGTTCCGCGCCAGCGAGCACTTGGGATGCAGGACGCTTCAAGTCGAGTGCACCCTTGAGGGCACGCGTGTCGAAGGGGCTGTCGTAGGTTTGAAAGCCCTGCGCCAAACCATAGCGGCGCGCGAGAAAATATCCGCCAATGAATGCCGCCGTGCCGTAACCATGCGCGGCGAGAACCGTGGCGAGCGTCACGGCTCCCGGCGCCAAGACCTGAGCATTCTCGCGGATACCGTTGGCAAAAGGATACGTGGACGTGAACAGCGACACGTGCGAGGGCAGCGTGATGGGCGCCTGGCTGCTGATTTCGGCGAAGAGCGTGCCCCCGTGCGCCAGCGAATCGATGTGCGGCGTTTGCAGGCTCGGGTGGCCGTAACAACTGAGATGGTCGGCGCGCAAAGTGTCAACGGAAATGAGGATAACAGGCGGAGGGACTTCGGTTTTCGCCACCTGTGGTAGCGGCCCTGCCAACGCCGCCGGCGTCGCCCACACTAGGAAGACGACCTGAAGGAGAGCTTGCGGAATTGGCGAACATCGCGCCCGGCGCATATCCGAATGATACTCGACCGGCGTCACGAGCGGAAAGCGGAGCTGTGAACACTAACGGAGTGCCGCGAGCAAGGCGTCGGCAACGCGCGCGGCGGGAAGGATTGCTCCGGGGTCGTGAACCCGCACGATATGCGCGCCACCCAGGATTGCCGCAACGACGGCGGCTGCGTCACCCGTTGTGAGGTCCGCCAAGCCCAGTTTGCTGGGTTCGCGGCGGCGGGCACGTTCATCGCGACTCGCCGCAGCGATGGGCCAGTAACGAGCCCCGGGTCGTGACGACCGCGAAGGTTCAAGCTCCTCGCCGGCGACAATCGCCTGCACAAAGGATTTGCGCGACGCGCCAATGAGCAGGGGAAGGTGAAATCGCCGAAGTTTTTCGAGACCCGCGAGAACCTGATAGTTCTGCCGGCGCGATTTGCCGAAGCCCAACCCGGGATCGAGGATGAGTTGCGACCGTTTCACCCCGCCGGCGAGGGCGCGGCGGATCGATGTTTCCAACCCGTTCGTGAGCGAGCGCCAGATGTCGCGCGTAAAAGGTTTGCGCTGCATCGTTTCCGGTCTGTTGCGAGAATGCATCAGGATCAGAGGGGCGCCGTATCGGCTCGCCACGACCGCGAGGCGCGGCTCAAAACGCAGGCCGCTGATGTCATTCAGAACATTCGCGCCGGCGTCGAGGGCTTGCTCAGCAACCTCTGCCTTGGTGGTGTCAATGGAGATGGGGACACGACGCAGCCTGCGACGCAGGCTGCGGATGACCGGGAGCACGCGCCGAAGCTCTTCCTCGGCTGGCACCGGTTGCGCTCCGGGCCGGGTGGATTCACCGCCGACGTCGATCCAGTCGGCGCCTTCCTGAGCCAATTGCACCCCGCGCTCGACGGCGCGAGCGGAGTCGAAGTAGCGCCCGCCATCGGAGAAAGAATCCGGCGTGACGTTGAGCACGCCCATGACGAGGGTGCGACTGCCCATCGTTACCGTGCGGCCACCAAGTTGGATTTGGAACTCACGACGAGGGCTCATCAACTTAGGCTCCGAATACCTTTGCGTACGCAACCGCGCCCAGAAGACCGCCGATGACCGGCCCCACGATCGGCACCCAGGAATAGCCCCAGTCGGAGCTGCCCTTGCCCACAATGGGCAGCAGTGCGTGGGCAAGGCGCGGTCCCAGGTCGCGCGCGGGGTTGATGGCGTATCCCGTGGGCGCACCGAGCGACAGGCCGATGGACCACACTAGAAATCCTACCAGAAGCGGAGCAAGCCCGCTTTGGATGGGAGCCGTGTTTGCCCCGATAGCTAGCACGCCAAACATCAGGACAAACGTTCCAATAATTTCGGTGACCAGATTCAAAGGCAGCCTGCGAATCGCCGGAATAGTGGAGAATACGCCGAGTTTAGCGGCCGGATCGTCCGTCACGGGCCAATGCGCAAGATAAGCGAGCCACACGACGACCGCTCCGAGGAATGCTCCTAGGAATTGTGCCGCCAAGTAGGTAGGCACGGAGCTCCAGGAGAACTTGCCGATCATCGCCAGGCCCAGGGTAATGGCAGGATTCAAGTGCGCGCCGCTGATACGCCCCACAGCGTACACGCCCATCGCCACCGCCAGCGCCCACCCCGTGGTGATCACCATCCAGCCGGAGTTCTGAGCTTTGGTTTTATTCAGAACCACCGCGGCAACAACTCCATCACCTAAAAGGATTAACAGCATTGTGCCCACAAGCTCCGCCATAAACGCATGCATCCGAACCCTCCGCAATCGGTTTTTTGCAGACGGCAAAATCGACAAGAGTATAGTTCGGCGGGCGCGGAATTGCGCAGGAAAAGAATTGCTGCGGTCAATGGGAGGTCCGGACAGGTTTAGGGTTTGAAGATTGCGCTGACAGCCAGAGAGAATCCGGGCAGCAAAGGAGTTTCAATCCTTTTGCCCTTCGCGCCTGTCGCGGCCAAGCGGAAGCCGTCCTCAGTCAAGCGGTACACCTCCACTGTTTGCTCGACGGGATCGACGATCCAATACTCGCCCACGCCGTATCGAGCGTAGGTTTTCAATTTAAGGCCGCGGTCGCGAGATGCCGTTGTGGGCGAGAGGATTTCGACCACCAAGTCGGGAGCGCCGCGCACCCAATCTTGCAGATAGTCCCGATGTTCGTTCAACACAAAAAGCAGATCGGGTTCCAGGACGTCGTATTCGCTTAGGATTACATCCAGAGGGGCAAACCGCAGCTTGCCAAGAGGGTGTACCTCCAGAAACTTCCCAAACGCCATGGTGAGGTTGAAAAGTATCATCTGATGGTAATTCACAGGCGAGGGAGTCACGTAAAGTTCTCCATCGATAATCTCGCGACGCTTGCCGTCGTCAGGCATGAGCAGGAGATCAGCGTGTGTGTACTTGAGGCTGGCGATCATAGTCGTATCATAACATCCCCGGCGAGGTTCAAAACTAGAAACCCGAAACTCGGCGGCCAGCTTCGAGTTTAGGGTTTAGGGTTTCGAATTTCGTTTCTCTCCGCGCTCACGCCGGTTGCGGGCGCTCGCGTGGCGGCATGGCGGAGGGCGAAGAGGGCTGCGGCTTAAGCACCTGCACGGTTTCGGGAGGTGGGGGCAAGGGCTTTACCCGGACGAATTCCGGCAGCGCCTTGCCTTCGATCAACAGTTTTACTTCACTGGCATCCAGAACTTCGCGCTCAAGGAGGGCCTCGGCGATGCGGACCAGAACATCTCGGTTACCCGTCAGAATACTTTTAGCCCGCTCATAGGCCGTGGTGACAAAGACTTTCACTTCCTGGTCGATTTTGATCGCCGTGTCTTCACTAAAATCGCGCTGTGTAGCGATGTCGCGTCCCAGAAAAATTTCCTGCTGGTTCTTGCCGAAGGCCAGTGGCCCCAGGTTCGACATTCCAAATTCACACACCATATCGCGGGCGATATGAGTGGCGCGCTCGATGTCGTTGCCGGCGCCGGTGGTCATGTGGTGCAGAAAGAGCTCCTCGGCCACGCGTCCACCCATCAGTATAGCAAGTTGGGTTTCCAGGTACTCCCGCGTATAGGTGTGCTTGTCGTCCAGGGGAAGTTGCTGCGTCAGGCCCAGAGCCCAGCCGCGCGGAATGATGGTGACCTTGTGCAAGGGGTCGGCATCAGGAATATTGGCGGCCACCAGGGCGTGTCCGGCTTCGTGATACGCCGTGTTTTTCTTCTCGGTCTCGGAGAGGATCATCGACTTGCGCTCCGGCCCCATCAGCACTTTGTCTTTGGAAGTTTCGAAGTCCATCTGGGTGACGGTCTTGCGATTCTGCCGCGCTGCCAGCAGCGCCCCCTCGTTGACCAGATTCGCCAGGTCGGCGCCGGAAAAGCCTGGGGTGCCGCGCGCCAGGACCGGTATGTCAACATCCTCGGCCAGAGGAATCTTCTTGGTGTGAACCTTGAGAATAGCTTCGCGCCCTCCCACATCGGGCCGGGGCACAACCACGCGGCGGTCGAAGCGGCCGGGCCGCAGCAGGGCCGGGTCCAGAACATCGGGGCGGTTGGTGGCAGCGATCAGGATGACTCCTTCGTTCGACTCGAAGCCGTCCATTTCCACCAGCAACTGATTCAGCGTCTGCTCGCGCTCATCGTGGCCGCCGCCCAAGCCGGCGCCGCGATGGCGGCCCACAGCGTCGATTTCATCGATGAAGACGATGCAGGGAGCGTTTTTCTTGCCCTGCTCAAACAGGTCGCGCACGCGGGAGGCGCCCACGCCGACGAACATTTCGACAAAGTCCGATCCGGATATGGAGAAGAAGGGGACATTGGCCTCGCCGGCGATGGCCCGTGCCAGCAAAGTCTTGCCGGTTCCCGGAGGCCCAACCAGCAGCACACCTTTAGGAATACGACCGCCGAGCTTCTGGAACTTCTGCGGCTCGCGCAGGAACTCAATGATTTCACCCAGTTCTTCCTTGGCCTCTTCCACTCCCGCCACATCTTTGAACGTGACTTTCTTCTGTTGGCTCGAAAGTAGGCGTGCGCGGCTCTTACCAAACGATAACGCCTTGTTACCTCCGGACTGCATCTGCCGCATGATGAAAATCCACAGCCCCAAAATCAGAATCAAGGGCAGACCATTGGCCAGCCAAGTCATCCAGTTGCCACTGGAGTTGTCCTTGATGATGGTATTTACATTCTTGTCCTGAAGCGTTTTGTACAGATCGGGGTAGTTTGAGGGAATCGTGGTGCGGAAGTGAGAGTTATCTTTCTTGATAGTACCCGTGACGTCGGTTCCCGTAATGGTTACGTCGTGGATATTGTCCTTGTTCACTTCGGTCATGAACTGGGTGAAGGTATAGTCCGCCACTTTCTCGCCGGTGCTCGACTTGACCACCGCCCAAATCAGCAAGGCGGTGACTGCCATCACCACCCAAAAGATAATGTTTTTTACCGCCGAGTTCACGGACCGTCCTCCTGGAACCCTCGAATCGACTACCCTTGGGTCTCCATCATACTCAAGTTAGATGCACGCCGACGCCTTCCAGCTTCACCCTTGCGCCTTATTGTTCGAGCCACGTGAGGAAAGGCAAACTGCGATGTAGCTGTTGGTAACCACGTCCACAACGAAGCAACAAGGGACCGGAAAGTTGTAAAACCCGCGTCATCCCGTTTGGTCCGCCGTGAGAATCCACGCACCGCTTGCCAATTGCCTTCTCACTAACGATGGTCTTAAGGCTCGCATCGGGCCCGGCAGCACGAGCCGTTGTGGTGTGCTTCTTTGGACGCAACGCCTTTTTTCATAAGGGCATTTCACCGGATGGGTGAGGATGGCCGCGTAGGTTCTTCCTCCACGATGAGCACCTGCTGCGTCCGGTCAGTTGCCACGACGCCTTTGCACGGAGGGAACCCTCGAACCCACACGATTTGCCCATTGCAGAGCAAAACAGGCCAGCCTTTGCGCCGCATCTCCGGGATTTTCCGCTCGCGAAAAAGCTCCTTAAGTTTGCGAGCCCCTCGGTTTCCGATAGGACAAAACGTATCCCCTGCCCGCCAGTTGCGTAAGAGCAGTTCCCCACTCAACTTCTGCGGGTCAAGGCCCACAAGCTTGTTCAGATTATACGCCTTATTGGTGTCGTCGAGGTTAAGTATTTTAAAGCGGAAAGTGCACCCCAGCTCACGGACCGGCACTTCTCCCGGGAAAGTGACAGGGTAGGAAAACCCACTGTCGTGCGCCGGACTGGCAGGGGGTCCAATCACCAACCAGGAGAATTCCTTGCGCGCCACCGTGCCACCTGGCAGAATTTGGATCTTTCCACTCTGCGACTCGGCGGCAAACCGGCGCAACGCTTCAATGTGTTCGTGCGCGAGGCCGTGCGATGTTCCCCGCACGATTTGCAGCATTTGCCGCAAAACGCGTCGCGCCACTGCGGGCGGAAATTCCGATAGGGCGCGAGCCGGAATGCGCTCTTCCCTCCCTTCGCGGACGCGCCAGGGTTGGGCCCGCTCTCGCGCCAAGCGTTCAAGACATGCCTCATCGTCGCGAGCGCGGTCGGCAAACTGACTGAGGAGGGAGACAATTCCCGGGTTGTAGTCCTTCGCCAGCAGGGGCAGCAGTTCCGAGCGGATTTTGTTCCGTTGCAGGCGGGTGTTGAGGTTCGAGGAATCCACCCGGTACGGAATCCCCCGGGCGGTGATTTCCTGCATGACTTCGGCGCGGGTCACGCCCAAAAAAGGGCGAACAACTTTGCCCTCGAGCACCGGATAGATTCCCCCCAGGCCCCGCGTCCCGGCGCCTCGCAACAGCCGCATCAGGACGGTTTCCGCCTGGTCGTTGGCGGTGTGCGCGGTCGCCACACGGTCGAGTCGGCCTTGGTCAACCAGGGAGAAGAAGAAACGGTAGCGCAAATCGCGCGCCACAGCTTCCAGGTTGCCGTGGCGCTCCCGGGCAACCCGCCCCACATCCGCTTCGCCCCGCAGGTATTCAATCTGGAGGGATGTAGCAAGCCCGCGGACCAAAGCTTCGTCACCGTCGGACTCCGCCCCGCGCAAGCGATGGTTAAAGTGTACCGCCGCGAGCGTCAGCCCCGCTTCGCGCGCGAATGCCATCATGAAATGCAGAAGTAAAACCGAGTCCGGCCCGCCCGAAACCGCCACGCCCACGCGCTGGCCGGCATGAAAGAATTCCCAGCGGCGCATTTCGTGCAACCAGCGAGTGTATAAATCCTGCCGATGGCGCATCAGTTGTCTCGTCTGGGATGATTGTAACACTCAGACGGGAAAGCCATGCAGAGCACAGTGCAGAGCGAGCATCTCGTAGAACGGATCGCGCCTTCCTGTCCCTGGGCTTTTACTTTGGCAAGCAACTGCGGTGAGCTCCGGCGCGAGTGCGCCCAGCCGCGGTTCTTGAAGGCGTTGGGGCGAGATGATACTTTTGCCTCTGCGGCATCCCGCATATGATAGGCACCCGGACAGGACGGCACTGTCTGTGGTGACGGGTTGGCCGACGGGTTAGCAATGAAGGAGACTGCCAAATGAAGGAGTTACCTGAATGAGTGATATCCGAACCACGGTCCGTTTCGCATCATGGTTAGCGCCTATTGCCTTGCTCTGTCTGTTCAACATCGGAACGCTGCGCGCACAGGAAATTCGGGTGGTCGCGGAACCGAACCAGTCGATTCGAATGGGCCGGGGCGGGTACGTGTGCGAGGGTCAACTTACGCACACTCCAATTGACGCCACCGAAAACTGGACCTACGAAATGGTCCAGTGCACCGGTCCGATGTATAACTCCTACGACTACGCGGCCCTGCAGGCCAAACTCAACCACGATGAGTTGATGCGGCTGAACGACACGATGGATCGCCTGCTCGAACGACAAGCGCGGGAACTCAATCGCGACCTCAAGGCGACCATCGAAGCAAGCTTTCAAACTCTCTCCCACGACGTTTTGGCATCGGCGGAAATACAGAGCCTCAAGAAAAGCTTGCTCGATTATGTAGACCAGCGGGTGGTTCCCGGAGTATCCCCACTTACACCACGCCCTCCCAGGGCACCAACGACGCGAACCCGTCCCGGCGCCACGACGCCCCCAACCCAACCGTGAGATTAACGTGACGTGAAAAACCGCGAGCGAAAGCGAGCGAGAGTAGCGCGGAGGTAGGCGCACTTTGCCTTCCTCCGCGGCTCTTCTTGACGGCTCTTCTTCGGATATGACGTTTGCGATCGCGGGTTCGAAGCCTATAATGGCCGCCATGTCGCCGCCTCGACACTTGGCAGTATCGGACCGTCGGTTCATTGTCATCTGCGGCGTGTTGCACCGGCGAACGACCTTTAGCAACGACAGCGAGGCAACAACCCACGTCAAAAGGGTCCATAGCGCGAGCACAGAAGCGCGGGCAAGATGCCCACGCCCCAGCGGGCGAGACGCCCGCGCTACAACTTTCTCGTCCTGGTCTACAAGAGACTCCTGAAATCGAGGCTCAACATGCGCAGCTTTTCGATACTTCTTGCAATATTCGCCGTCGTGGCTAGCGCCATGGCGGAAGTTCATTACCAGCCGGCGGTTCCCCCAGCACTCCTGCCCGACGGAACGCCGTTTCTGACTTGGACCGACCAGACGCGCTACACTCGAACCTACCACGTCAGCCAGAACAACCCGCGGGCGTCCGACGAAAACGACGGGACGGAGGAGCACCCCTTCCTCACCATCAACCACGCCGCGCAAGTGGTGAAGCCGGGCGAGCGTGTATGGATCCACGCGGGCATCTATCGAGAGTTAGTGCGTCCGCGCCTGTCGGGTGAAGGGCCGGACCGCATGATCGCTTACGAGGCGGCGCCGGGTGAACAAGTGATTATCCGCGGCTCGCGCGTGATCGCCACAAAATGGGTACTCTCGATCGACCCTCACAACCCGCCCAATACCGGCGGGGGCATCTACTCGAAACAACTCTGGATGACGACGCTCGCGGCCAGCCTGTTCGAAGGCGGCTACTTTCCCTTCCAGACGCCCAACCTCAGCAACCAGGAAATCGACGTCATGGATTGGGCTATGCGGTGGAAGGGGCGCATTCCTTACAGTCTGCCGCGCGGCTTGCTGTTCCAGGACGGGCGGCGCATGGCGCAACTTGCCACTTACGAGGACTTGGTGCGCCTGCCCGGGTCTTACTGGGTCGATCCCGGCGGCAAGACGGTGCACATCCATCCCTTCGGAGGTGCCGATCCCAATGGCCTGCTGTTTGAAGCCGCGGTGCAACCGTACATTATTCAACCGCAGACACTGGGCCTGGCCTTCATCCGGATCAGCGGATTGACTCTGGAACAGTGCGCCAACGGTTTCGCGCGCGCGGGCGTGGGCGCGCTTTTCACCATGGGAGGGCATCACTGGATCATCGAGGGCAATACGGTGCGGCAGGTCAACTCGGTGGGAATCGAAATGGGTTTTCGGGCCTACGAGGGGCCAGGCCATCCCGAGCGCACCGATCCGGATCTGGGTCACAACATCGTGCGCGGAAATCACGTGTCCGATTGCGGCACGGCGGGAATTCGCGGTCTCGAAGTGTCGCACGCTCTGGTGGAGGACAATGAAGTCGTCGATTGCGGATGGCAGGACGCGGAATTTCATTGGGAAGTGGCCGGCATTAAACTGCTGGTCAATCGCGGCACGCTGGTGCGGAACAATCACATCGCGCGTCTGCAAGGTAGCGCCGCCATCTGGCTGGATTGGGACAACCAAAACTCGCGCGTCACCGGAAATGTGATGCACGACATCAACACGGTGCAAGGCGCCGTCTTTGTCGAGGCATCGCAGTCAACCAACCTGGTAGATCATAACGTCTTTTGGAATATCAACGGGGAGGGCGTGCGCCTGGCGGATACGGATAACGCCATCGTGGCGCACAACTTTTTCGGGCGGGTTTCAGAGGAATTGGTGGTGGCCAGGGTCGCGACCGACCGCTCGTCAAACGGACGCAGGCTCACTTCCACGGGGAATCGAATTCTGAACAACACTGTCGTAGATCAGGGCAAACCCATCTCTTCCGGGGATTCCAGCAATGTGGCGGACTACAACGTCTACGTGTCAACGCGGGCCGGGGAGATAGCAATGAAAGACTCCGGCGAGCACTCGGTGGCAATTCACGGCGAAGTTGCCTTCGACGCCGACCGCTTGCTGCTCATTTGGAGAGCAGATTCCCCGCTGCCCACAGCGCCGTTGTTGAAGAACTGCGAATTGGACTTCTTCGGGCGCGAGCGTAAGGCCGATCAAAATGTTTCCGGCCCGTTCCTGGGCTTGGCCGGCCCCGCCACGCTGCTGCTTCGGGAGGCGTGGAAGTAAGGAACCCCTTATCCGCTTCGTAACTCAGCACCTTCTCCGCTCGGAGAAGGTAGGGAATTAGGCTACCCTCGCCCAGGGGAGAGGGTGGCGGCCACGCGCCGCCGGGTGAGGGTACACTTGCCAACCAACAGCCACTTGCTTGCGGCTCTGCCGCGCTGCGGTCCACACTCTGGGATAGCGCCTACGAGAAAAGCCCACGGTCACAACGGCAGTGACCGTGGCTACCGTCGTTGATCCTCATCTGGTGCAGGAAAAGCTCTTTGGACCATTGTCTTAGCCGTCAGCGCGCAGGGCCTTCGCTCAACTCCATAGGGGATTTGTTTCCTCTGGACGTGCCGGAGGAGTTCGTCCATCCAATCTTGAGAGTATTGATGGAAGCGAGTTGGCACGCGTGATAGGTTCTCACGAAACGCTCGGAGCGGCTGGGACACATGTTGAACGGTCCGCTGATACCCGCAAGCGGGACTCGCCAAATCGGGTGAGGAGTTCGCACCGAGAACGCGAAGCACGACGACATACCCGTTGAGATCTCCCAGTTGAAATCGTCGCACGCCGCCGGAGTGGCCGCCGTACTGCCGGTTAGTGCGAAGGTATATACACCACGGTAAACGACGTCCGCCTTCTTTTGGTCTCCAGGGGTAGGCTGGAGAGTTGCCGTAGCTTGATCACCAAAGGCCATCGTCCCACAAGAAAGAAGGGCCACCACCAACACTTGCCAATGCTTTCCCATCAGATTTCGCATCGCTCCTCTCGCTACGTTCTGGCTCACGCTCACCACTTCGATCAGCCAAGTGTGAAAGGCATTCAAAGTGCCAAAGTCTAATGCGAGGTCGCCGATGGCCCTTGTTGAAAATAAAGACGTTAATGCCAGGCTGTGCGGCGTCGGAGTATTTTGCAAAGTACGGAAATCCCATGTGTCTCTTTCGGGTTACACCAAAGGACAGCTAGTTCTAACCTTCCGATGACTTCTGGACCTGGAAGCGAACGGTATTCATGCAATCTTGTCGGCGTGGCTCTTGCGGATCCAGTCCTCGACCTCGTTCCGAACTCGCACCGCTAGTTTGCCCGCCAGATCGGCCTCACCCTGAGCCACCAGCCCGTAGTCGTCGTAGGCGCCCGTGTTTCGCTTTCGGCGTAAGGCATCCAGCCTAGGGATGAGCTTTCTCTGCGGATCAATCGAGAACTCGAGAGCCTCGATCATACGGTAGTGCTCACCTCCACCCCGAACCACCCGGTATCCGGTAGCGCGCAATGCGGCCGTCGCGGAAGCCCGAATTGCATCGTAGGCAAGACTCAGTTGCGCATCAGCGGACATCTCACTCGCGACGGCTTTTGCATAGTCGGCGAGATGCCCATCGGCAACCGCAAGTAGGCGCTCGATCTCCTCTCGATCGGACTCGAGCCTCTCAAGCCATGTATTGCTGGCCCAGTTCTCTAAGGACATTCTCATCTCCGATGAGGAAGAGTTTCTTCCCGACGAGTACAGTCTTTAGGAAGTTTCCGGGTACCCTGCTTGCGAACTCATTGACCGTATAGACGGTAGGGTTGATCTCTCGGTTCAGCGTTTTCTGTGCCTCGGCGATTCGCTCGACCACATCCGCAAAGTGCACCCTGCCCACAATCATCAAATCGACGTCGCTTTGGTGGCTCTCACGGGAACGCGCCACCGAGCCGTACACAAAAGCAAGGTTGATTTTCTTTTCGAGGGGCTGGAGCGCCGCCAGGAGGACGTCGTGGATCCCAACCGTTTTCGCCACCAAGCTCCGCATCTCAGCAAAGACCGGACCCGCCTCGTTGGCGCTATAGAGAGTATGCGTTCCTAAAGTCTTTCTGGTCACCAGACCGGCGTCGACCAACTGGCGCAACTCCCGCTGCACGGGCCCGAGCGCAATCCCTGTCATACGAGCGAGTTGCCTTAGATAGTAGGACTCCCCGACGTGACCAAACAGAACCGCCAACACCGCACCACGCGTGCGGCCAAAAAGCGTGTCCGAAAGCGTACTAGCCGTACCCATTCCGGGGTCAATCGTACCCGAAAAGGATACGGGGAGCAATCCCAAATGACGGGAGCGGGGTGGAGAGAGATGTCAGAGGCAAAGGTGTGCGACCGAGGGTTCGCTAGAAAGGGCGCCTGACATCTTTTCTGCTTCCCAATTTGGCCGCGCTCAGCGTAACCTGCAACCTTCGCAACCGGGTACCGCGGACGTTGGCTACATGGTAGCCCAGTCGTAGCGCAGAGGTGGACGATGTCCAGTCCTCCTCTGCGGACCTTAAATCGTGGGCATGGAGCCCCCATTGCGGGCACGATGTGATGCGAGGACTTGAAAACGCCAAATCGAAGAGCCGCTGAGGAGCGCAAAGTACGCGCAAGCGCTACACCAACACGACCTCTGCGGTACCCGGTGTTCCGATTA
>JBKQVI010000036.1:0-8439 GCA_052139985.1 Terriglobia bacterium
GTTGTAAAGGATAAATGCGACTTACAACGTACTATGCATGTCTACATACTTAGGGCCAAAATCGCACTTAACCCCACAAGGCAACACAAGTTATCTCAAAAACTTAGAGGTGAACATCGGTTGCAGAGTGAATACCGACCACAGCGCTACAATCAGGGCAAGGGATCGCCGAGTGCCCCAATGGTCCGCCATCCAGCCCGCCGGGAGCATGAATAGCGCATAGCCAAGGGCAAAGGCCCCGAAAACCATGCCGAAAGTCAGGTCCGGGATGTGCAACTCCTCCGCCATCCCGCCTTTCGCCGCAGAGATACAGACGCGATCCACGATGGTAATAAAGGAGAGAAGGAAGAGAGCTGCTACGACCCGCCAGCGGACACCGGAGCCGAAGATCCATCGCAGCCTAAGCAACATGATCTCTGTTCAGCTTCGTGTTGAGGTATTCCCAGCCCGCTTCGGCCCAAGCTGCTTCGCGCACAATCGTCTCCTCTAGCGAGCCCGTAAGAGGAGGCCATTGCTCGAGGATTAGGTTCGGATCTCGCCCGTAGACCTGGACCTGATCCAGCAGCGATTTCAGATCGAGACGTCCTTGCCCGGCGGGCCTACCTGTCACCTCGAAACCCATCATATACGGAACCCGAACAATATCGAAGTCTTTGACGTGCACGTTGACGGTGTAAGGCGCCAGGGTTTTGATCGTGAATTCCGGCATTTCCAACGCCCCAAGCGAGTTGACCGTATCCAGACAGATGCCTGCCCAAGGATTGTCCAGCCGCCGCATCAAGGCCGCGAGGTCAGCCGAGGGCAGGCCCTCATAATTCTCCAGACCCAGCACCACGCCGTGCCGTCCAAACTCCGACAGCACCGCACGGAGCGAATCCTCGTTATACCCATCGCCCAGCAGAGTGCGCACGAAGTGGGAACCCAGCGAAACCGCGTATTCGAGATAACGGAGGAGATTAGCTGGCTCAGCGCCCCGTGTGCCGAGCTCGATCTCAATACCGGACGCAGCCCTGCGAATAGGGTCCAGCATGGAAGCGGCCAAAGGCAGATTATCAGCGATCTGAACTACCTGCGCACCCATCGCACAGGCTCTTTCCAGCAATCCAATTGCGGTCATGGGATCCCGGAGGGGATAACTTTTTACACCAATGGCCCAGGGGTAGGTCCAGGAGCTGATGCCGATTTTCATTGGGCTCCGTTGTCTTGGGCAGCATTGAGGCAGCGCTCGTAATTCTGCTTGGCGTGGTAGGCGGGCACGAAAACCGTAATAATTTTCAACTGTGATGCGCCGGTGTTGATGATCTGGTGCTTTTCGCCTGCCGGCACCCACATGGCTACGTCCGGCACGATGGGAGTTTCCTGGCCTTCGTTGACACAGAGGCCTTCCCCCATTGTCACGTAGATGAGCTCAGGGCGGTCGTGCATATGGTAGTCCGTGCGGCCATTCGGCGGTAGGATGACATGAGATAAGGTCAACTCCGCAACCTCTTCTTTATCGGGGGCAAACAATACTTTAATACAACGGCTGTAAGGCGCCGGTATCTGAACTCCTGGTTCTTCCCATGCTTTGACAAGTTTCATAGTTTTAGACTCCCTCAGAACGCATTTTGTATCGATCGATCTCGCTCACTCCTTCAGGTCAAACATTAAACCGGCCGCCGCGAACCCGCCATCCACGTTGAGCGTCTGGCCGTTGATGAAAGCGGCTTCCGCGGACGCCAGGAAGACCGCAGCATCGGCAATTTCGTCCTGCCGAGCATATCGGCGCATCGGAATCAACCGATGGTAAGCCGCGCGAGTGGTTTCATCGTGCGTCACGGCGGTCATTTCCGTGTCGACCGGACCGGGCGCGATTTCATTCACCGTAATCCCGTAGCGGGCCAATTCGACGGCCATAACCTTGGTCAACATCGTGACTCCGGCCTTCGAGGCGCCGTACGCCGCGCGGCCCGTTCCCGCCCGCTGCCCAGAAAGCGACGCTATGTTGATGATCCTTCCGCCGCCTTGGGCCACCATGACGCGGGCCGCAGCCTGTAAGCACAAGAAACATCCGGTCAGGTTCACGCGAAGCACATGTTCCCACTGCTTCAAAGCGGTGTTCAGAAAAAGCCTCGTCAAACCCACTCCGGCGACGTTCACCAGGAGATCGATCCGGGCCCAATCCCGAACCGCCGAGGCCACTAGTTCCTCCACCTGTGCTTGCTCGCCAGCATCCACTGCCCGAGCCTGCGCTTGGCCGCCGGACGCCACGATCTCGGCCGCTGTTCGACCGGCGTTTGCCGCATCCAGATCGGCGGCAATCACCCAAGCGCCCTCACGTGCGAACCGGATGGCGATAGCCCGCCCAATGCCGCGGCCGGCGCCGGTTACCATCGCGATCTTGTTCTCTAATCGACGCATCACTTCCTCGGAGGTGTCCAGCTAGGTGGTGCATGGCCAACACCCAGGGACGACCCGCAGATCACATCTTGATGAATTCCTTTTTGCAAAACATCCAATAAAGTATTAACCAAACGACGGCGACTGCTGCGCTGGCTTCGACAAATCCTCCCCAACGGCCGATCATCGGGAGCAGGTGTCCCACAAAGATGTTGCCGACGAGCCGGAAATCGAAGACTTGGGTGGCCACGTAAACAGCCGTGGAATTCATGCCAATGACGACGAACCCGAAAGCCCACTGCCTGTATTGGAGCACATCAACAATCCAGTAGAAGAACCCCAGCGCCATAAAGCTCAGGCCACCCGAAACCAGCACGTACGAGCTTGTCCACATCAGCTTGATTATGGGAAATGACAAGCTCCAGAGGAGCCCCGCTCCCAGACTGAGGGCGCCGGCAACGAGCAGGCGAGAGACCTTGCTCAGAGGCGTACGTGTGGACATCAGAACATGCCCTGCGAGCACACCCAGCAGCACCGAGGCACCGAACGCCGGATAGCTGAGGAACCAAGTGTTCCGCCCATAATGCAAGTGGCCGAGAACAAGTCGGTCCACGTATGTCGGCAGATTCCCTTGAGGAGTCAAGACTCCCGCGCCCACTCCGGGAAGAGGGACCAACATAACGACAGCCCAATATGCGAGAAGAAAACCGGCCACGATGGTCGCATGCCATTTGGCTTTCACCTTCACTACCACCAAGGTCGCGATTAGGTAGCCCGCGGCCAGTCCATGCAGCACACTGAAACATGGGCGAAATCTCGACCAATCGAACAAGAGAAGATTCCCTTGCGTGAGCGTTCCCAGGCAGAACATAACAATGGCCCGCCACAGGGCATGGAGCAGGAGCGTCCGATCACCCTCGCCCCTGGCCCGGCGCTTTGCCACTGCCAGTGGAATGGCTGCTCCCATGATGAACATAAACAGTGGCCAGATCAGGTCATAGATGTGTAAGCCCTGCCAGGGCACATGGTGGAACTGCTCCAGGAACCTGTCGAAGACCGGGCGATGCACGACCTTCCCCAGCCCCATCAGCATTTCTGTGCCACCGATAATCCAGAACATATCGAAGCCGCGCAGGGCATCGATCGAAACCAGCCTATCGGTGGGAAGCGGGACGCTGTGGGCCACGTCGATTTCCGACCGGTGATGCTCCGTCACCATCTCGCTTGCTTTCATGGCCTCCTCCTGTACAAGGGAATCGCACTCGACTTTCCCTTATCTGGGCGCCACGCCTTATTGCGGCATTCCGCCACTTAATCCCAGAAGCACACGTAGGGAAACGCTTCCAATCTGCCGCGTACCCGCCGCGGCCTTCCACGTGATCTCCTGCCAGACAATGCTTCCGGCGGCAGGAGCAAGTAATGTAGCTTGCACGGGACAAAGACCGCCCGCCTCCACAGCGCAGCGAGCAGACCCCGTGCTCTCGGCCCAACCTTTCGGTAATGCCACAGTGAGACTGACCTGTTCCGAGACCGCCGTCGCATTGCGGATCACAAGAGGGATGTGCACAGCGCTCCCGAAGTCGATGGCCACCTCGGGAAGCGACAGTAGTTGGGCGAGGTGTTCAAGGCCGTGGGCTTTCCAAAATTCTTGATAGAAGGCCCACGGGTCGCCAAGTTCGAGCGATAGCCCCTCGTGGCTCTGAGGTTGAAATCCTGGAACTCGCGCGAAGAGAACGGGGCCTGGGACGATCCCCTCGAAAATGTCACCTGTGGCGTGGCTCTTGACAACCGATTTGCCGAATACAAACCGTGTAGGCATTTCAAAACCGGAAAAGTCGCCCTTGGCGAGAGCCTCCACTCCTAACCCACCCTCCTGAGTGAGATAGATGTTCCGTTCCACCGCGGCAATCCGTCCGTACGAGACATGGCGGGAGGGTGAAACAACAGCGTTGGCGCTTTCCCCTCAAGAAAACTCTTTCGAAACGGCGAGGCGCTTCGGCGGTCGTTCGCGTATTGCGAGTCGGCCTCAAAGGCATCGGAAAAGTAATAGATCTTCTTGGGCTGCCAAGGACGTAACCCTTCCGCCGAATTCATTATGCCGCGCCAGCCCCGAGGCATGGACACCTGTTCGGGGAACACCGTAGGATCACCAACCGCGTCGAAGGCCTCCGTAGCAAGAACTCCCGCCGCTTGGTGATCAGCATGGTTTTCCCCCGCCACGTAGTCTGGAAGCCAAGTCAGAACAACCTCCGGTCGAGTGAGCCGCACCAGCCGAACGATCTCGTCCAATGCTCGGCCATGGTTCCAACTCTCAAGGGACCCAAGGGTGTCCTGGCCTCGTGTGTCGTGACCTCCCAAGAACCACACGTTGGCCACACCAAGGGACCCAAGAGCCCGTCGCGCTTCGATGATTCGCACCTGACCCTGAACGGAGCCTCTTTCGTTCCCGACCGCATTGCCACCACCGTCGCCGGTGGCACAGAAGACCGCGCCAACACGCCTGTGGTCATCGAAAATCGCCCTCGCCGGGTAGCCGGCGACAAGGGTGTCGTCGTCGGGATGGGCGACAATCAACAGGATATCTGCTTTGAACCGGTCGTCCGGCCCTGGATTTGGAGGCGCCTCGGGAAGCTGAGCCAAGTTGATGCGGGCAATTGCCCAAAGCGCCAGGCAGCTCCCCAAAATCCTCTTTGCCTTTCGCATTCATGTCCCTCCACATCCAACAGGGCGCAGTATTTCCGACGAACCGTCCTAGCGCGTCTCGATTGTCATGCGGCGCACGCAGAAAGCGTCATAGGGCGACAAGCCCGAAAACACCAAGGTCATCCTGCGCCCATCTTTCTCGATCCATTTCGCGGGCAGGCGGTAACCGTGAGTGTGTGGGATGTCCCACTTCTCGGTGTGGTATGCGGTGAACCAGGGTCCCCATGGCTCGGGCGCGTCATAGATGCCCCAGCCGCCTTCGTGGTTGTAGCCTAGCACAAGCAGATAGCGTTTCAGAACGGGATCATAGACGGCGTCAACACGCTCGCAGTGGCGAGGGTAGCGAAAGACCTTGCCGCAGCGGTTGATGTACGTGGTCCACACGGGCACGCCGTGCTCGTCTAGACGCTCGAAAAACTCCCATGCATCGCGGTCCCGCAGCTTGTCCTTTTTAACCCTGGCCAGCAACAGACAGTCGTCCGCCTCGTACGCGTTCCCGCCATCCTGCGAATACGTGTAAACATATTCGTCGCGCGCCCCTTTGTAATTCCGGCCGAAATTAAGGAAGGCGGGCGAACCGAAGCCGGACTCGAAGCGGAATCCCCACTCCCACGTCTTGCCGTGGTCCCGCGACCAGGCCAGTTGCGCATTGTGAGCATTGCGCACCCAGAGATACAGAATGCCGTTGACCATCAAAATGCCGCTCGCCTTCAGGCCGTTCGCGCCGTTGCCGGTGCGCTCCCCCGTTTCGGTACGGATATTGATGCCGCGGAAATTGTTGGCTGGACCTTCGACGCGCGCGAACCCCATGCTCAGCTTCTTGGGAACTAAGGGCTCAAATCCTTCGCCATCGCCATACGATGTGTACTGGGCATTGTCATTGCCCCAGGTCATCGGCCAGTTGTCACTGTCGATGGCCTTACGCACAATGGTGGATGGCTCGGAAAAATGAATGCTGCTGATTACCGGACTGGGCGGATAAGCACCCTTCTCGGTGATAGCTTCCACCACGGGGCGCGCCACATGATCGACCAATGGAGGCCAGAACGCCACCCCCACATGGCCCTCCGGGTTTATCGGTTGCCCGTTCCTGACCACGACCAAATCCAGGCTGGGAACGACCATCACGAACTGGTGTCCGGAGCCTGCCCCGCCGAAGGCGTCTTTGGGAACACCTGGCCAGCCCCCATTACTGTTGGTCCACCAGCAGAGACCGGAAGCAGTAGGATCAGCCTCCAATGGTCCGTGTGGCAGGGGAACCCCGGCGTAGGTGACAACCCGCTCTGCCCACTGTCGCGAGACCAATTGCTTATGTTCCCATTCGCCGCGGTGCAGCATCAAAAGTCCTAACTTGGCCGCCGCTCGCGGAGTGAATTCCGCTCCGCCCCAATTAGCATAAACTTTCAGCCCGTCCGTCTCATAAGCCCGCCCGTATCCGATGACCCACTCGGAATTCTGAATCCCCAAGGGGCGCATGATCCGTTCTTCCATGAGCGATTTGATGTCCGCTTGCGGCGCTCCCCGGAGGCTCGCCGTTACGGCATAGGCGAGCGCTGCCATGCCACAATTGCTGTACGCATTGTCGGTGCCGGGCTCGAAAATCACCGGGGCCTCTCTGATGGCTATCACGAAGGGATTCGGATCGCGCCGCCAGAACGCGCCTTTCCAACCCGGGAGTTGCATGTGCGGTATTTCGCCTTGTTCCGCATCTTCGATGCCGGAGGTGTGGGTGGCCAACTGACGGATGGTAATGCGCGATCTCAGGGGATCATCCTTCCACAGTGGGATATATTTGCAGGCGAGATCCTCGGGGGCAATTCGGCCGTCGTTCATCGCGACGAGAAGCGACAATCCGCCTACGAGCGCCTTGGCGAGCGAAGCCGTGCCGTGAGGTTTGCCGGGCCCCCATCCTGGGGCGTACCACTCGTAGACCACCTTATCGTGCCGCACAATTACCAACGACGTGGTATTCCGCTTCGCCAGATCATCCCTCACGGCGTCCAACTTGGAAGAGCTAAAGCCAAGCTCCTCCGGCGACGCCTTCTCCCACCGGATCAGGCTGCTCTGGGCGATACACGTTGAGGTGGAAAGCAGACAGAAGAGTACTGCGATAATGGCCGTCAACTTCAAATTCAAACTCATCTTTTTCCTTTTCTCCTGGTGACAACCCAAACATACTGGAAAGGGTGTGCCTTCGATTCCCCCCCCACTGCTCCTGCAAACAGACACCTATGTCCGCGTACTACTTGCTGATCTGCAGCACTTCCACCTTATGCCCGGCCGGGACTTGAACCTCCCATCCTCTTCGTATCTGTTCGCCGGAGAAGTTTCCCAATGATCTCCCTGTCATTTCGGACCTGACACAGTAAGCACCATCGGGGAAGGTGGGAATTTCCACTTTGAGCTTGCCGTCCGGAGAATCATTCCTGAACACCACAATCACACCTTGGCCCTGGCGGCTCAGGCGCGCGAAGCCGTCTGGGTGGGCGCCGCCCGGTTGGGCCCAATTCCCCAGTGGAAAGAAACTCTCGTTGAACGAGACAGTCTTGCGAAAACTTTTGAACCAGTGAATGCGTTCCCCGTACTGATCCTGTTGTTCGGGAGTCAACGCCCGCAAGTCTCCCAGGCACATCGGTCCGGAACCCATCATGGTCGCCAGGCGTTCCTCGATGGGCGCGGCATTCGCGCGCAAGTTGCCAATTAACATGGTCTCTACGGGAATGGCCAGGGAGCGGTGATAAAGCAGCGTCCGGGCCTGCCGGGGGCCGGCGGATTGGGGTGTATGATCGTCAACGTTGCTCAGCCAGTCCAAGTCCCCAGCCGCAAGCAAACCATAATCGATCACGTGCTTTTGTCCCCACAGTTCGAATGTTAGGTCGAGCAGAACGTCGGGATGCTCACGATAGATCGTGTCCGTCACTTCCTGAATGCCCTCGTAGATACGATCTCGAGACTCCTCCCAGGTGGCGTGATCGTGTCCTGACGGGTGGCAACCAGGAGATTCACCATAGGTATTGAATACGGTGGTCAGGTCGATCTCGACGTATTGCAGGTGATAGCGGCTGATCAGGTCGCTGATGCGCCGGGCAGCAAGCCTGCGGTACGGCGTCGCCAGGCACATGACCGCGCATTGCCCGGAGGCAGTGCTGGTGAACTTGGGTTGTCCGTCGGCATCCCGCGCGACCCATTCGGGATGCTCGCGATAAACCGCCGATTTCGTGCTGATCGCCGCTAACCCAACTTCCACATCTGGTGGGATGAGATGTTGTATTTACAATAGGTTGCGATTTCATTCCGTCACTATGGAGAGAGGTCGTGCCAAGTTCTCACGGGTTTCATGACCTCCGAGGGGATCTT
>JBKQVI010000037.1:0-4343 GCA_052139985.1 Terriglobia bacterium
ACGACGGAAAGCTCGACGTTGTGATCAATGTGAAGGATGGGCATCCGGTGCTGTTGCGGAACGTGAGCCCGGACCATAATCACTGGCTGGAGATGAAGCTGGTGGGCGGGCCCAAAAGCCCGCGCGATGCGGTGGGCGCGACAGTGTATGTGACGGCCAACGGCATGAAGCAGCGCGGTGACGTGCTGAGCGGGGGAAGCTACTCGTCAACGAGCGATCCCAGGCCTCATTTCGGGCTGGGGCAAGCGACCAAGGTCGACGACATCGAGGTGCATTGGCCGAGCGGCAGGGTGGAACACTTCACCGTGCCCGGTGTGGATCGGATTGTGACGGTCACTGAAGGAACGGGGAAATAACGAGAGAGGTTCCCGGGCAAGGGAACCTCTCACCGGAGTGCCGCAATGGCAGATTGAGACGACATCAAGCCAAGCGGTAGCACTCGACCTTTAAAACGAGAGACGAGCGCTCAACTGGATCTCCCTTCCAGGTGTGGCAACTTCCGTGATGCTGCCAAAACTGGACGTGTTCACGAAGCGGTTGGGAGTTCCAAGATTGGTGTGATTGAAAGCGTTGAAGAATTCTGCGCGCGCCTCAAATCTGGTCTTCTCTGCCAGATTGAAACCGCGGTCCAATGCCAGGTCCATGGTTTGCAATCCTGGACCATAAACCGTATTGCGGCCGACGTTGCCAAAGGTGTAAGCCGGCGGCGCGGCGAACGCGCCAGGGTTGAACCAAGTAGTCGCATTTCGCGTACCGGACGGAAAAACCCTCTGGCCAGTGAGATTGGCTCGAATGGGATTTTCTCCCACAACGGTTCCGGCATTGGCCGTATCGCCAAAAACAGAGATGGTCATGGGGAAGCCGGTCTGGACCTGGTATTCGAGCGAGCCGCGCCAGTCGCGGGTCAGGTCCTGAACCAGGTGGTTGGCGCCAAATGCTGTTGAGTTGTAAACGGCGCTTACGGCGACGCGATGGCGGATGTCGCAGCCGGGACCTTTCTCTGCATTCAGGTCGTAGTTATTCTGCGGGGTTGCAGCCTCAAACATAGGTGAACGGAAGTCGGGGGCATTCTCTAGCGCCTTGGCGAAGGTGTAATTGGCCAGGAAGCTGAGACGGTTGGTGGCGCGGCGCCGCACGTTGACGTAGCCGGCGTCATACCAACTCTGGGATGTGTTCTCGAGCAGGTTGATTGTGGTCGCAGGGAACGTGGAACTGGTCATGGTGGCGGCAACGGCGGCGGGAAAAACCGTGTTGCTCACAAAGCTGATCTTTGGGAATGGGCGGCGGGGCTGGATCAGGCCGGGTCCGGGCTGCGCGTTGTTGATGAGGTGGGAGCGCTGAAGGTGAAAGCCGCCAGCGCCCAGGTAGCCAACCTCGATGGTGGTTTCGGCTCCCAACTGCTTCTCGAGCGAAACGCTCCACTGCTGGACGTATTGCGGTGGCGCGTGCAACTGGAGCGCGGTGAAGCTGACCGCCGTCGTGCCGAGCACAGGGGTGGGAAAGTTGAGAGTCGTGATCGAAGGAATATAGGGATCGCTCTGCGCGGTCTCAGGGAAGACATAGGGCACATTGTGACGTTGATTGCACCAGGTGTTCATGTCGACAGGCGTATAGAAGATGCCGTAGGCGATGTGCGCAACGAGACCCAATCGCGGAAAGCTCTGCGCCAAGCCGAGCCGCGGAGCAAATTTGGCCAGATTGGGATACATCAGGCCGCGCGGATAACCGTTCTGTCCACCGATGAAGACCTGGGGTGCTCCGCTGGAGAGGTCGAGGTTACTGTTTGTATAGTCGAGATCGACCAGCGGACTCATGAACTCGTAACGGACCCCGTAGGTTAGCGTGGTCTCATTGGTGAGGCGCCAGGCATCCTGCGCGAAACCGTCCGCGTACCACTGGCGCAGCTGCATCTGGGGCACTCCGACCTGACCCTGTCGCGCTGCCGGCAGGCCGAGGAGAAAGTCGGCGAGGGCCGATCCCGAGAGGCCGTCGTTAAGAGCGTACTGAGTGCTGTAACCGTTGGTGTATTGGTAGTAGCCACGGTTCTGGAAGAAGCCCCACATGGGCCAGATGAATCTTTGATACACGGCACCGAATTTAGCGCTGTGGCGGCCGATCTGCCAGTTCAGCGCATCGCGGCCTTCGATCACGGTGTCCCAGGCATGCATTGGTGTTGCCAGGTAGTTATCGCCAAACGGCGAATAGCCCTGGACAGTGAAATAGGGTGCTCCCCAGGCATTGGGACCGCCGAAGCCGGTTCCGGTGATGCCGAGTTGGTCTACGATGTCGTTTTTGCCCGCGCTTTCGGTGGAGTGCACCATGACCAGGCGTGAGACGGCAACAGTCGCCAGGTTAACCATGTGCGGGGACAGGACGCGGGTCCAGCCCAGGACGCCCTGCTGTGAGAAGTTGTCGTGATACAAACCGAAGCCAGGCAGGCCCTCGGGCATGAAGCCGTATTCGCTTCCAGCAGAGTAGCGAATGAAGGCAGTGTCGCCGTTAGCGAAGCTGTGATCGACGCGCACAGTGCCCTGATCGTCGGTCATGTGTTCCTTGCGCGTGTCCAGGTAATTATTCGCGTCGTTGCCCGCGCCGATCACGGTAGGCTGGCCCATCATGGTCATACTGCCCATGTCCATGGTGTTGGGTTGCGGCGTGTACTGATTCAGCATGATCGATGCAGCCTGCGTCAGCCGGTTCGGAGGAATCACATTCAGTACTCCGTTGTAGGAAAATTGCTGGCGGATGTACTGCGGATTCGACGGGCTGGCGGGCAAGCTGGGGTTGTAGCCGGGGTTTGCAGTGGTGGTATTCGGGTCGTAGATGTTGACGCCACTCTGGCTGAAATCGCCGGAGTCCTCGGCAGCGGTCGGCACCGTGTCGACCATCACGTCATCCTCAACATGCCGCAGGGCTTCATAGTTCAAAAAGAAGAATGTCTTGCCTGCGTGCTTTATGGGGCCTCCGAGCGAACCGCCAAAGTTATTCTGCACGAGGAAATTCGAAGTGCCCATCTGGTTGAAGGAATGGGCGTCCATATCGCCGTTGCGCAGGAACTCGTAAAGGGTGCCGTGGAAGTGGCTGGAGCCGGAGCGCGTGACGATATTGATCTGGCCGCCACCGGCGCCGCCCATGTCGGCCGCATAGCTGCCGGTTTCGACCTCAAATTCCTGCACCACGTCGGGCGAGGGACTCAGATTCTGGGTACTGAAAGTCGGATCGGTGTTGGTGGCCCCGTCGAGCAGGAAGTAGTTCGCGTTGGGGCGGCTTCCGCCGATGCTAACCGCCGAGCGCTGGCCGGGACGCCAATAAAGGGTATTCATGTCACCGGTTGCGGCGCCGTGGCTGATGTGAGCTCCGGGTACGGTCAGGACCAGGTCGATCAACATACGGCCGTTCAGCGGCAGTGAATCGACAGATCGCTGATCGACCACTTCACCCACGCTCGCATCCTGAGTTTTGAGCAATTCACCGTAAGCCTGAACCGTTACACTCTGGTTCTCAGAACCAAGGCTTAATTGCCAGTCGAGTGTGGCCTGCTGGCCGACTTCAAGATTTACCGTTTGCGTAGCCTGCTTGAATCCGGGGTGGTCTATGGTGAGCGTGTATGTGCCCGGCTCCAAACCCGCGATCTCGTAAAGGCCTTCCTCGTTGGACACAACCTCGCGTGTGGCGCCGGTCCCGCGAGTCAAGACGTGGATCTGCGCTCCAACGATTGCGCGATGCTGCGGATCAAGAATCGATCCGCTCACGTCGGCGTAGTTGCTCTGAGCGTGGCTGGCAAAGGCGGCTGCGAAAAGGCAGGCGAGAACGAGGAAAATCGTTCTGGTCATCGGCTCTCCTTAGGGTTGCAGTGATCCACGGGATCCAGGCGAAGCGTTTCCGGCCGGACCTTGATTCATCGCGCGCGCAAAGGTTTCGAAAGTTTTGCGCGGTGTCGTTGTTGTTCTAAGCAAGCTTCAAAATGCATTGGCGCGGGAAAACAGCGGCGGCTGAGCTGGGCTCAACACGAAAAAGACCGCTAACCCCAACCAAAATCAGGGGAAGCACTTGAATGGCGTACAGATCATCATCAAGAACGGATCGTAGCTCTGTCATCGTTCCATGGGGGGATTGCCATCTCAACCTTTCGGTGGAGGGCGCGTTTCTCCCGCCTTAGGGCTGATGCAGGGCTCAGTCGAAAGCCTATAGAATTATTAGCGCGATGCTTCCCCGTCTTTTCGCGAGTCGAACTCCGCGCGTTGTTTCGAGCGTTTTGCTGATGGGCGCGATTGCCTGCGGCCTGATGGCGTGGCGAACGCGGCCGGCCTATGCCGTCGACGACCCTGCTGCTGAGCGCTCGC
>JBKQVI010000038.1:0-19626 GCA_052139985.1 Terriglobia bacterium
TAAAAACCCTTTTCCAAACTCCCGCCGGAGTGTCTTCTTTCTTCGCACCCCACAACCTGCCGTGGCCTCGCACCTTCTCCTCCCGCCGTAATTGCCCCGCCCATCCCTTCGAACGCGCTTCCCTCAGGCCCGATTCCCTGTGGAGTTACCCAAAATCCCAAACCCGCCTCCCTTATCGGCGGATTAGGGTGGGAAGTTGACTATAGTCACTGACCATAGTACGATGTACACATGCGGGAGATCGCCATTTCCAAGTTCAAGGCAACTTGCCTCGCAGTTCTAGAGCGTGTTCGGAAGACGCGTAACCCGGTGCGAGTCACGCGTTTTGGGCGGCCCGTTGCTGATGTTGTTCCACCCTCCGCTTCGCAGCGTCCCCGAACCTGGCTCGGTGTGCTGGCGGGGACGGGTGAGATCCAAGGGGATATTGTCGCGCCAGCGGCGGATGACCGTGACTGGGAAGCCTTTCATTCATGAACCTGCTGCTCGATACCCATATCTGGCTCTGGAGCTTGCTCGCGCCGGAGAACCTTTCTCCTCGAGTTGTAGCGGCTCTGGAAGATCCTGCCAACGAACTCTGGCTCTCGCCCATCAGCACTTGGGAACTCCTGATTCTCTGTGAAAGAGGTCGGATTACCCTCAAGGAGCCCGTCGATTCCTGGGTCACAAAAGCCTTCAATTCTGTCCCCTTAAGAGAAGCTTCGCTGACCCACGCCGTTGCGCTGGAAACGCGTGCCGTTAAGCTCCCCCACCGAGATCCGGCGGACCACTTTCTCGTCGCGACAGCCAGAGTCTATGAGCTGATTTTAGTGACTGCTGATCGTCAACTCATTCGGTCCCGCGCTGTTTCGACCCTTGCCAACCGCTGAGACCGAGCCGCGCATCCTTCCTATTGTCTATGGGTTAAATGGGCCTTCGGGCCCGGAAGCGGAACCTTTGTGAATTGGCTTCCACCATGGCCTCCTCGAATCCCGCAGCCTTAAGGCGAGCTTGAAACGTGGAGGGATCGATGGGGACGAGGGTGTCAAAGATGTGAATGAGACGCATGTAGGTACTGGTGAGACCATCGACACCCGCGAGCATCCCACCAGGTTGGAGCACACGCAGAACTTCGCGCAGCAACTTATCCTGGAGGGCCGCAGAGGGCACGTGATGCAGCATGGTGAAGCACACCGCGCCCGAAAATTGTGAGTTCGCGAAAGGCATGGCTGTGGCGTCTCCCTGGATCGCCGTAACATTGCTGCCCCGCGTTCTGGCCGCAAGGGAATTTGCCAGCGAAGGATCGATCTCCAGTGCCGTGAGCCGGTCGATCCGCGAGCGCAGGATATCGGTGGTCAGCCCGGGACCGGGTCCCACTTCCAGGACGTTTGCGCCCAAATCCACACCGTCCAAAACCCAGGGAATGACGTTCGATTTTAGTTCCTGCCGCCAACGAGCCGAACCGCAAAGCCAGTGATGAAGACGATTCATGCAGAATACCCTCGCGCCATGTAACATATACCCGCTCGCCGGAGGGCGGCGGGGTAGTTTAAACCTTACCGTTTTGTTTCCCCGGCATTCGAATCGCGATCCTTACTTGCCACTGCTCTCTGCGCTGCCGCGATAATAGCGGTGGTGGAGTAACCTGGCACGATCGGGATGGAAACCACGCGCCCGCCGGCCGCCTCCACTTCGTCCCGTCCGACGATTTGATCGAGAGTGTAATGTCCGCCTTTGACCAGAACATCGGGCAGCATCCGCTTTACGACGGCGAGCACTGATGGGTCGTCGAAAACCGTGACGTAATCCACGGCGGCCAGAGCCGCGATAATCTCCGCCCGCTCGGCTTCCGGTTGAAGCGCGCGATTATTACCTTTGAGGGCGCGAACGCTCCGATCGCTGTTCATGGCCACGATCAAAACATCTCCCAACTTGCGCGCCTCCGCAAACAGACGCGTGTGGCCGGGATGGAGCAGGTCGAAGCAGCCGTTGGTAAGAACCACCCGCAGGCCTTGTTGCTTGAGTTCGGCAACCTTCTGATACGCGCGATCGAGAGGAAGAATCTTCTGGATTCCCATGAGGCTACTCCTGAAGTGCTCGCCGCGGTCTCTCTTCGTCTCGTGCAATCTTCCTTGGCGAGACCCGTCGGCGCCAAATCAAGAAGTATCATTCTAATTCAAACCCCGCAAGGCGAGACACCGTTTGGACGACGGCGAAGGAAGCTGCGAGAATTCACTTGACTTCTGTAGCCCACAAGCCGTATCACGGAGGGGAGGCTACGGTCCTGGTGCGCCGTCGCCGGGGGGGCGAGGGTACGCTGGACCACCCCAAGTGTCCCGCCGCTCGCGTGGAGGCCCGCACCTTCCCGGATGAAGTAAGGTGAGCATGGCGGCCAGATAGCCATCGGGTCAGCGCGGATTGAGCGGAGTGCGGTGCCCTGGAACACTGCGGCTCTCCATTATGTGGTAGAACGGAAAGGAGTTAGCGATTCGCCGCGAAGATTTTCGAAAAGTATATGTTATTGAATATAAAGGTATTACAGTATTCCCCCGCGATCTTGTCGCGAAGAACGCGGGGGGAAAAAATGAAGGTAACCTCCATTATGTTGTTGAAAAAAAATGTATCAAAAATGTCAGTTTTCGGCCTCTCCATTATGTTGATGAAAATAAAACAGTTATAGTCATGTCTCCATTATGTTGATGAAACAAAAGGAGAAATAGGTTGGGCACCAGTCCGAGAAACCTTAATGATAGTCAGCTTAGCACACCCACGCGCCAAGCCCGGGGGGCCCCGACCCCAGATGTGAGTTCCCTATGAAGGCTATTCGTTTTGAGCAACCCGGCAAGGTCAGCCTGGCGGAATTGCCCGATCCCGAGCCCATAGCGGGTTGGGCGCGGATTCGCATTCGCGTGGCGGCGATTTGCATGACCGATTTTGAGTTGCTGCGCGGCCGGCACACCGTTGAGTACCCCCTCACCCCAGGGCATGAGTATTGTGGAGTGGTTGACCGCGTCGGCTCGCCTGCCGATGAGGGCTGGCTTGGGCGAAAGGTCGTAGCTGATAACGAGATCACTTGCCTGAAGTGTGGGTTTTGCCGGCGAGGAGAATGGCGGCGATGCCCCGAGTATCGGCAGATCGGGTTTGGCCCACCCGGAGGCTACGCGGAGTTTGTCCTGGCGCCCGTTCATAATCTGCACGCGCTCCCGGACTCGATTTCCTTCGAGCAGGGGGCGCTGCTGGAACCCCTGGGTGTGGGCATCGCTGTAGCTTCCACCGCGGGAGTCCGTCTGGGTACGACTGCGACGATTCTCGGCATGGGGCCGATCGGCTTGAATTGTTTGGCGGTGCTGAAGGCTTCGGGAGCACGACGCATTTTGTGCTTGGATAGGCAGTCCACGCGCTTGGCCCTCGCCAAATCCTGGGGAGCCTGGGAGGTGACTGATGACCCCGAGCACCTTAAGGCTTTGACGAAGGCGCTACATCCGGAAGGGACGGACATCGTGATCGAAGCCAGCGGGCATCATCCCTTGATCCCGGTGGGGATCAGCCTCACACGGTTCGGGGGAAGCTTCGTCCTGGCGGGATTCTGCAAGCACGAGGCAATGCAGTTTGCGCCCGACACGATTCAAGGGCCCAACATCCGCATGCTGGGCGCCGGAAACAACGCCGGGTTTATCGCTCCTGCCGCCCTGGCCGTGGGCGACGGGGTGCTTAATACGTACAGCATGATCACTCACCGATTTCGCCTGGAGGACTTCCGCCAGGTTTTCTGCGACGAACAGGTGAATGCGAGCGACTACATCAAGGGGGTTTTCGTCATTTGAGCGGACCCCCGGCCGGACCTTCCGACGAGTGGCGTGTAGTGGGAACCAGCGCATGGGACGGTATTTGCCGAGGCCTCCCTAAGGGTGATATTCCCTTGCTTCCGAACCAGGGGCAAGAAACTCGGGCTAAGGGGAGTCCAATCATGAAGCGATTGCTCCTAGCGATGGTGGTTCTTGGGAATGCCCTCACGCTCGCGGCGCAAACCGACACATCAAAAGAGAAGTCGGCCTACCAGTCGGCGGAAACTCTTTCGGTCACGGATATCTCTGTTCCAGTCTCCGGGAACGGGACGGTGGTGTTGAACGCCCTCATCGTTGAATCGGGGAAACCCAAGAAGGTCGAAGTCCGCCGGGATATTCCTGTACTTACCCCCCTGGCGATGCAAGCGGTGGAGGATTGGAAGTTCTCACCGGCGACGTTGAGTGGTAAAGCCATCGCTTCCAGAATGCCGATCGCGGTCACTTTCCGCCCACCTGGCTATGCAACTCCCGTCCCGCTTCCAGCGCTGATCCCGCAGAGCGAGGAAGCCATCCAGGCAGCGTTCCAGCCGGCGGAGGTGACTCGTGCCGCGTTTCCGAGGTATCCCGACACTACGGTTGTGGCCGGGGCTGTGGTATTGGAGGTTACGCTGAGTGAAAAAGGAGGTGTGGACGAGGTAAAGGTGCTTCGCGATCTTCCTCCTCTGACCGAAGAGGCCAAGACCGCACTCGCCGACTTCCGGTTCATGGCCGCCGCTTTCAACGGCAGTCCCGTCCGCTCCAAAATCGTTCTAGCATTTGTGTCTCAACCGTTCAGCAACAGCCCGAGTGCGAGCCGCGGCTTCGGCGGGAATTGCAGCCGTGCGCGAGGCAGGTGATGACGACCGCCGGAGAGAATCGTCTCTACGGTGCTTCAGGAGTAGACGCCGCCTGCAAAAAGTGCCGGTTGACGCGGGGCCGATAACCGCTGCGGGCGCGAACGTGGTCGTTCTTGAAGGCCGGGCCCACCAGTTTCACGCTGATGCTTCTCCACCCGAAATTGGGGTTAGGCTGCGGGTAGTAGGTGAGCGTGTAGAGATGGGCAAGGTCATCGCGGATAGAAGCGAAGGCTTTCTGTTGGTCTTGCCAGTCTTTGGCGAAGTAGGACTTGCCGCCGGTACTTGAGCTCATGCGTCCGAAGACCGCACTGGAGACCGGATCGAGGCGCGCCATTTGCGTGCTGATCATATAAATGGGGATGCCCTCGGTTTGGGCCACCTCGCGAACATCCTCCGGCGCTACCATGCTGGAGTTGTCGGGGCCGTTGGAAAAGGCCACAATCACCCTTCTTCCGGAATACTGGGAAGCATCCTTGAGAGTCATCAGGAGCGCGTCATAAAGGGCGGCATCGTCTCCGGCCACGGTCTCACGCACGCCGCTCAGCGCCGCCGAGCGGTCGGGCGTGAGCATACAAACGCGGGAAAAGTTGCGGCTGTAAGAGTAGAAGGCGACGCGATACGGATGGTCGAGCGACTTGACAAACTCCGCAATGGCATCCTGGGCGAACACGAATCCCCGGTACATGTAGTTGCTTGTATCGAAAAGTACAAAGACACTTGCTCCCACCACAGCGGACGCAACCCGGTCAGGCGATTCCTTGCGCAGGAGGGGTTGGACTGTGCCACTATGCGCCTGCCGGCCGGTTTTTGTGGGAGGATCCTCGCCCACGGCCGCAGCATTCCGGCGGGGGTAATCTTCCAGGCTTCGCGGAGCTTCATTCTCCTCGCCGAAGGTCGCAAGTTTCTGGGCAATTCCATCTTCGTAAATCTCAAAGTCCCAGGGAGTGAGGCCGGTAATGTAATCGCCCTTCTTATCCGTCACGGCCACGTCCAACTGCACCATGTTGACGTTGACGCGAAAGACCGTGTCGGGCTTGTCTTGTTGCGCCGCCATCCACACTTTGGCGCCGGAGAAAAGTCCCAGGCACACAGCCGAGACCCAAAGGATTCGCTTCGCCATGAGTCACCCCTTCTGCTTACCCCAGAACCGCCTCACATCGGGGAAATTTCGCTTGCCTTGGTCAAGGATTCGATCTTGCCCTCTCGAAACTCTGTGCCGGTTTCCCGCAGAGCGCGTAAGAGCGCGGGCCAGTCCTCCAGGTGAGTTGCGAAGATGTTTTCCACCATGCGCTTGGTCAGTGTGGGGACCAGAAGATGGAGGCTCTCCGGAGGCAAACCCTTCTCATCCGCCAGGCGGGCCCAGTAGAGATTATTGGACTCCCAGGTCTCCGCCAACAGGTAGCTGGAATAGCCGAGGAAAGTCGGGAACGGGCGCAAGTTGAGAAGCTCCCTGGCATTGGTATGCGCCAGAGCGGGGTGGGGGACGCCGAAATCTCCCGACAGCTTTTGGCTATTGACGTCCTCAGGGTCTTCCCGCGTGAGAGTTTGAATCTGCTCCCCGGCTTTCCCCCAGCGGGTCATCTCTCCCGGGTACTGACGCTGAAATTCCAGCGCCAGGTAGAAAGTCTCCGCCGGTGTCATGCGAGGAAGCATGTCTTCCGGACGTCCAGATTCGAGATCAGTCTGTAATTGCGACAGCCGTCGAGAAATCATGCGCTGGGCGAGGATGGGCACCACCTTGTCCCGAAGGCTTGCATCCTGTCCTGCGCTGGTCAACAGCTCTTCACCAAACTGTTGATAGAGGGCGACGGCGTGCAGCTCCTTTGGAGTTACTTGCCACCAGCGCGGCAACACCGCGGCATTGATCAGAGATGGAACCAAATCCTCCCAGATGAGGGACTGGACGTTTCTCGGCACGAAGAACTCCTGCTCGACTTGCCCCAGAACGTAAGGGAGGCCGGGAAGTCCGCCCGTAAGGCGCACGCCGCCACCCGAAGTATCGCCGCGGCCGACCAGTTGAGGTGAAGACCACGGTGGCTCCGATCCTCGAGATAGGTCGCCGGAGAAATCATGACGCCGAATGAAAAGGGGATTGTTGTGGAGCATCTGCGCCCCCGGCGGCTCGTAATAGGCGTAGTTCAGGCCGACCAGGAAATCCCGCATGAAAGGGACCAGCCGGCCGCGCGCATTTGCCATGTCCTTGGGCGCTCCCGTGTCGCGAAGGGCTCCCAGGATGTTCGTGTCCATCTCGGACTCGGTGTGCGCATCGCCGAAATGCCCAGCCGTCCACTCGATTTTTTCGCCGGTGGAAAAGATCGGTTTCGGCATTTCGAATTCGCGCAGTTCACTGGCAAGCGGGATGAGCGCGGCTGCGTCGCCTTTCCCCAGGGCAACCTGGGGAAGGCCGTCACCGAGTGCGATCAAGGTATCGAGCGAGACCAGGCGCTGGGCTTCCAGGACCGAGCGCATGCGATCGGCGATCTCGTCCCTTACGCGAGCGCGATTCGGGCTGGTGGGTTTTGGCCCCGCCACCAACTTGATCATCTCGTCTTGAGATACGTGGGGCCTTCCCGTCGCCGCTCGCATAAGCTCTGCGAGCGAGTATCGCGTGGCATCATAAAGTTCCGGGGAGGAATGGACACCGGCGAAAGGATGGACAATCCGTTGCCAAGAACCGTTCGAATCTCCCTCCGGAATCTGTCCCTGCCGCGCCAGGATTTGCCAGAGGCCACACTGGGCTTGCAGAATCCCCGTCGCCTCGGCTCGCAAAGTGGCATCCGGGAGTCGGTCAACGGTCTCCGCGACGTTGAGGAATTGGGTTATCGACGCGTCATTAAGAGAATGAAACTCGGCGAAGGCGGGGTATTGATCGCTGTACTTCGCGAAATTCCTTGCCAGCAGGAGGGTCGTTTGAGGACTCAATGGCGTTGCACCCGAGCGCGCGCGGTCAATCGCACTGAGCGCCAGATAGGTTTGCAGCGGCCCCCTCTCTATCGAGGCGCGAGAAATGGCCAACAGAGCCTCGATGAGTTCCTCGGGATTGTTGAGGGAGCTGCCTTTTTTGGACCAATGGCGGGCGCTTTTGGTACTGTTTGCGGCAGCAATGATCTCAGCCCATGCGGCCAGATCGCCCGGCACATGGGGTTGGCCGTCCGCGTCCAATTGCATCCTGGTTACCAAAAGCAGCAGCCCAGGGTCCGGCCGGAATACCGCTTTGGCCGGCCCGGTGGAGATATCGCGTCCACGCAGCGCCTGGTAGAACTGAGGCAGGCGCTGCGGGTCGGTGAAATAGGCCTGTTGGGGTCCGTCCACTCGAGAAAGCGCGTCATAATAGGGCGCCAGCCACCCGCCGTCCTTGGAGAGCAACGCAATGACAAACGCTCCCGGCGAATGCGGGCTTGCCCCAACCAAATGTTCCCAGGCAGATTCCGCTTGCGGTCCGCCCGGGACCAGCACACGCCCGGACTGAATGCGAAGTTGTTCGCCATAGAAATCCAGCAGCGCCGCGTAAGGCAGGAGCTTCTCGATGCCTGGACTCTCGCGCAGGGCGGACCGCGTTTCTTCGTCGATCTGCGCCAGAGCCCAGTAAAGGCGAGGCAGGTCCGGGTCACCTAAGAGGGCGTCCAGCAGATCCTTGTGATTTTTGTTCCGGTCGTTTTTCATCCACACGCCCGCATCAAAAAGGACCGGAAGTGGAGTGCTGCTAAACGGATAGACGAACGGCTTGCCACTCTGAAGCGATTTTTCCAAGTCGGCGAGCGGGAATCCGGAATCCACGGTGGTAAAGGCCCGCTTGGGATTAGCTGTCTCCAGGCTGGCGTCCGGGCCGCAAGATTGTTGGAGCCGGTAGCCTATAACATTGAGGAGACGCGTGGCATCGTCGCACTTGGATACGCGAATGTTGCCGTCCGGACCCACCAGAGTCTGCAATTCTCGCGCCTGGTCCACATACCGTCTTACCAAGATTAAGTACTCGGTAGGCGAGGTGGCACGGCTTGATCCCCCGTAGCCATCCAGCACCACCTGGTGGGAGAGCAGGGGCAATATCTCTTCTGGAGACGCCTTGCGGCTGACGGCCGCCATGCGCAGAAAGGGCTGAAGTGGCCCCGGAATGGCCATTGTTGAAGGAGGCGGTGTGGGGCCACGCGGAGTCGTCTTGTCCCCGCCGTCCGAAGGAGCAGGGGACGGCGGCGCCGCCGCCCATATTTTGGAAGGCAATAGCAAAAGGGCAACTAAAAGCGTCGCCGGTGAAACTGCCAGTAGGCGATAGGAAGATCGCATAGGTCGAACTCCTCCCCGAGCCTTACGGCCAGATGGTTTTTACGGAAGCTTGCCCCCGGGGAGGACGTTCGTTACCGTGATCCCTGGGCCGTCATTTCGCCGGTCCAGCGATCGGGTCTTGCGGTCCGGTTTCCGCCTTTGCACCAGTGCCTGAGTTTTCCACGATTCCGGAGCTACCCACCCCGTAAGGGGAGTATACACCAAACCAGAGTCAATAGACGTATCGGCCTCGCGAAATGACGCGCTCGACTTTTAAGGTATCGGGTTCTTGGCGGAACACCACTAAGTCCGCTGGCTGGCCCACGGCCACCTGAGAACATATGGAGCGAGGTCGCAACAGATTGGCCGGGTTTGCCGTCGCCGCCTGAATTGCGGCTTCCAGCGGGCATTGGGAGAACCCGATGAAGACAGCCACGCCGCGATTCATGGTCAGCGCCGAACCGGCCATCGAGGCACGATCTGCCGTCACGACTTGGCCTGAGGGCAGGAGTTCAATCTCCGTGCCCACCAGCGTGTATCGCCCGGGAGCCAGTTTCGCGACGTGAACCGCGTCCGTAATCAGGATGCATTTATCGATCCCCTTCACGGCGACAATCACTTTGACGACATCAGGAGGCAGATGAAAACCGTCGCAGATGATACTGGCATGCAACGACTCCGAGGCGAGTTGCGCCCACAGGGGAGCTTTGTGCCGGTGAAGAAGTTGCGGGCAGCCATTCCCCAGATGGGTGTTGAGTCGGGCGCCTGACGCCGCCGCGCGGTGAACGTCATCCGCCGCGCCATCGGTGTGGCCGACCGATACGACGACACCCGCATCCGTCGCTTTCCGGATGAAATCCTCCGCCCCGGGCAGTTCCGGCGCCACCGTGACGATCCCAATTTTCCCTCCCGCGACAAGCTGCAACGCTTGGAATTCAACCCAATTCGGATGCCGCATCCATCGGGGATCGTGCGCACCGTGCGATCCGAGGGGGGAGACGTAGGGACCCTCCAGGTGGTAACACGGAGCCGCGTGAGCAAAATCGCTGCTGATGCGCGCCGCCTCCTCGAGGACGGCAAAATTTCTCGCCAGCGCCGGAAGGGAATTCGTAATGAGTGTCGGGCAGAAGCTTGTAACGCCACTGCTCCAGATGGCGGGCAGCACGCTGATCGCCTTCTCCGCGTCCAGATCCGGGCTGGAGAAATCGACTCCCGCAAAACCGTTTACCTGGATGTCGACAAATCCTGGGCTTATGAACGGCATACCCTCGCTGACTTTGCCGGTAATGGCAACCGAGCTTATGTGTTCGCCGATTATTTCGACTCTTGCGCAACCCAACTCGGGGATGTTTCCTTCCAACTGCACGTTGTTACCCTCCACTTCTGCTTTTCAAAGACTCGAAGTCCTCCAGCGTACGCGGCCAATCCTGCTTCAATAGCCTTGAAAGGCCGCGGTCAGCCAGGAGCTTGCCGCCCGTTTGGCATTTTGGGCAGTAGTTGGTTTCATTACTGGCGTAACGGATGCGCTGCACTTTGGTTCCGCAACGGGGGCAAGGCTTGCCATATTTTCCATGCACCGCCATTTCTTCGCGAAACGCGGTTACGTTTTCAGGGAATCCGCCATGGGCTTCGGCGCGCAGCCGGTCAGTCCACTCGACAAGAACGCTGCGCGTGGCGTTAAGTAGATGCTCAATATCATCGCTTCCCATTCGTCCCGTGAGCGCGACCGGGGAAAGTTGCGCGCGGTGAAGGATTTCGTCAGAGTAGGCATTGCCGATGCCGCTGAACAGCCGGGGGTCCGTCAAGGCACGCTTCAGGGTGTGATTTTCGCGGGTCAGGCGAGCCGCAAAGGAGTCCCGGTCGGCAGCTAGAACTTCTAATCCGCCCGGGTCGAGATCCCGCAAACCGTTCTCGCCTTGGGCGACGTGCAATGACGCGCGGCGCTGTGAACCCGCCTCGGTTAGCAGCAAGCTACCGTGCTGGAAATCCAATGCAGCAAGCGCGCGCTTGGGAGTGAGCTTCACACCTGGTTTGCTCCAGTGTAAGCGTCCCGCAATCATTAAGTGCAACACCAACCAGAGATCGTTATGCAAGCCGATGGCGATGCGCTTGCCGACACGCCGCAACTCTCGCACGGATTGCCCCTCCGCCGTCGAGAGCGGCGGCGTGGCAGTGCGGAGCAAGAACGGACTGGCCACACGTACGCGCTCGATCGTCTGACTGAGAATGCGCGTCTCGAGAGCTTCGAGGTATACAGTAATGTCGGGAAGTTCCGGCACAGCTTCAACATCTTGACATGCGGCCGTCTTCTCGTAAACCCCGATTACAATCTTAGGAGGTAGGTCGGATGTGGTAGATGGCATATGGGAGATAGCTCCTTGACAAATCCCCTTACGTGCCACCTGCCATTCACCGCCTACTAACTTCCAGACATTTCTGGCAGAAGGCTGGCGGCGGCGGTATAATCGCGTCTCGCAATTTTTCAGGATGTATTAGGACGCTCCACAAGTTTTGGGGAACGGGGGGCGACTCTTGTGGTATCGCGACGGTCGGACGAGTGCGATGCTACAGAGGGTGATCGCCACCAAGACGGGTCGGAGTATTGCCGCAGCGAAAAGGATTCCGAGTAAAACTGTAGATACTCATCAAGGGGAGGATCAAATGAAAAAGTTCGCGTTGGGAGTGCTCAACGTGCTAATGATGGCCTGCTTCGCGGCCGTGGCTCTGGCGCAAGGCAACCCGCGTGGCACATCGAGTTTCACCATCAATGGGAAAACGGTTTCGGTCGAATATGGACGGCCATCGCTCAAGGGGCGCACGACGGATGCGTTGCTCGGCAAGTTGAAACCGGGGAGTCTGTGGCGGATGGGGGCTGACACATCCACGACTTTTAAGACTGACACCGATCTGGCTTTTGGCGACGTTACGATTCCTGCCGGGGAATATAGCATCTGGATGCAGCGGCAAGAAGATAACTCCTGGAAGCTGCTTTTCGATAAACAGCATGGTCAATGGGGGGCTCCCGCTCCAGATGCTTCGAAGTGTTTCGCGTCCGCAGCTTTGAAAGAGTCGAAGCCTGCTAATTCCGTTGAGATGGTAACTCTAGCCCTCCGCAGGGCGGGGAATGGTGGGACGCTAACAATCGAATGGGGCACGCTGGAAGCCGTCGCCAGCTTTACAGCGAAATAATGATGAAGACGACAGTCCGGTGTGCGGAAACTGGAACCGGAAGTCATCAGGAAGGGTAGCGCGGACCTGTTGTAGGGCCGCCGGTTCTCGTGGTCGGTACGAAACGAACCGCCGGCCTCCCTGGAGGTCCTTGCCCTGCCGGCTTAAATTACCGATCGGGAGGAGGATGAGATGAAGAAATTCGCAATTGGAGTGCTGAGTGTGCTGACGGTGGCCTGCTTCGCGTTCGCGGCTCTCGCGCAGAGCAACCCACGTGGTACATCGACTGAGACCATTAAGGCGAAAACGGTTTCAGTCGAGTACGGACGGCCCTCGCTCAAGGGACGAACCTCGGATGCACTGCTGGGCAGGCTGAAGCCGGGGGGTGTGTGGCGGCTAGGGGCCGACACGTCGACGACCTTTAAGACTGACATCGACTTGGCCTTTGGTGACGTTACGATCCCTGCGGGGGAGTACAGCATTTGGATGCAGCGGCAGGAAGACAATTCCTGGAAGCTACTTTTCGACAAGCAGCACGGCCAATGGGGGGAACCCGCTCCCGATCCTTCGCAGTGTTTTGCGTCTGTGCCTTTGACAGAATCGAAGCCTGCTAAGCCCGTTGAAATGGTAACCCTGACCCTCCGCAAGTCGGGGAACGGTGGTACCCTCACAATCGAGTGGGGCACGTTGGAAGCTGTCGCCGCCTTCAAAGCGAAATAAGGGAAGAGCCAGTCCGGGGGCCTGGTTCCGAATTCCGAGCTTCCTCCATTAAGCAAAGGTACCGCGGATCTCCTCGTGAAGCCTGGGGCCTTTCGCGTTCAAATGGGCAACAGTTACCCTAGCCCTTTAAAAGCGTGAAGAATAGAGAAACTCGCGCAGAGACGCTGAGGCGCAGAGACTTGGGATCTGCGCCGGGCCTCGAATCTCAGGCGGCGGACTCCGAATACCGGACGGTGCTTCCAGGGGACAATCATGCGCACCCCCGAACGAACGGAAGAAGCTCGATGATGCGAGCGCACTGCCGGTCGAGTATCCGCAGGATTTTCCGGCCTGGGCGGAGACCCTGATTCATGGAGACTTGTGCACGCATCGTTAACACGCGCCGCCTCCCACTTTCGGGATCTGGCAAAAGACCAAAGGTTTCAAAGGCAGACACAAATCGCTGATGATCAATTTGACGGAAGAGATCGACCGTGGAGACTTGCGGAACCAGACCGGGTAAACCAACTGCGAGCCGAAGTGGGCCTCGGTCCTTTGCCCCGTATTCCCGAACCAGGCCCGGAGTTGGATGAGGAACAGCGGCGGAAGATCGAGGAGAACCATCAATGGTGGGAGCAGTGGCTAACGACCAGAGGGTGGAGGCTTTAACTCGCTGCAGGTCCATCCGTAACGTCCACGCAACTTCGCACTGCAAGCCGAAGTAAGAAGAGCTGACCAGCCATCAAAATTATGGAACTTTTGCTGGCAGACGGGTGTCTACCAATAGTATTCGACTAACTTCGGAGGTTTCATTCAATCCCATGGTTATTATTGCAGTGTTCGGTGGTCTCGTTGTCGGCGGAGCGCTTTTTGCCATTCTCAAGAACAACGGTAGTAAGTCTTCGGATGACAAGTACACGAAGTTGGACATTGGTTAGCCGCGGCATTTAGTCCAATCGGTGCAGTTCCCCCAGTAGCCCGAGTCTTTTCCCCGCATGTCCAAGCGAAGATGCTCTGGGAACAAGGGTGAAGTGTCGGCATCAGTAAAAGCGAATCTCATCGATGTCGAGATGGAAGCTGCCGGGCGGGCCGTCTACGCGAAATTCCAGAATCATATTGTTCTTGCGCGCAGAATGACCGGTTGGGGTCACCCACGCCGCCGGCAGGCGGACGCTTTGCCATTTGGCGTCGGGGATAAAACTGAGCGTGGGGACCGTCAGACTCGGATCGGGGGGATTAAGCCTGACCTGGAAGAGCCGTGCATCGCCGCGCACTTCGAACTGTATGCCGCGCATGGCCGGAGAGCCCGCGGGAAGAGTGAAAGGGTACCGGGCAGTGACGGCCCCTCGGTCCGAGCCGGCTGCGGATTCGACGCGTCCTTTGAAGCGCAGTGCTTGACTCGTGCCGGCAGCACCGGGCGAAATCACTTCGAATTCACCGAGCGAGCGGCCAGCAGCGCTCGCATCCGTCGAAACCTGCCAGGTTTTCAGGATTTGCTCGGACTCCTCCGGACTTTCGAAGTTATTCAGCAAAATGCTGTCGCCGGCGGGAATATGTTGTTCTTCTGCCAGCGGCTGGTGGCTTATCAACGAGAAAGTTTCCCTCCACGTTGCGGCGAGGTTTCCCCGCGCGTTCATCCAGACTCCCATAACCAGGAAAGGCAAGATAAAGGTTATCGAGACCAACTTGGCACGAATGGAAATCTTCTCTTCCTTTTCCCAGCGGAAGAGTCTCCAGGCAAAGAGTAGCCCAAAAGTTCCAGAGACAAAGAGAACCAGCATTTCCGCTCGTTGGTCAAATAACGAACGCCCGCCCACCATGACGGCCTGGAACGAACTGACCAGATAAGTGGCGGGCAAGAATACGGCGAAACGCTGAATCCAATGGGGTAGCATTACAAGGGGCACGGTCACGCCGGAGAGAAAGAGCAGGGTGAACCAAACCACGTTGTTGTAGACCTGTGCTTCCTGCATGGTGTTGGCCACGCTCGCAATGGTGAGTCCAAATCCTGCGAAGGCGAAGACCCCGACCGTGACCAGTACGAGCAGTGTCAGCAAGTTGACTTTCAGCGGCATGTGGAAGAAAACCACGGCACAAAACACCAGCAGGGCGATGGTGGGCAGCTCCAGCAGGTAATTCGCCAGCAGACTGCTGAACACCATCGATCCTGGCCCGATGGGCGCCAGACGATAGCGGCGTAAGCTGCCGCGCTCGCGCTGCATCACCGATTGCAGACCGAGCCCAAAGAATCCGCTCCCCATGATGTTGAGGGTCACCACAGCCCCGAAAAAGTAAAGCACCGCCTCCGGGTTGCCGCGCGCGAAGATTCCCGAGTAAGCGAAAAGGAAAACCAGGGGAAAGAGAAAAGTGAAGAAAAGCGCCGTCTTGGTGCGCGTCACCAGCTTGATCGACATTAGCGCGATGCGAATTGAGGGAATCATTTCAATCGGGCCATTTCGCCATTTACTTATCGGGGCATTGGGGCCACAGGGCATGGAGTCATTGCGCCATCGAGTCAATCCGAGATTAATGACGCAACGACCCGATGGCCGGATGACCCGATCGTCAGTCTTCCATTCGTCGCCCCGTCATTTCCACGAACACATCTTCCAGAGTCGGTTGAGCGATGTGGAGATCGAGCAGAGCGTTGCCATCCGCTTCCAGAAAGCGCACCAGCGCGGCCACAGCCGGTGCGGCCGGTTGGGCATGAAGATAATACCTGCCATCGACCTCCCGGCAATCGGCGACGGCGTCGAGTTGCTTCAACTGGTCAGGGGAAACGGGCTTGGCAAATGATGCCTCGATACGCGTGCCCTTTCCGGAGCGAAGCACCAACTCGCGTGGCGTCCCCAATGCGATCACCTGGCCGTGGTCGATAATGGCAACTCTGTCGCACAGGCGCTCCGCTTCCTCGATATAATGGGTCGTCAGCAGTGTGGTGCGGCGCTCTTCGCGAAAACGTTCAATGAGGGCGTAGATGTCCCGGCGCAGTTGGGCGTCGAGACCCACGGTAGGCTCATCAAGCAGTACGAGTTCGGGATTATTCACCATGGCCAACGCCAAAGCCAGGCGCTGCTTCTGTCCACCCGACAGCTTTTCGTAAAATGACCGGCGCTTCTCCGCCAGGCCAAACCGTTCCAGCAGCATCTCAAGGGAGGCGGACTCGAGGTAGAAACTGGCGAACAGAGTGAGGGCTTCTTCCACTCGAATCTTGTCCGGCAGCACGGTGGCCTGGAGTTGCGCTCCGATCCGCTGCTTGAGCGCCGCTTGCTCGCGCGCAGGGTCCATTCCGCACACGGTCACGGTGCCGGCGTCCGGCTGGCGCAGGCCTTCCAGAATTTCGATGGTGGTGGTTTTCCCGGCGCCGTTGGGACCCAGCAGGCCAAAGACCTCGCCGGACTTAATGTCAAACGTGATTCCCCGCAGGGCTTCAAGGTTCCCATAACGCTTGCGCAGGCCTTCCACCCGCACGATCACAGAGTTGGGGGCATTCAACATGGTATGAGGAGTTTATGATATCGGACGCGGATACCCTAGGCAATCAGTATGAAGGTCGAGATGACAATTTGACACCGCGTATGGCCCCAATTTGTTGAGAGGAGATGGAAGTGATATATTGCGCAGTTATCGTCTGCAGCTATTTTAACCGTTAGATAGGGATATGAGGTCGATAAAGCCTTTGTCAAGCGGTGAAAGGTCTTAGGGTGAGGAATGAAAATATTGGTTTTGAATTGCGGCAGCTCTTCTATCAAGTTCCAGCTTATTGAAACTGACAGTGAGTTGATTGAGTCCGATACGGACCGGTGCATTGCCAAGGGGGGTGTGGAGCGGATCGGGACCGACGAAGCGACTTTGAAAGTGGCGGTTCCACCAAATCCGGCGGTGTCGTCGACCGAAGAGATTCTCGACCATCAGACGGCGCTCATCCGAGCGATTGCGACGTTGAAGGAACACCACGCGGTCGCAGACATCTCGCAGATTCAGGCGGTCGGACATCGGGTGTTGCACGGAGGTGAGCGTTTCTCAGCCCCCGTGATCATTGACGAAGAAGTGGAACAGGGAATCCAGCAGTGTATTGAGCTCGGGCCGCTGCACAATCCGCACAATTTGCGCGGATATTATGTAGCACGCAAAGTGATGCCGCAGGTGCCGCAAGTAGCGGTGTTTGATACGGCTTTCCACCAAACCATGCCGCCGCATGCTTATTTGTATGGCTTGCCTTACTCCTACTACCGCCGGTATCACATCCGGCGCTACGGATTCCATGGCACCTCGCACCGGTATGTGGCATATCGCTATCGGAAGATTTTCGGCAAGGCCCGGGAAGAGGCCAACTTGATCACCGTCCACTTAGGCAACGGCTGCTCGATAACGGCGATTGACAAGGGCCTTTGTATTGACACCTCCATGGGGTTGACGCCGCAGGAGGGCTTGCTGATGGGAACACGCTGTGGCGACATCGATTCCGCCGCCGTTTTGTACCTCATGTCGAAAGATGAATTGACCGTGCACGATATGTCGATACTCCTTAATAAATTCTCCGGCCTCTATGGAGTTTCCGGTGAGTCGAATGATATGCGCGAACTGATGACAGCAGCCGCGAAAGGTGACGAGCAGGCGAGACTGGCGATTGACGTCTTCTGCTATCGCATCAAAAAATACATCGGTTCGTACACCGCGGCACTGGGGCATGTGGATGGTTTGGTCTTCACCGGAGGAATCGGGGAAAACTCGCCCGCCATTCGTGCCCAGGTGTGTGAAGGACTTCATGAACTGGGGATTCAGATTGACGCGGCTCGCAACGCGGGCATCGTCGGAAAGGAAAGCGAGATCTCTACGCAGAGCAGCCGCGTCCGGGTGATGGTGATTCCCACTAACGAGGAGCTTCTGATCGCCCGCGACACCTTCCGCGTCGTGCGTGGCATACCGAATCCGCACTAAACCCTAAGTTTCAGGTGCCAGGGGGCGGGAGGAGCCAGTTCCCTCACACTTGGCGCCCGGCACCTAATACCAGCCTTCTCACCTCGCGTACTTCACCGAACAGCCATAAGGGCGAGTGGCGGGTGTGCCGATCAGTTTGCCCGCCATGGCTTCTTGCAGGGCCTCCGAGACATAGTTGCGGGCTGCGGTGATGTCATTCGGGTCGCCGGTTGGCTTGTCGTCAATTGCCCCGTCGTAGATGAGCACCCCTTCCGGACTTATGACAAACATGTGCGGTGTATTCTTGGCGCCGTACAGGCGTCCCAGCTGACCTGTGGGGTCCAACAACACCGCCGTCGGCGAGGCGTTAACTTTTTCGAGGTACGCGTTTTCCTGCTCGGCGGTCACGAAACCTGGTTGCCCAGGCGCGGAGGAAATTACCGTGAACCAGACCACGCCCTTGGATGTCCACTCCCGCTGGAGGCTCTGCATGTTTCCACTCGAATAGTGTTTTTGAGTGAAGGGGCACTCCCGATTGTGCCACTCGAGAACCACATATTTCCCCTTGTATTGAGTGAGCGTGTGGACTTGGCCGTGGGTGTCCTGCGCGGTGAAGTCCGGTGCGGGATTCCCTGGTTGGACGGCCCATGCCGTCGCCGCCATCAGCCCCGCGATGCTTGCGAAGACGCAACGAGCTATCTGCTGGTTCATCATTCAACCCTCCCTTGAGTTGGATTTAATGAGTCCGGTAGCTATTTCGACGCGGTCACAGGCGCTTCGATTAGATAGCCATACCCCGATGCGAAAACGAGTACGCCTCGAAGTTGTGGCGGAGCCTTGAGCAATTGATCCGACCTTTGTAATTCGACCCGGATTCCGCGAGAAGACGGGCGCACCTTTTGCGGCGCGGCATTCTCGATCTGGATGGGTTCGAGGGGAAAGAAAGTGGCGCCCCTCTCTTGTTTTCCCGTCTCGACGTTCAGAACAAACCGATGCCCATCCAGAACCGCGGTCGACTTCCACAATTTGGGCGCCGGCTGCGACAATTCGGCCCGGGCTTTGGCGAAAAGTGAATGCCAGGCGGACGGCTGTCCGCGCGTGCCGTTCGCCATCGGAAGCGTCAATGCTAATGCCGCGCGCCCAGGAACGCAGGTCTCTCGGCAGACCAGCCAGTTCACGGTGGCGCTCACCCGTAGGTCGGACCGCACACTCGGCGTTGCCGAAGGTCTAATCTCCACAGGAAGTAACACCTCGTTGAGATAGCCATAATCGATGAGCGAGTGATCTTCGATCCGGCGCGGGACCGGCCAATAAAGTGGGCCGGCCTGAAATCCTGCCGGAAGGGTCCACTTCACACGGGGTGGCTCGCCCGAATCTCCCGGATTGGTCCAATAGATGTGCCAGCCTTGTTCAAGCTGAAAATGCAGACCGACCCAGAAGGGCCGGTCCGGTACGGTATTCTGTTCGGCGACGAGGTCGACGCTTCCATGTGGCCCCGCGACGCTTGCGGCTCGGCCGGAGGCCGCCAACGGGTTCAGGAACGGGATAAGCAAGAGAGCGCCCGCGCGGATGACATCGCGATCCTTAATCCCTCGCTGGCCGTGGCTCGTCTCAGAAGACACCATACCGCCTTAGATGCTTTAGCCTTGGCGTCTGGTTACGCATCAAGGTCCGGATTCGTTAGATACGAGTGTCCCTTACACCACTGGCCGAACGCAAAAGTGCAACTGTCCACTGCGCTCAGATTAGGAGGTTTATGCTTAGCCTTGACCAAGCCGCGTGTCGAACCAAGACACCCCTGATCCTCACGTAATTTTGAGAAAGGGCGAAAGAAATCTCTCTGGGGGCGCATTTTTTTCTTGACATGTTATAGATATTATATAAATAATATCTCGATGCCTGCACGCATTCCCACGCAGCAG
>JBKQVI010000039.1:0-3130 GCA_052139985.1 Terriglobia bacterium
TCTCAGTACACCGCTCACCTATACCGGCTCGCCCGAGGAACTCGACGCTGAACTCGGGAAGCATCTGGCCGGATACGTCCAAACCCACCAGCAAACCGCCAGCACCCTGGCCGAAGCCAAAGCCACCATGGAGGCTGCCGGCAAGGCTGCGCAGGAGGAAGCGAAGCGCAAAGCCGAGGAGCGCAAGAAAGCGACTCAGAAACTACCCGAAAAGGGAACCGCTGCCACGGCGGCTGAGCCCACTTCAGGGTCTTCCTCCGCATCCCCAACTCCTGCTGCGGCCGCACCCTCTTACGCATCGACGGGCACACCCGGGCTTTTCCCACCTACGACGCCCGAACCCGCTCCAACTCAATCGAATGGAGGTCTCGCACTCTAATGGAGAACCATGAACTGTCTCGCTATTTCGAATTTAATGGCGTTCGACTTCCAGATATTAACCCCGGGCTTTCAGTGGAGGAAATCCGCGCCGCGTACGCGCACCAATATCCCGATATCGCTACGGCAACAATCACTGGGCCGGAGGCGGTTGGAGACAAGCTGCGGTATGTTTTCTCACGAGCCATCGGCTCGAAAGGGTGACCCGATGAGCCGAAAACCCAAGAGCAAGAAGGTGACAAAGCGTGCGGTTTTGGCGGAACTTGAAAGACTTCGCCAGGGCCGCCACCCCCGTTACCAGACCCTTGTGGGGAGGTTTGCGAGATGCCCCGAATTCGTGAGCGCAGCCGCTCTTTGCGCAGCGGCAGTCAATGCAAGCGCGCGCACTTACAACCGCACGCCACTCGACGCACCGCCCGGCTGGCTTCCTCCGGTCAGTTGATGGCACAGGGATATGGCTTGGTACTGCCGCGACTTGCCACTGTCCCGGTAATGCATCGGTTGGTTGCCGATGACCGCTTGGCGGTGATGCTCGCCCTGGCCCTCCTGGAGATGAATATTGCCGTCCCTGGAGATTGGCAAAAGACGGAACACGACCCGACATCTTTCCTCAGGATTACGCTTGAGCGATGGATCCACACCCATGGCGGCTCAGCCATCCGTCACCGCTTCTTGCTTTCCGCCGTGATCAGCAACCGTCCCAACGAATGGGCCGAGCGTGATGAAACCAAGTCCAACCAATTATTCCTCATCGTCGAGCCTTCCGAGGCAACCTGCGGCTGCGCGACGTTTGGCCCAACACTGGCGTTACTGGAGAGCATCCACCCGCAACTCCCGGCGACGTTCTTCCACCTCTTTGTCGGAGCACTCAATCTCTGGCTCCGCGTTTACGATTATCGTGATGCCGAGGACCGGGCCGAGACGCTGCGGGAATGGGCCGCACAGGAGCCGGACGCTGACCAGTACGAACTCCCCGACGTGGCTGGGTCCATTCCTCCGTGCATGCGGGAAGCAGCGCTGAATGAGGGTGAACTTGCCCAACTCAAGGACAAGATTAACGATTCACTCGCAACAAAGCTTGTGGATGCCGTAACCGCCCTCGATCGCGTGTCGCGTCAGGCGGAGCGGCCCGAGCTTGACGATGACATCGGCCAACAGCTCTCAGACTGCAATCCGGCCATGCCCTGCCTGCTGGCCGTGTTTGCTGAAGGCGATTCTATCGCCGGGTGCTTTGATGAAGACGCCCAAGGAATGATGGAAGTTGAGCCGGAGCCCAATATCATCATCCCCTTTGATCCCACGGATACGCCGAGCGTTCAGCGAACATTCCAGACGTTTGGAGTGGCTTGCCAGACCATTGCCGCGGCAAGCCGCCTGATCGACCTGATGCCAGGCAACGACCAATGGATCATTTCAAGGTGAGAGCCATGAAAGCTTACGTCAACATCGGCGCCAATACCGAATTCAAGCTTACCGAAGCACTTCTTGTTTATCGGGGTGGAGGCGATGGCGCCTTCGCGAGCCTGCACCAAGTCAAGCAAGGTGAGAATGGAATTCCTTACCTCGCCCCCGGTGAAGCACTGACCACCGCCTTCCTCCGTACTCTCGCCCAGGGTCTCGGAGCCCAGGTCAAGCCGGAAATCCTTCCGGATAACGTCCTGGCGCGTACTCCTGACATGCTGGTGTGGTGGTCGCGGCCGGGACGGCGGGTCATGTTCTTCGGAGGGGTAGATGAAGAAGCGCGAAAGCTCAACGGCCTCATCTTCCCGCACCCAGCGCTGATATTCAAAGTTGCAGGCAAGGATCTCTTCGTGCGAGCTATCGCAACGAGTTCACGGCCAGGCCCTGAAACCCCCATGAAGGCCGCTCCTTATTGGAACACAGACGTTCGGGTTTGCCCCGGCAGTATGCGCGTACCCGATACTTTTGACGTTGCGTCGATACCACAGTGGCAAGACGCATTCTTTCAATCGGAATTCACACACGCCGCAGGCGCGGTGCGGCTTACCACCTTCCCCGAAGGGTTCATTGGGTTGTGGAGAAATCTCGCCGGCAAGAAGAGGTTCCCAGTTCGATACCTGATCGATGCCCGCGAAACCCTACAAGAATTCGTCGCTCCCGCAAACGAGCGTTGAGGAGTTGGTCATGGAAATTCACCGCATCCACCCAGAGCTGCTCGAACGGCAGGTGCGCGTGCTGGTGGTAGGTTGCGGAGGAACGGGTAGCGCGGTGGTTGCGGGATTGCCTTACCTTCACCAATCGCTTGTGGCTCACGGCCATCCCGGAGGACTGCATGTCACGGTTGTTGACGGCGATACGATCTCTCCCGCCAACTGCGTACGCCAACCTTTTGCTCGGTCAGAAATCGGACTCAACAAGGCGATAGTTTTGGTCAACAGGCTTAACCTGTTTTGGGGACTGAAGTGGGAAGCGGTCCCTGCCCACCTACGGTCAGGGAGTTTCATCTCCCGCAGTTACTCTGGCGATGACCTCCGCGCCCATATTGTAATCGGATGCGTGGATACGCGGGCGGCACGGGCTGCGATTCGTGATGCGGTTGGAAAATGGAGTACGGTTTCCTACTTCGTTGATTTAGGAAATAGCACAGACAGTGGACAATTTGTTCTGGGTGAGCCCCTTAACGAACGTAATCGAAGGTCAAGACTGCGACTCCGAACTGCGGCGGAGTTATTTCCTGAGATAGTGGACCCGACTCTCGACAATGACGGCGAGCCAAGCTGTAGCGCCGCGG
>JBKQVI010000040.1:0-21853 GCA_052139985.1 Terriglobia bacterium
CGCGTTACTGATCACTCACCCGACGTCGCTGAAGCCGTGCACTAAACCGGATATCTCACGTTCCCGAGCGAGCTCACGCCCCATCACCAGCTTGGTCCGCCACCGCATCAAACACAGCGGCGGACGGAGGAACGAGCAAGAAGACCCCTTCGGCTGCCTTGAATGCTGACGTGAGCGCTGCAGGGTCATTGCCGTCCGCTCTAACCCTTTTCCGCGATTTCCTCTCCCGTGGTCTCACTACGTTCGCCTGCTCTCAGTATTAGTGGGTATTTTTGCTAAATGGAAGATTTGGTAGCGCTACCGGGAATCGAACCCGGGTTTTCAGATTGAGAATCTGACGTCCTAACCCCTAGACGATAGCGCCAGAGAGGTAATTCAAATTTTTAACACCCGCTCGCCGGGATTGTCAAGGCGCGGAGATAGCTTGGTGAGCCAATTGGGATTTCCCCGCGCGATTTCACACCCCCCAAGGAGCGCCTTTGCCTCCGCTCAGTACTTGGTGGTAGAAGCAAAATTGAAATCGCGGATCTTGGCTGCGGGCACGACCATTTCAAATGACTCTTCCCCAGCGGTTCGTTGTGGCGAGCCCATCATTTCCACCTGGCCCAGCATGTCCACCAAGCTCTGATTGAAGCGCAGGTTTCTCGCGCCCTGCCGCACCTGCCCGTCTTCAATCCAAAACGTCCCGTCGCGCGTCATGCCGGTCAGGATTTTCTTGTAAGGATCCACTTCCCGAATGTACCAGAAACGGGTCACCAGCATGCCGCGCTCCGTGGATTTAATCATGTCGTCCAGGCTCGATCGGTCGCCATCCATGACAATGTTAAGAGGAGCTTCGGCATACTCATTGGGCAATGGGAATCCGTGGCCAGTGGGCTGCGCGCCCAACTTATGCGCCGACTGGCGCGAATAGACCAGGTTTTTCACTTCGCCCTTCTCGACAATCGGCACGCGCTGGCGGGGAATTCCCTCTCCGTCGAAGGGAGCGCCGGTCTGCAAGGGGTGAAAAACATCGTCGCGAAGGTTGATGTTTTCGCCAAACATCTTCTGTCCCACCCGGCCGGTCAGGCAACTGCGTTGCTCGTGCACGGCCTGTCCGCTGAAGTCGAGAATCATGAAACCCATAAGGTCGAGCATCGCGGAGGGCTCCAGGATCACTGTGTAGCGGCCCGGCTCCACGTCGCGCGGTTCGCGGCTGGCGAGGGCCTTCTGCGCGGCGCGCTCCGCCAACTCGGTGGGCTCCAGCTCCATCCAGTAGGGCGCCGTCTTCTTCGCCCAGCCGGAACTGGAATCGCTCATCATGGTCACGGAGAATTCCGACATCGTTTCTTCGTGGTAGGCTTTCAAGCCGCGCGAGTTGAAAATGGCGAATGCCGAAGAGCCGCTGGAAAATATGCCCGCGGCCGTCAGCCCGTCCTTTTCCGCGCGTTCCACCACCTGGGCCACCGTCTCCGCCCGCGTCTGGGGCGTTAGTTGCGCGGTCTCGCCGAAGAAACGGTCGAGAGCGCGATAGGTCTGAGGCCCCGGCATCCGCAGCAGATCCGCGTTGGGCGGCTGTAGCTTTGTCAGCACCAGAGCGTTTTCGCAAAGCTGGCGGATGGAGGCTTCGTCAAATTTATTGGTGCCGACGCGCGCCATCCGTCCTTCGCTGACCAGCCGGACGGAAAGCGATGCCGTCTCTTCGGCCACGTTTTGATGAATCGTATTGTTGGCAAAACGGGTGAGGGCGTACGAGTTCGCCGAGACCGTAGCCTCGGTTTCATCGGCCGTGGAATACTTCAGGACTTTGTCGAAAACTTCTTCCGCACGTTGACGGGTTAAATTCATGGAGTCAGTGGTTAGTGGTTAGTGGCTAGTGTTTAGTGGTCAGTCACTGGTTAGTGGGCAGTTTCGGCTAGCCACTAACCACTTGCCACTAGCCACTGCTTTCCGGATATGCCACGCCGACCTGCACCTTGCGGAAGCGTGCGGGTGAGGCGCCATGCCCCGTGCCCATAGACTGCATGGGCTGCCCCTTGCCACAGTTAGGGGTCCCCCACAGCGTCCAGTATTCGGGGCCGCAGATCGCGTCGCAGGAATTCCAAAACTCGGTGGTGATGCCGCCGTAGCTGGGATTCTTCAGCATCCGAGCTTTCTTTCCACCGCGAACCTCCCAGCCAATTTCGGTGCCAAACTGGAAGTTATAGCGCCGGTCGTCGATCGACCAGCTCCGGTTCGTTTCCATATAGATGCCGTCGTCGGTGTCGGCAATCAGGTCTTCCGGTTTCCAGGTTCCGGGAAGAATGCTCACGTTGGTCATGCGAATCAGCGGGATTCGGTTCCAACTTTCCGCGCGCATCGCCCCGCTCGACCGCTGCAGACCAACGGCGGAAGCGGTTTCGCGGGAGCTAAGGTAACCGACGAACTGGCCATCCTTGATGATGGGCGTGCACTGGGCGGGGACGCCTTCGTCGTCGTAGGCAAAAGTGCCAAGCCCGGGGCCGTGCGCCGGTGTGGCGTCGGCGACAACGTTGACGATGTCGGAAGCGTATTTGAGCGCGCCAAGTTTCTCGATGGTCAGAAAACTCATTCCGGCAAAGTTGGCCTCCGTGCCCAGCACGCGATCCAGTTCAATCGGGTGGCCAATGGACTCATGGATCTGCAGACCCAACTGCGAGCTATCGAGAATAATGTCTTTCACGCCGGATGGACATTGGTCGGCCTTGTGCAGCGCCACGGCTTCCTCGGCGACGCGGCCGGCATTCTCCAGCAGCTTGAGCTCCTCCACCAACTCATAACCTTTGGTTTGATATTGCCCGCCAAACGAATTCGGAAAGGAACGGCGGTGGATTTCACTGCCGGCAAAGGAAGTGGCCACATATCCTGCGCCCGTCTGCGTCTTCAACTGGTAGATCTCAGAGCCCAGGCTGGAAAGGAAGAGCTGTTCGGAGCGGCGAAAGTCCATGCTCGCTTCCGCCAGGGTCACGCCCGGAACCCGGCGCAACTCCGCGTCGATCTTGAGCATGAGTTCCAAACAGGAGGAAACGGGGACGGAAAACGGATCGATCCGGCAAGGCGTCGCCCAGTGGTCCACGAACTTCTTTTCCGGAACCAAAACGACGTCGTGTTTCTTGGTGAGGGCGCTGGCGCGGGCGATTTCTACGGCCAAAGCCGCGACCCGGTCCACGTCCGCGTGGGTCAAAGTGTCGGTGGAAGCAAACCCCCACCCTCCATTGGCAATTACGCGGATGCCCAATCCCAACGACTGGGATTCCCTAACCTGGGAGGGTTGTCCATTCTTGGTGGAAAGGTAACGCTCTCGGGCATCAAGCACCCTTACTTCCGCATATGTGGCGCCGCGCGCAACTGCGGTGTCGAGCGCCCAACTGGCGAATTCTTTCATAATTAGCTGTCAGCTCTCAGTTATCAGCTCTCAGCTACCGACTATCCAGTTTCCGCCCCCAACTTTCGACTCTTAGCTGAAAGCTGATCGCTGAGAGCTGCGTTTCTACGTGCCTTCTGCCCAGGAGGCAAGATACTTCGCCTGCTCGCGCGTGAGCGTATCAATACTGACGCCCAAAGATTCCAATTTGAGTTTCGCCACAGTTTGATCAATGTCGGCAGGCACAGGATAAACCTTAGGTTCGAGCTTCTTGGCGTTCTTCACCATGTACTCGGCGGAGAGGGACTGATCGGCGAAGCTCATGTCCATCACTACGGCGGGATGGCCTTCCGCCGCTGCCAAGTTGATCAGCCGGCCTTCACCCAACAAGTAAATCTTCTTTCCGCCTCGCAACGTGTATTCATCCACGAATTCACGCGTCCGGCGCTTGCTTACCGCCAGCCTTTCCAGAGCGGGAATGTCAATTTCCACATTGAAGTGGCCGGAATTCGCCACCACCGCGCCATCCTTCATCAAGCGGAAATGCTGACCCGCCACGACGGACTTGTTACCGGTAACGGTGATGAAAATGTCTCCGATCTTCGCCGCTTCGGACAGGGGCATGACGCGGAAGCCATCCATCACCGCTTCGAGCGCCTTGGTGGGATTGATCTCGGTAATGATCACATCGGCGCCCAACCCTTTGGCGCGCATCGCCACGCCTCGCCCGCACCAGCCGTATCCACAGATTACAACGCGAAGGCCGGCGAAGAGCAGGTTGGTGGCGCGGAGAATTCCGTCAAGGGTAGATTGACCCGTCCCGTAGCGGTTATCGAAGAAATGCTTGGTATCCGCGTCGTTCACGGCCACGATGGGAAACTTCAACACACCTTCGTTCGCCATGCTGCGCAAACGAATGACGCCCGTCGTGGTTTCCTCCGTCCCGCCTAAGACTCCCGGGACTAAATCCTGACGCTGGGTCAGAATCATGGTCACCAAGTCCGCGCCGTCATCCATGGTGATCTGGGGTTTGTGGTCGAGGGCGGAAACAATGTGGGAGTAGTACGATTTCTTGTCTTCGCCCTTAATGGCATACGTCGGAATGTTGTAATCCTTCACCAGCGATGCCGCCACGTCGTCTTGCGTGCTGAGCGGGTTGGAAGCACACAGCACAAGGTCCGCCCCGCCATCGCGAAGAGTTATGGCCAGGTTGGCGGTCTCGGTGGTCACGTGCAAGCAGGCGGAAATCCGCACGCCCTTAAGGGGACGCTCCTTGAGGAAACGCTTGCGGATGATTTGCAGTACGGGCATCCACTGGTTGGCCCACTCGATCCGTAGCTTACCTTTAGCAGCTAGGTTTAGGTCTTTTACATCACCAGCTAATTTTTTTTGGGTAGCAGCCATCTATAGTCCAGCCTCTTTCTTCAGGATTGCGGCCTTATCTGTTTTCTCCCAGGTAAAATCGGGGTCGGGACGGCCAAAGTGGCCGTAAGCCGCTGTTTTCTTGTAAATGGGACGCAGCAGGTTGAGCGACTCAATAATCCCGCGCGGGGTCAGCTTGAAATGCTTGCGAATCAGATTCTCGAGTTGCATTTGATCGATCTGCCCGGTTCCGAAGGTATCAACCATGACCGAGACAGGATCGGCAACCCCAATGGCGTAGGCAAGCTGCACTTCAGCGTGGTCGGCGATGCCCGCCGCTACGATGTTCTTGGCAATGTAGCGGGCCATGTACGCCGCGGAGCGATCGACCTTGGTCGGGTCCTTCCCGGAGAAGGCGCCGCCGCCATGATGGGCGGTGCCGCCGTAAGTATCCACGATAATCTTGCGCCCGGTCAGGCCGGAGTCGCCCACGGGGCCGCCCGTCACAAAGCGTCCGGTGGGATTGATGTGGTACTTGGTGTTGGCGTCGAGCAAGTGCGCCGGTATGACCGGCTTGATGACGCACTCGAGCACTCCTTCGCGCAACGTTTCCGTGCTCACACTCGCCGCGTGCTGCGTCGAGACAACGACGGCATCCACGCGTACGGGACGCGGGCCGTCGTATTCAACCGTAACTTGCGATTTGCCGTCCGGCCGAACGAAATCGAGAATCCCTTCGCGCCGCACTTCCGCCAGGCGCAAGCAGAGCTTGTGTGCCGTCATGATGGGGAACGGCATCAGTTCTTCCGTCTCGTTACAAGCGTATCCGAACATCAACCCCTGGTCGCCTGCCCCGCCGGGGTTCACGCCCTGACTGATATCGGGACTCTGGCGGGTCAGGTTAACGGTCACTTGGCAGTTCTCGAAGGTAAAGCCACCGGCGGGATCGATGTAGCCGATACCCAGCACCGTGTCACGCACAAGCTTTTCGATGTCGGGTTTGGCCGAGGTGGTAACTTCCCCCGCCACGTATACGGATTGGTCCTTCACCATGGACTCGCAAGCTACACGCCCGCTGGGGTCGGCGGCAAGGACGGCGTCTAAAACCGCATCGGAAATTTGATCGCAAATTTTATCAGGATGTCCTTCAGTTACAGATTCCGAGGTAAATAAATAGTGGGACTTCGGCTCGCTCAATCAGAGCCTCCTTCTTTTCAGCTAAGAATAATAAGGTCAAGACAATTGATCACGCTAACACACGCGAAACGAAAGTGTCAACGCTTTCGAACCCTTGTGGCCATCCGTGAGTTAACCTGTCGAAAACCATGCCCAGACGGGATCAAACTGCCGCCGAACTGAATGACAGTTGAGCGCAATACTGCCTTACGTCCTTCGAAACTACGTCCAAAATGTTTGTCACTCCGGCCTACGAGCTGGGCTTCACCACCCCGCGCTGAGAGAGCAGGTAGGACTTGATGAGCGGGTCCAATCCGCCATCGAGCACGCGGTCCGCATCTCCAACTTCGAATTTGGTCCGATGGTCCTTTACCAATCGGTACGGGTGCAGAACGTAGGACCGGATTTGGCTGCCAAAGTCGATGTCGGCCTTGGAAGCCTCGAGTTTGTCTGAGACCTGCCGCCGCCGACGCAATTCCAGTTCGTAGAGGCGCGAACGCAGCATCTTCATGGCCATTTCGCGGTTGCGGTGCTGCGAGCGTTCGTTCTGGCATTGGGCCACGGCGCCGGTGGGACTGTGGGTGATGCGCACGGCCGAATCCGTGGTGTTGACGTGCTGGCCGCCCTTGCCGGAGGAACGGTAGGTGTCAACCCGGAGGTCTTCCGGTTTAATCTCGATGTTGATGGAATCATCGATTTCGGGACTCACAAAGACCGACGCGAACGAGGTGTGCCGCCGCTGGGCAGCATCAAAAGGCGAGATGCGAACCAGGCGATGCACTCCGCTTTCGCCATGCAACAGGCCGTACGCGTATTCTCCCGTCACCGTGAATGTGGCGGATTTCAACCCCGCTTCATCGCCCGGTTGATAATCGTTGAGAGTACATTTGAAGCCGCGGGCTTCCGCCCAACGCTGGTACATGCGCAGCAGCATGTCGCCCCAGTCCTGCGATTCCGTGCCACCGGCGCCGGGATGAATGGTCACGATGGCATTCAGATGATCACTGTCGCCCCCCAGCAACGTTTCCGTTTCCAGAAGGTCAACCTCTTGGTGAAGCTTGTCCAGTTCGGCGCGCAACTCGGAATCGATGTTCTCCCCCTCACGCGAGAGCTCGAAATACGCTTCCATGTCGGCAAGATGGCGGTCAAGCTTTTCGTCCGTCTCCAGAGTTTCCGTCAGCCGCTTGCGAGCTGTCAGAACCTTCTGCGACGCTTCCTGATCCTGCCAGAATTGGGGTTGAGCGATTTGTTCTTCGAGGACTTGCAGTTCCTTGCGGCGCTGGGGAGCGTCAAAGAAAACTCCGGATGGCAGCAGACTGCTTCTTGAGCTCGTCAAATTCTCGTTGTAGTTCTTCGGTCACGGGTACTCCTTAAAGGACGTTGTCAGTCGTCAGTGGTCGCTGTGCAGCGCGGACCTGCTTTCTAGGTCCGCGGCTTTCCCTTGCCCCTGGGACACGGGCCGTGGACCTTAAAAAAAACAGGTCCGCGCCGCCCTTCTTCTAACTCCTAGCTTCTAACTTCTAGTTTCTTCGTGCATACTACTAACATCAACCCAGCCACCCCTGCGCACAGCCACGCGAAAACATCGCCATGGGCTGAGTAGAATGTCTGCCGCGTCTCAAAATCAAAATGCGCGGGCATTGCCAGCCGCTGGTAGCGCGGAATTTCTTGCCGCACGCGTCCCCAGGGATCGATGAGCGTCGTCAGGCCGTTGTTGGTAGCCCGCAATAAGTAGCGGTGATTCTCAATCGCGCGCAGACGGGCCATTTCCAAGTGCTGATAGGCGGCTGCGGAATCACCGTACCAAGCGTCATTCGAAATATTCACTAGCACGCCCGCGCCATTCGCCACAAGCTGCCGAGCGAGCTGGGGAATAATCGCCTCGTAGCAGATGAATACGCCAATGCCCCCGCCCGGCGAGTTGGCCACCGCGTAGCTCGAACCGGGGACGAAGCTCCCCACCTCGGAAGTGATCTTATGGACCAGTCCAGGCAGGGCCCAGAACGGCACGTATTCGCCGAAAGGGACCAAATGAATTTTATCATAGCGGGAAACTTCCCGGCCTTCGGGATCCAAGGTGATGGCAGTGTTGCTGATCCTATCTCCTCTCGCATCCAGGGGAACAATCGTGTTGGCGATCACGAAGGCATGCGTCTGGCGTGCCATGTTTTCCATGGCACTGCGAAAAATCGGGTCGCGGGTGAAGTAGAAGGGCGCAGGGTTTTCCGCCCAGACCAGCAGCGGCGGATGGGCCGGCGGATGCTCGATTTGCGATTTTGGACTTCCGATTGGCTGGGCCGCGTCGGCCGCGTCAGAAGCAAGGGTCCCTGGTAATGTAGCGCCGGGCTTTAGCCCGGCACCAGGCGGGAGCGAAGATGCAACGCCGCTATCTACGCCCGTACCCGGACGTGCCGGGCTAAAGCCCGGCCCTACATTACCGGGCATGAACCGATCAAGCGCGGAGACGCTGAACTGGACAAGCGTCTGAAGTTGGGTCGGGTCGCGCCAGGGGGCCCAGTTATCGAGGGTAGCATCGTTTAAGGGCACGTTTGGTTGGACAAGAATCGCCAACTCCTCGCCCTCGACCGCGGGAGGCGGAGCGAGCTGCCACTGCACAATCAGCAACAGCACGAGCCAGCCGGACAGCGCCAGGCCGGCGCGCGTTCGGCTCGGGGAAATCAATAGCCATGCCAACAAGGCGCTGGTGGCCACGGCGAGATAAGAAAGTCCATAAACGCCGGTCACCGCGGCAATCTGCCGCACTCCAGACGCCTGCACGGCGTATCCCAAGAGGTTCCAGGGAAATCCCGTAAGCAGATAGGTCCGAGCCAATTCCATCGCCATCCAGAGAAACGGGCTTATAGCCAACGCCCATCCCGTGGAGCGGCGCGCCGCCCATCCCATGACGAGGCCGAACCCGCCGAAAAATACCGAGTCGACGATGACGAAAAGGATCAACACCACCACGGCAAGTACGGATGGCAGATGGCCGTAGAATTCCATTACAGTCACAAACCAATAGCAGCTTCCCGCAAAGAAAACCGCGCCGCACACGTACCCCAGCAGAAACGCGTGCTTCGGGCGTTTTTCCGTGGCTAGCGCGGCGAGCATGGGAAGGCAGGCAATCCACACTAGACCCGGAAGGTGGATTTTGGGGAAGCAAGCCACCAGCAAAAGGCCACTTAGCGCGCAGGCCGCGAAGGAAGTTATTGGATTTCGGATTTCGGATTTCGGAATGGGACCCCTATTAACCATCAACCCTTAGATGACCATTGGAAGCACAGTGAGTATCCGTCCGGATCATGAAGATACATTTGCTTCATGCCATAGGGGGCCACCACCGGCTCCCGAACCGTCACGCCCTTGCTACGTAACTGCTCATAAGCTCCATCCACGTCCGGACATCCAAAGAATAGCCCGGTATCGTCATGAGCCGCTACGCGCGCGGCATCTGGGACAGCCGGACGTTCAGCATCGAATTCATATGCCGTATTCAGCATCAGCTCAGCACCGCCCAGCCGTAGCAAAGCCCAGTGAAAACAATCCGCACCCCATGCTGGAGATGTGCTGACGATCCCAAACCCCAGCATGTCGCGATAAAACCGCACCGAGGTCGGCATGTCGTAAACCTGTAGCAGAGGCGCCAGCCCGCGCAGATCGATCGGCATGATCGTCACCTCCTGGCAGAATGAGCGCCTTCACCAGCGACCAATTTCGCGCTGCTCAATCGCCAGCAAATACCGCACGGTTCCGCCGAGTCCACTAATCTCTTTACGAATGACCTCGCGGGGGTGATCCAGGGGTCCCGGAGACTGTCTTTGCCTTGCGCTCGTCGATCCTAACCACCAGATACCAAGCTAGAGCGTTTGTGCAAACAATAATAACACCGCCGAGAATGTAAGCCGCCCATTGCGGCAAGTCATCAAGTACGTGCGGCGAAGCAAACGTTATGAGGGACCCTGGGAGCAATGCAAGCAAACCCGGCAACGCAAGAATACCGGCGCAGGGACCTCTATCGAGAGATATCAATGTGAATCCTGTGCATTGAATCACGCCAAACAATACCCAGTGCTTCCATCGCATGCCGGCTCCGTCATACTGCCAAGAGCTGTAGCAGAGACGCCAGCCTGCCCACATCGATCGGCGGGGCCTTCTTTAGCGCACACCCACGAGGGGTGCTACGAGAGACGACCGATTCTTCACCTCAGTGCCGGATGAAGGGTTTAAATCCTTCCTGGACCAATTTGTCGTGAACCTTGTCGGCGTCAGCGCGTGTCCGGAACGGTCCCACTTGCACGCGGAAAAGGTTGTCAGCCGCGTGGGCATGTTCCGGAGTCAACAGGAAAACCGGGTAACCTCGTGACTTGAGAACATCAACCAGCGCTTCGCCGTCTTGCTTGGTGCGCAAGGCCGCCACCTGAAGAGTTATTCCCTCTCCCACCTGCCCCGCAGCAGGTTTGGGTGGAGAGAGAGGATTTGAGTTTGGCTTGGCCGTCGCGGCCGGCGGCTCGACGTCTGCTCGCCTGGCCGAAGTGAGGGGGGGATTACCCGCCGTGGGCCCGGGCGTCAACACTTCGGTCTCCGGAACCGAGTCCGGGGTGGCGTGGCCGGCCGCTGGGTCCTGCGCTGTAGCCGGCGCACTGTCGGGCGGCGGGTTCACCGTTGGCGGAATGACCGGCGGTGGGCTAACCGCCTCAGTGGAGAGGTCCGCGTGGGAACCGCGTTCGTTGTAGCCCACCAGAAAGCCAAGCGAGAAGAATACTCCGCAGGTTGCGACACAAACGAGGAAAATGAGGGCCAAATACCGCGCGGAATGGCTTCTTTCCTCACGCTCACGCACCTCCGTTGCCACGATATTCCTCCTTGCATCCAAGACACCCTGGCAAGTCTGCGCCTTGAATCGTCTCGTTATTTTTGCCCTTCATCCAGCCTCGCCGTTGGCGCCAGCTTACCCATCAAAGCCGACAGCAACTCGACGGGAACCGGGAAAACCACGGTGGTGTTCTTTTCCGTCCCGATTTCCACCAGCGTCTGGAGATATCGCAAGGTGATAGCCGTCGGTTCCCTAGCAATGACTCCGGCGGCTTCGGCGAGTTTCGCGGAAGCCTGAAATTCGGCGTCGGCGTGGATGATTTTCGCCCGGCGCTCGCGCTCGGCTTCAGCCTGCGCGGCGATGGCGCGCTGCATTTCCTGTGGCAAGTCCACCTGCCGCACTTCCACCTTCGTCACCTTGATGCCCCAAGTCTCGGTGTGCTCGTCCAAAATGGACTGAAGCCGGCTGTTCAGCTTTTCGCGCTGAGAGAGCAAATCGTCCAGTTCCACCTCACCCAAAACCGAGCGCAGGGTGGTTTGCGCCAACTGCTCGACGGCGTAACGGTAGTTTTCCAACTCCACATACGCCTGCTGCGCGCTGATGACGCGGAAATAGACCACCGCATTGACCTTCAATGAGACGTTGTCCCGGGTAATAATGTCTTGTGGAGGCATATCCCACGCCACAACGCGAAGCGAGACCCGCACCAGCTTATCGATCGGCCAGAGAATGAAAATCAGTCCGGGCCCTTTGTCCGGTTTCTGGAGCCTTCCCAAGCGGAAGATCACCGCGCGCTCATACTCCCGCATGACGTTCAAACATGCTGAAACCCACATGAATAGAATAACCACCACTGCGATCCATCCCATAACGTGCTCCTTGCCGCATCCCTGCGGCCCCGACAGCCACTTATCAGTTCGAGAATTTTTCGGGCGCCTTGGGCCGGCGTACTCCCGTCAGGCGCTTGATCCCGGAAGACTAACACAAGTGCAGCCAACCTTGCGCTCTCCTCTAACAATCCCAAATGACCAGGAAGTCTACCGGGTTTCCGGCGCCGACTCAACCACCAAGGTGAGACCCTCAATCTCCCGCACGCGAACGCGCGCGCCCTCGGGAATTCGCCCGGACGTGCGTGCGTTCCACAGTTCACCGCGAACCAGAACAGTTCCCGCCGGGTCGAGGTCGGTGCGTGCAACACCCCTCAAGCCGATCATCCCGGCCTCACCGGTCACGGCTTTGCGGCGCTTCGCGTAAATCGCAAAGCGCAGCAGGATGACGGTAATGGCTCCCAGGGGTAGTGCCACGCTGAGCGCCGTGGGAAAGTGGATGCGCGCCTCCGGCCATGGCGATTTAACCAGGATCATGGCGCCCAACACCATCGCCAAAATCCCGCCCGCCGCCAGCACGCCGTGCGAAGTCACCTTGGCCTCAAGCGCGAACAGCGCCAACGCGGTAATGATCAGCAAAACCCCGGCGTAATTGATCGGCAGAAAATTAAAGGCATATAGCGCCAGAACCAATGAGATCGCACCCACCACGCCGGGCGCCACCATGCCGGGGTGAGTGAACTCAATATACAGGCAAACCAAACCGATCGCGCCAAGAAGAAAAGCAATGTTGGGATCTGCAACCCAGACCAACAGCGATTCGATTCGCGTCATGGGGTAGGTCTCGACGTTCGCATCGGCCAAATGCAGTGTGGTTGTAGATCCGTCAAAGCGTTGAACAGGCTTGCCGTCGAACTGTGCAAAAATGTCGTGAGGCGAACTCTCGACGGCGTCGATCAGCTTGCCCTCCAGGGCCTCCTTGTCGGAAAAGGATGAACTCTTCCGCACGGCATCGTCCGCCAACGTCACATTGCGTCCGCGTTTCTGCGCGATCGACCGGATGTAGGAAGCCAGGTCGCTCTCGATCTTCTCGCTCATCGTCTTGTCCTGCTGCCCGCCCAGCAGGTCCACCGGATGGGAAGCTCCCGTGTTGGTGCCGGGGGCCATCACCGCCAGATCTCCCGCAATTAGCACGAAGAAGCCGCCGGACGCTGCGCTGGCGCCGCTGGGCGCGACATAGGTAATCACCGGGGCGCGCGACGCGTAAATAGCCTGCACAAGCTCCTGCGTAGCGGATACCAAACCGCCGGGGGTATTCAGCTCCAGAAGGATGGCGTCGGCGTTCTGCTCATTGGCATAACGGATGCCTCGCGCCACATATTCCGCGCTCACTTGATGGATCATCATGTCGAGCTTAATCTCCACCACGAACGGCCGGGGGCGCGCGGCATAAAGGAGATTACAGGGAAATACGGCGGCGATCATAGCCCATAACAGAACGGGGAGCGGGATTTTGGGGGTCAAGGCGTCTTCCTTACGGCCGGATCTCCAGCATGGATTTGTTGCAGAAGTTCCTCCGCTTGCTGATTACCGGGATCAAGATTGAGCGCGGCCTGTCCCTGCGAACGGGCTAGTTCCGGTTGGTCCATAGAGAGGTAAACATGCGCCAGCGAAAGGTGTACTTCCGCGGTGTCCTGCAACTTGAGTGAAATCTGAAGTTCCCCCGCAGCCCCGCTGTGTTTACCCTCGGCCTCGAGTGCCTGGGCTAGCAGGATATGCCCCTGGGGGTCGTCTGGAGACAGGGAAACAACCTCGGCGAGTTCGCGCTCTGCCTCCCCGTAGCGGTTCTCCGCCAGGAATTTCCTCCCCAGCGCGAGGTGAGCGTCGATGTGCTCTTGCGGCGAAGCATTCGCCAGGTGCAATTCCATGGCGTTGTGCAAGGTCAACTCCAGCAACCGGAAGGCGCGGCCGTCATAATTCTTTTTCAGGCGCGGCAGAGGGAGCACATCTCCGGGTTGTCCGGCCGCGGCGCCCACCTCGTGCCCGGCCAGCCAATCCAATTCCCTTCGCTCCGCCGCGACATCGCCCAGCTTGCCGGAAACTACCGCCAGCAGCGTATGAGCCTCGGAATCGCCGGGCTCGACCTGGATCGCCGCTTCGAGAGATTCCGCAGCTTCCCGGTAGTGGTTTTCGTGCGAGAGGGCCACTCCCCGGTTGAAGCAGAAGTCGGCATCGGAAGGATCGCTCTGGTAAGCGCGCTCGAAATTTTCCAAGGCTGCAGCGTAGTCGCCACGACGGGCCTGCAATACTCCCAGGTTATTGGAGACTTCGTCCAGTGGCATCACCTTGGCTAGCGTTTCAAATTCCTTTTCGGCGATTTGCTCGCGTCCCAGAAAGAACTCATCGACGGCTCGGAGGAACAGCGACTCATTGTAATTCGCGTCGGTCGCCTCGATCTTCCTTAACCACTGCGCAGAATTCGCGTAGTCCTTTTGTTCGAAATAGAATTGTCCCAAGGCAAAGGCTGCCCGATGGTCAGATGGGTCCAAGCGCTCCGATTCGGTGAAAAAGTGAAGACGGCTGGCATCGTCCGTGGCCAGCAGACCGCGAATATAGTTCTCGAAGGCGTCGAGGCGAATGTCGTGAAAACGTTTGAGAAAGTCCGCCTCGTTGCCCACGGTGAACTCAGGGTCGTGCGTGGCCAACAGCCGCCAAGCCAACCGCGTTTGCAGTTCTACCAACTCGGTTAGATCTCCGGAAACCTCCAAGGGTTGCGAAAGCTTCAAGAGTTTGACGTTAAACAGTTGCGCGTGTGCGACCAGGAGATTCTCCGTGACATTGAAATTGCCCACGATGGCCCAATCCACTCCCAAAGTCTGGGCTACCTTGAACTCGCTGGCCAACGTCAGCGGAGTATCCATGGGCATTCCCAGTTGCTTGTAAGCGGCGTTGCGTTCCCCGCGGTTCAGGACATAGTTGTCGGGCTGGGGCAGCCGGAAAGACAGGACTTGCGCGAAACTTTCCGAGATCCAATTCAAATCCGCACGCGGGCTCACATTCTCAAAGGGAAAAACCAATAGGGACCGCACCTGCGCCGAACCGCAGAGCTGCCATGGGCAGGACATCAGCAGCAGAATCACTCCGATCATTCTTCGCATGGGAACTCAACTCGACCGTTATTATAGCACTGGGCGGGATTCCGCCTGCCTCACGCCCCACGGTCATTCCTTAATGGCCACCGGAGGATTTCGCATCAGTTCGACGAAGGCCGGGTGTTGGCTGATCTTCTTGAAGTCAGGGTCCTCGTCAATCCGCTTTTGGTCTTTGAACCCATCCTCGAGAGCGCGCCGGAGGTAGCGGACAGCCTCGTCCGCGTCGCCGATGGAGGCGTAGGCTTTGGCCAGGTAATAATAGAATTCGACATCGGCTCCGCTGGCGTGAATCACCGTCCCGGTAGAAGACAACTGCGTCATCACCTTCGGATCAATGCCCAGAGCGGTGCGATACTCTTGCACCGCCTCATCGAACTTCTTCAGGTGATAATAGGATGTGCCCAGGTTCATGTGGAACGAGGCATTTTGACCCCCCAGTGCGATCGCCCGTTGGTAATACTTCACCGACTTCGCATACTTCTTTTCCATGAAGTATAGAGTGCCAATGTTGTTCCACGCCTCGGCGAAATCATGGTTGACGTGAGTGGCGTTGCTGTAGGCTTTTTGGGCGCTGTGGAACTTGTTCTGCACCTGGTAGGCGATTCCCATCTTGTTCCACACCACGGGGTTCTTGAAGGACGACTCCTTGAGTGAACGGTAGTAGTAATCTACCGCGTCGGCATAATTCTTCCTGGCCATGAAGATGTCTGCGCGCTCTTCCAGCGTAAGCGCGTTAGTGCGGGCCACCGGTGATCCCACCCCCGTGGTGGTTTGGTCCGGGCTGAACCCCGCCGCAATTGCCGGCGCCGCTACCCAAAAAGCGGAAGCCACTGTGAGAAGAGTGACAGCAAAGGAACCCGCGTGTCGCATTCGGAGTTTCATGGCTGGTCCTCCACTTTCGGGGCTCGGGTCCCGAATTTCATTCCTCCGGAGGCGGTTTCTTCGTGGCGTCCGGAGGATCGTCAGGCTTGGGATTCTTGCTCTTAAAGATCGAAAAGAATCGCTTCAGCACGCCGCCCTTCTTCTCGTTCGGTTGCTGAGACGCATCGGAATTAGGAGCCGTAACTATTGTACTTCCGCTGCCCAGTGGACCAACAGTCGCTGGCGCCGGCACGGTCGTAGTGTTACCGGAGTGGAACAATCGGCTCAAAACCCCACCGCCGCCCTGCTGGGGTGTTTGCGCCTGCGGTTCTGTTCCCTCGATAAAATACTCATCGCGAACGGCCACCGCTTCTGTGCCGCTGGGAAGAACGGATGCCACTTGCACGGGGACCGTAACAATGCCGGCCGGAGGCTCAAAGGGGCTGACGTCACGATAGTTGGGGTACTCGGTAGCCTTTTTCATGAACTCCGTCCAGACCGGCAAAGCGGAATCCGCCCCCTGGAGGTTCAATTCCCGATCGTCGTCATACCCCACCCACGCCACGGCCAGCAAATTGGACGTGAAACCGGCAAACCAGCCGTCGTGCGAAGTCCCGGTTTTGCCGGCGGCAGGCAACCTGAAACCCCGTGAGCGCGCCCCGGCGCCCGTGCCGTTGTTGATGACACTTTCCAACAAGCTTACCATCAGGTAAGCCACCCTAGGGTCCAGCACCTGGCGGCTGACATCCGAAGTTCGCCACAGCAGGCGCCCGGACGCATCATTGACCGCCAAAATGGATCTCGGCGCCTCATAGGTTCCACCATTGGAAAATATGGTGTAAGCGCCGGCGACTTCCAGCGGCGTCGCCACATACGACCCCAGCGCAATTGCAGGGGTAGCCAGCAAACCTTTATTGAACCCCGCCGCCTCGGCCAGATTCCGCACTTTCTCGTATCCCACCATCTCCGCCAGGCTTACCGTGGCCACGTTTAGCGAAAACGTCAAGGCTTTCCGCAGTGTGACATCCCCAAAATACTCGTGGTCCATGTTTTCAGGTTGATAATTCAGGTCGCCAAATTGGAAAGTTGTGGGCTCGTCGTGGAGCAAGGTGGCAGGAGTAATGAGGGGTTCGGATCCGTCCACTCCGGAGTTCAGTGCCGCCGCGTAAACGAAGGGCTTGAACGACGACCCCGGCTGTCGCTTGGCCAGAACATGGTTAAGCTGGCTGCGGCCATAATCGCGTCCTCCCACCAACGCCTTCAGCCACCCGGTATGAGGATCCAGCACTATCAGTGCCATCTGTGGTTGCAAAGGATCACGTGGCGGGGCATCTTTCGCCGCCTTCCTTCTGCTCAGCCGCTTGTCGATCTCCAACGCGCCGGCATCAACAGCCGCCGACGCCGCTGCTTGCACATCCGGGTCGAGGGTGGTGTAAATCCGGTAGCTCTGCGAGAGCAGGTCGTGCTCGGTGAAGTGCGAGAGCAACTGGTCCCTCACCATGTCAACAAAGTAGGGAGCCTGCGTGCTCTCCACATTGCGCAACACGATGCCCAAAGGCGCGCTGGATGCCTTCTCCTCTTCCTGGAGTGTCAGCGTGTCCTGCTCCATCATGCTTTTCAGGACAAAGTTGCGGCGCTCCAAGGCTCGCGCCGGGTACTTGTAAGGTGAATAGAAGTTTGGACCGCGTATGACCCCCGCCAACAGGGCGGCCTCCGCGGCGGTTAAGCTGCCCACGTCCTTGTTAAAGTAGGCGCTCGCCGCTTCCCCGAATCCGTAGATGGAAAAGCTTCCGCGCTGGCCCAGGTAAATCTGATTGGCGTACAGCTCAAAAATCTGTTCCTTCTTCAGGCGTTGCTCGAGCAGCAGGGCCAGGAAAATCTCATTTACCTTACGGCCAAATTTCCGCTGGGGGGTAAGCCCGAAGATATTGCGGGCCAGTTGCATGGTCAGCGTGCTGCCGCCCTGCATGTTTTCGCTGGAGCGGAAGAAATCGTGCAAACCGGAAGCAATGATGCGGTAGAAGTTCACGCCATGGTGCGTAAAGAAACTATGATCTTCCGCCGCGATCACAGCGTTGATGACGGTTTTGGGGAGGTCCTGGTAGCGCACCAGCCGCCGCTTGCTGCGGGACGTATCGAACAGCGTGGTGATTACTTCCGGTTCAAGCTTGTAGCTTGTGACCGGGGCCGCATCAGAAAGCGATGTGATGGAAGCGATGTGTCCGCCGGAAAATTCCAGCGCTGCAGGGCCCTCATGAAAAGTGTCACCCTCGAAGAACGACGAAGAACCCGGACGAATCTCCAAGCGATTCCCGACCCGCCGGTAGGTGCCCACCTCTGAGCCGCCCTCGTACTCGGCGTACATTCCTTTGCGTAAGTGGGCGGCCACGTTCTCCGGCGTTATCGCCTCACCCACGAATACCGGTGTAGGCGCGGCGAATACCAGGGAAGCATCATTAAAAACGTCACCGCTCAACCGGGCATCGATGAGCCGCGAGAAGCGCACGTAGTAATAGAGGTATATCCCCACTATGGCCAGAAATACCAGCACTCCGGCGCCCAACAAGAGCTTCTTATCGATTCCCCAGTTTGTTCCCCCGGAAGGCCTTTTCAGGAGTACAGATCGGCCGCGGCCCGCTGAACCGCGCGAGCCTTGCAATACCGAAGATGGACGGACAGCCACGTTTTATATTGACCGATTTTCCGATGAGGGGGTGAAGTGGAGTTGCAGTGTGTATACCTTCAGATCCACGGGGACGTTGTAATCGATGGCGACGCTGACGCGGTTCTCATTGGCATCCACCCTCACATCCTCCGCGGCCACGGGAAGATTCAAATCCTGGGCCTTGGCCACAATGTTTTTCCGAATTCCTTCCGCCGAGGAGTGATCTGCCAGCCAGAACGGCGTCTGGTTCTGAATGTAGTCTTGGAGTTGGTAATTTTCTACGTAAACGGGAAGGGTTTTGAAACCAGCGAAAATCACCCCCGCGAGAAAGGCGAGCCAGAGGATGGCCTTGAAAGTGATCTTCCCCGACTCAGACGGTCGCATGGTGTGCCCCGTAGCGAGCAGATTCCCCTCTCTGTCATCTCCTCTGAATTGCCGCCAAACTGGAGACAACTTCATCCAGCTTAGCATCCTGAATTTGCTTTGTCGAGCGCTGGAAAATCTCCGCCAACCCCTGCTCGAATTTGCGTTTGCCGATGGTCACGCGATAAGGCACGCCGATCAGATCGGCATCCTTAAACTTGACCCCCGGCCTTTCCGCACGGTCGTCGAACAGCACATCCAGAGAGTGTGCCCGCATCTCCTCATAGAGTTTTTCGGCGGCTTCGCGCAACCGCGGGTCGTCCATGTTGGCGGCCGTCAGGATGACGTCAAACGGAGAGATGGACGCCGGCAGGAACATTCCGTCGCGGTCATGGTTCTGTTCCACCGCCGCACTCAGGATGCGTTCCACGCCGATGCCGTAGGAACCCATCACCAGCGGTACTTCCCGGCCATTCTCGTCGAGCACGGTGGCGTGCATGGCCTGGGAGTAACGGCGCCCGAGTTTGAAGATGTGGCCCAATTCCACCGAAACGCTGATTCGCATTGGCCGGCCGCACTTCGGACAAAGGTCGCCAGCGGAGATTACGCGCAAGTCACGGTACTCAGCGGTGAAATCGCGCGCCGGAGTTACATTTCGCAGATGGGTGTCATCCCGGTTGGCGCCCGAGATCATGCCCCGGCGGCCTTCCAGCGCCTTATCGGCGAGTATCCTGACACCTTTCAATCCCACCGGTCCGAGCGACCCCACGTTTGCTCCCAGCAACGCCCGAGCCTCTTCCGGAGTGGAGGCCCGGAACGCGTCGGTACCCAGAATCGCGGCCAGCTTGGTCTCACTCAGGCTGTGGTCTCCACGCAGCAGGATCAAAATCGCCTGGCCATCTACCACGTAGACCAGAGTCTTAATCATCCGGTTGCCCGGTTCACCCGTGAACTTCACCAGGTCATCGATGGTCTTCTGTCCCGGCGTGGAGAACGGCTGCGGGGCAGCATCACCGGGAGGATCCTCGACGGGTGGCGCGTGCCCTTCGGCCTTTTCCAGGTTCGCCGCGTAGCCGCACTCACACAGGGCGATCATATCCTCGCCCGCGTCCGTGACCGCGGTGAATTCATGGGAGTGCGTACCGCCCATCGTTCCCGAGTAAGCTTCCACAATCACATACTTTATTCCGCACCGGTCAAAGATGCGGCGATAGGCGTCATAGTGTTTGCGATAGCTCACGTCCAGGCCGGCGTCATCAAGGTCGAACGAATACGAATCCTTCATCCAGAACTGCCGCAGGCGAAGCAATCCGGACTTGGGGCGCGGTTCATCGCGGAACTTTTCCTGAATCTGGTACCACATTTGCGGAAGTTGTTTGTACGAGCGCAGTTCGCCGCGCGCGATGTTCGTCATCTCCTCTTCGTGGGTGACGCCCAAGACCATTTCATGATCGTTCCGGTCTTTGAACTTGAAGAGTGTTGGGCCATAGGCGGCATAGCGCCCTGACTCCTTCCAAAGTTCCGCCGGATTCAGCGCCGGCAAGTAGAATTCCTGCGCCCCGATGGCATCCATCTCCTCGCGAATGATCCGCATGATCTTCAGCAACGATCGTTGCGCCAAAAACAGATGCGCATAAACCCCCGCCGCAACCTGGCGGATGTAGCCCGCCCGCAGCAACAGGCGGTGGCTGGGAACTTCTGCTTCCGCGGGGTCTTCCCGCAAAGTAGGAATAAAAGCCTGGCTCCAACGCATGGTTTCAACCTTTCGTTGTTCGTAGCTGTCGGCCCTCAGCGATCAGCCGTCAGCTCTCAGCTTGCCGTTCAGCCTTCACAGTGGCCGAATTCCGGCAACTGACGCCTCGCAATCGGAATTCGTCATTGTTGAAGATACCGCCGCAGCTTGTCAAGGAACGCTCCCTTACTTGGTCCGCAGATAGCAGAACGCGAAGTCTTGCACCAGCGGTTGTTCGGAACTAACGACCGGCACCTCCAAAACGTCCTTCAGTTCAGAAGGCACCTCGTCTGGCAGCCTGTCGTTCGAAACGAGAAATCCGCCGGGCCGGAGCATTGCCGAGATGTTGGCGCGGGCAAGCGATTGCTCGAAAGGTCCGTAGTATTGGATGGTCTGCGGGGGATAAAAGTCGTTGCCCGCTTCCTTATTGGCGAAATCCAATCCCGGACCGACGATGGCAACCCGACGCACCCCGCCGACCTTGAGCAGTCCCCTCTGCTCCATAGATCGGAACGCAGCATCCAGGAGGTAATCGGGCCAGAGGTTTGTATCGAGAGAGATGCCACGGTCCTCAAACAGCGGCCCGCTTACGCCATGGATTCTACGCGGAGGCGGAGGAGGTTGCCACGCGCACTCTCGGCGAAGACCCGGCCCACTTTCAGGAACTGGTGCAAGGGTTGTGGGAGACGTACGACCCCTCCGGCGCTGCGGCTCTTCCCCCGCGACGTGATTTTGCGGCACGGAGAAGTCTCGCCACGTTCGTTCAGTTCACTCGTAGGACAAGAAAAAATTCTTCCTAATGTGCGGCGCGGGGACTGGCCATGCCGCTGGAAAAGCCGCAGGGCCAGAGGGCGAGCCCTGCGCTACTTCCTCTGGGCGTTTCACGCGTCCCAGCACTGGGCCCCAAAACGGCTTCATGACAGGTCTGTCGGGGTCCCAGGCATCGCGACATTGTGTCACCTTCGACGGCGAGCCGTGTAGCCCGTTTCCTACGGGTAGGAAATTACGGGCCGGAATTGTAAAATCTTTTCCTACCGGCAGGAAATGGGGCGATTTTCCTGTTGACAACATATCTTGCCTCCGCGCTAGGCTTATGGTGTGAGGGGCGCGCCGTCGGATGGAATTCCTTTCGCGTATAGCCCCGGCCTCCCGCCGGCACCCCGCCAAGCCGGCAAGATGCCGGCGGTACGGTTCGTAACGCCGGCTTCCAGCCGGCACAGGGCCGCCCGGATGGCGGCGGTACATTTTCGTACGCTACCCCTCGGCCGGTGGCGGGCGACCACCCTGGCTCCAAGGCTCCGGCCTTCCTGAATCGGGAGGGGAGCCGTTGTTCGGCCCGCCCGCAGGTGAGGCCTTCACACTCAAAAGGCACCGGCTATCCCACGATGTGTATGAAAATACGAGTACTTAGAGGAAATTCGTGAAACTTCCAGGAAATTGTATGTGGCTGAGGATAAATAAGTTAGCGCACCGACTGGGTGTCGGCCAGGGGAAAAAAGGGGAATAAAAAATAAGGGATAGTCCCACGATGTTGATGAAAA
>JBKQVI010000041.1:0-9554 GCA_052139985.1 Terriglobia bacterium
CCGACCGATTGCTGACACGCGACCGGGGATTTTATCGATCTAGCTTTAAACGTCTTTCCCTTCTGAACCCCACTTAAGGAAAGAAGAATTCTTAGTTTCAGCCTCAAACCTGGAGCACGTCGCCGTCGCGGGCCACCATTTGGTACAGGACGGGGCTCACAATGCGGCCGAGGAACAGCCTTGAGACCAGGCCGGCCACAATGACGATGGCGAAGGGCCGTTGCGAATCTGAACCGATGCCGTGCGAGAATGCGGCAGGCAACAGGCCAAGGCAGGCAACGAGCGCTGTCATCATGATGGGACGCAGGCGAACCATCGAAGCCTCGAACGTCGCGTTGGCAATCTCCTGACCTTCAAGGCGCAGTTTGTTGATGTAGGAAGTGTCAATAACGGCGGTTTCCACTGACACACCCATCAAAACCAGCAGCCCTAAGATAGACGAGACGCTGAAGGGCGTGCCGGTGAGCTTCAACGCCAGCAGCGCTCCCACGGGCTCGGTGAGTACTACGCTCAGGACGACAATGACCGGAAACTTGAAATTGCCGTAGAGCGCGAACAGGATGAGGAATATCAGTAAGATCGTGATGGGGCCGATCACGCTAAGTTGATCCTTCGCAGCCAGGAACTCGCTGTATTCTCCTCCCCACTCCATACGGTATCCCTGGGGTAAAGAGACAGCCTTGCGCACGGCCGCCTGGCCATCCGCCACGGCGCGCTCGAGGTCGCGTCCTTCGATGCTGTACTGAACGCCGATGTAACGCGAATTGTTCTCGCGGTAAATGAACGACGCTCCGTTGCCCTCGCGGATGTCCGCCAGTTGCTTGAGGGGGATCTGCTGGCCAGTGGGAGTGCCCACCAGCAGGTCGCCGATCTGTTGTGCGCTCGAGCGGAACTGCGGCTGCATACGCACGACGAGGTCAAAGAGCTTCTCACCCTGAATCACTTGCGTGGCGGCCTGGCCGCCCACCGCCGCCTGTACCACCGCTTCCACGTCCGCCACATTGATTCCGTACCGGGCGATCTTTTCTCGATCGGTGTCAACGATCAGGCTGGGCTGGCCCAACTCGCGCACCACGGTCAGCTCCGTAAAGCCCGGCACTTTTTCCAGGGCTTCCTTGATCTTCAGGGCATTGTCCTGAAGGACATTCAAATCCGCGCCATAAACTTTGACGGCGAGCGCGCTCTTCAGTCCCGTCAAGGCCTCGTCCACGGCGTCCTCGGCGGGCTGGGTGAAGTTGAAGATGATGCCGGGATACGACTCGAGTTTGTGCCGAATCGATTCCGTTAATTCTTCCTTGGTATGAATCGACCCGCTCTTCCACGCTTTATCGTTGTAAGGTTTCAGTCCCACGTAAAACTCAACGTTGAAAAAGCCGGTGGGGTCGGTGCCGTCATCGGGGCGTCCCAACTCGGAGCCGATGTCCGTTACCTGGGGATAAGCCATCAGAATTTCGCGGATCTGGGGCGCGATCTTGCCAGCCTCTTCGAAGGAAATCGTATAGGGCATCGTGGCCCGCACCCAAAGCGCGCCCTCGTCGAGATGCGGCATGAACTCTCCGCCGATCGTGGGGACCAGGAGCAACGTGGCGCCGAAAATAAGGACCGCGACGATCATGCTCAACGCCGGATGCCGGAGGCACCAACGGAGTTCTCCTCCATACTCGTTCTTGATCCACTCATAGGCCCGGTTCGAGCTTTCTTTGACGCCGCTCTTGAACCAGTAGGAAGCCAACACCGGAACCAGCGTCAACGTCAGGACCAACGCGCCAATCAGCGCGAACGACATGGTGTCGGCCATCGGATGGAAGAGCATCCCCGAGGGACCGTGCAACACATAAATGGGCAGATAGCCGGCGATGATTACAGCGACGGAGTAGAAGATGGGCCGGTCCACGTCCTGGGCCGCCGCCGCAATGACCTCGTGCAGTTTATACTCCTTCCCGTGCCGCGCCCCCAATTCGCGATAGATGTTTTCCATCATGACCACGGTGCCGTCAATAAGAATGCCGAAGTCGATCGCTCCGATAGAGAGCAAATTCGCGGAGATGTTGCGGGCGTGGAGGACAACAAAGGCGAAAAGCAACGCCAGGGGGATGGTCAGAGCGGTGATGACCGCGGCGCGCACACTCACGAGAAAGAAAACCAGCACAATCACCACCAGGATCATGCCGCGCAGCAGGTTTCCTTCTACGGTATCGATGGTCAACTGCACAAGATCGCTGCGGTCGTAATACGGATTGATCTTCACGTCCTTGGGCAGGATCTGTTCGTTAAGTTCTTTGGTCTTCGCCTCGACGCCCTTCAGAACGTTCTGGGTCTGTTCGCCGCGGCGCATCAGGATCACGCCTTCAACCGCGTCGTCGTTTTTGTTGAACCCAAACTCGCCGAGGCGCGGCGCGTGCCCAATGGCAACCTCGCCAACGTCGCGCACACGCACCGGGGCGCCGTTATTGCTGGCTAAGACGATGTTGCCGATATCCTTGGTATCGCGGGCCAGGCCCAAACCCCGCACGTAATAGAACTGTCCGCCCTGGGAGTAAAAGCCGCCACCCGTATTGGCGTTGTTCACTGACAGAGATTGCATGACCTGCGGAACGGTGAGGTGAAAGCCGTAAAGACGGGTGGGATCGAGCAGCACCTGGTATTGCATTACGGTGCCGCCAAAACCCGAGTCATCGGCAACGCCGGGCACCGACTTGTAAGCGCGTTCCAGCACCCAGTCCTCGATGGTTTTCAGATCCTGCGGCGAGCGGTCGGGACTTTCGATGACGTACCGATAAACGAGCCCGCTGGGGCTGAAGAGCGGCGCCAACGTCGGCTGCACGCCGGCGGGATACGTTACTTCGCTGAGCCGTTCAAAGACCACCTGCCGGGCGAAGTAATCATCCGTGTCCTCCTGAAAGGTGAGGATGACGTCCGAGAGTTCGTAGAGTGAGATGGATCGTCCCACCTCCAGATTGGGAGTGCCGTTCATTTCCACTTCAATGGGCAGCGTAACCAGGCGCTCCACTTCTTCCGCCGCGTGGCCGGGCCACTGCGTGATGATCTCCACCATGGGGGGGGAGAGGTCCGGATACGCGTCCACCGGCATACGATGGAACGCAATCACGCCCATCACCGTCATCATGGCGGTTAGCACCAGGATCAGAAACCGCTGGCGCAAAGCGAACTGAACGATGCGATGAATCATAGTTCGGGGTTCGGGACTTGGGGTCCGGTGTTCGGGTAATCCCCTGCCCGGCTCCTCCTCAATGTTGAAACGAGTTCTGGAACTGCAAAAACAGGCTGCCGTCCGCGATCACGCGCTCTCCGGTATTCAGGCCCGCCAGGATCTGGGTGTTACCGTCGGCGTTCTCGCCGATCGTGACCGGCCGCTCACCGAATTGATTGGGACTGACCTCAACATAAACGAAGGGCTCGTTTTCAGCGTTGCGCAGTACGGCTGAGTCCGGCACCGTCATGGCATTGGCAATGGCGCCAGCCTGGATGGTGGCCGTTACATACATGTCCTTTTTCAACCTTTCGCCCGGGTTCTGAGTGACGATGCGCACCTGCAACGTGTGCGAGGTGGGGTCGAGGGCCGCGCCGATGTAAGAAATTCGCCCGCGAAACTCCTGCGGGTAGGCATCCGTCTGGACCGTGACCGCGTCGCCCATATGCACGGTCCCCATGTCACGCTCGTAGACACTGACGAGAACCCATACGCTGACCATGTTGGAAATTGTGAACACCTGCGTCGAACCGGCCTGGATTACCTGCCCGGGCGAAACCAGCCTTTCCACGGCCTCGCCCGCGATCGGAGCCAGCACCGGTACCTCGGGCATCGTCGTGTCCTTCGACATGCGCTCGGGATGGTCGATCCCCACGACGGTCAAGGCTTGCTCCGCGGCTTGCAAGTCGGCTTGCGCCTGGTTTTGAGTTGACTCCGCCTGCTCCAGGTCGGCGAGGGCGATCACGCGATGCTGGTACAAGTCTTGCGCGCGTGAGTAGCTTTTCTGCGCCAAGGCGAAGGCGTCTTTAGCTTTGAGATAATTGGTACGAAGCTGGGCAAAGTCGGGGCTCGCCACGTACAACATCGGCTGTCCGGCCCGCACATTTTCTCCCGGCACAATCGGTATCCTCGCCACCGGCCCGCTGACCTGAGAAATTACCGGAGTCGTTTCAAAGCTGTTATAAGCGACCGTTCCGGGGAGCCGCAGCACGTGGCGCAGGCGCGTGGGTGTAACCGTGATCACCTGCACATGCGACATCTGCTCTTGTGGCACCGAAAAGAGGCGCGCGCGCGATTCGTCCGCACTGCCGGAACCGGCAGCAGCCGGAGCGGGGTTGGCGTCCGCGGTGTGCCGGGCGCAGGATGCCGTGAATAGTGTCGCGAGCACTGCCGTGACCGCCACAGCCGCCGTGATCAACCGCCGGCTCCTCCGAAGCTTGAAACGTAAGGCAATCTGCCCGTTGTCGGGGCTACCGCTTGTTACCGTGTTTTCTGTGGTCAAAGTTCTTCTCATGGCAAATTCCTTGTGCCCACTGCCTGGCGTAACGTCTCAATGGCGAGCATGTAGTTCGCCAGCGCCTGTCGGTAGGCGAGTTGGGTGGCGCGATAGCTGCGCTCGGCATCCAAAAAGTCCAGCAGACTCGCCGCGCCGCGCTTATAGGCGTACTCGCTGATGTCCCGGGAGTCCTCCGCCTGCTTCAGGTATCCCGAGGTGTAAAGCTGCACCACCTCAGCGTTGATCTCGACTGCCTGATAGGCGTTGGCCACGTCTGTCATTACGGTCTGGGATGCTTCCGTGGAAGTCTCCTGTGCTTGGGTAATGGCGTAGTGGGTGCGCGCGACTTCTCCCTGATTGCGGTCGAAGATGGGAATCTCAATGTTCATGGCGAAGCCGGCGCTGTTGACATCCGCAACGTGGGTATAGTCAAACGTGGTGGTGAGATCGCGCTTGCTGTTCGCCTTTGCCAGCTTGAACTGGCTCTGGGCGGCCGTGACACCCTGCTGCGCCGCCAGAAGGTCCGGGCGCAGCTTGAGCGCCCGCAGTTGCAGGTCTTCCTGGTTCAGGCCCAGTGGAGTATAGGCAAGCTCGCCGGTTACGTCATAATCTCTGGGGACGGATTCGAAACCCAGGAGTTGCCTCAGACTGGCCAGCGCCTGCACCACGGCCAGTCGAGCCGAGGAGACGTCCATCTGGAATTGCAGCAACTGGAGCTTGATCTTTAACAGGTCGCCTTCGCCAATGGCCCCGGCCCGGAAACTCTCCTGGCTGAGGTCGACCGTTTTCTGGAAGCTTGCGAGGTCCGCATGGGCGAGCTCAAGGTTGGCCTTCGCCAACAAGATGCTGATGAACTGTTGTCCCACGTTGGCCGTCAGGCCGCGCTCGGTGTCGCTTACCTGGGAGCGGGTTTGAGCGGTTTCGTCGCGCGCCGCCTCCATGCGCGCCTGCCGTTTGTGCCCTCGCTCGAAGGTGTAGCTGAAGCCAACGTCAAATTCCGTGAGGTTGTCCAGTGTCGAAGAGTTGAGCTGGCTCGGGCTGAAGATTGGAATATACAGGTCATCGTATTGAAAGACGGGATTGGGTCGGATGGCCGCGGTGATCTCCTGGGCTTGACTTTGCGGAATCTGGCTCTGGGCAGCCTTCAAGGCGTGGTTATGCGCCAGTGCGAGCTGGATCGCCTGGTCGAGGTCGATGCGCGAGTGCGGTGGAGCCTGCTGCGCTGTAGCTGCCATGCTCGCAGCCGCCCAAGCCAGCAGGAATATCGCTACCCGCAATAGTCTTCGGCACTTTTGCGTCGAGCCCATACTGTCACGGTTCATCATTGCTAATCCCTTACGCTGGAGATGTTAGAGGGAAAGGCCGACCACCCCGCGACACTCAAGTGATCGCGGGGCCAATCGAACCAAAGTGGGAAGCAGTCTTAGAGAAGGGGAGGAGCCCGGCCGTAACTCATGGCCGGCAACTCTGAGTGGTATTCGCTGGACTCCATGCGTCCAATCAATGGAATAGAGGCTGAGGACGCAAGGACGCGAGCGGCAACAGCAGGCTGAACCGCGGCGTGCTGTACGATCTGGCAGGCGGTACAAGGGAGAGTGCTATCCGACGTGGGAGAAGACTGCGCTTCGCCGGCCTGTGCCCACAAGCCGTGCCCCGGAGCCGCCGGTTCGCCGTGCCAGTGGAGCACAGCTACCCCCAACAGGTTTACCTGCAAGAAAGCTAGCAGATAAGAAGCGAGACAGCGCCGGGATGCGCGAGTCCGGTTACGTAGCACGGGCGCTATTCTAGTGGAAATTTAGGGAAAAAGGGGAATCAAATCATATTCCAACTCACATTTGAAATAGCAAGCTGCTGAAGGAGTACATGACATAGAACCTGTATCATCATGCCGGTAGCTAATGAAAATCCCCGACACGGTGGCTTCGCTTTTCTGTCTTCTCGACTGCGCTCAGACCACTGACCGGATGCAATCACACTAGCCCGCCTCGGTACGACCATAGCAGGCGAGAGTGAGCGGCTCGTAGCCAAACTCTCGGGTACGCACCGCGCGGACCGCTTGGCTGGTTCGCCCCTGGGCCCTCTCGTAACCTTGGAGGAGTTCCTGTATACACAGGTATGCTACGTTGGCTGAAGGATGCACCGTAACCCGTGGCAAGGGCCGAGTTGGCATCGGCATCGTACATTGACGCAAGCTCGTGCCGGGAGTAGCATTTTCCGCGGGGGCATGTGGGAATTCCTCCGGGCCACTTCTGCCCGGGTCTTCTCGACTTGGCAGCGGTCATGCTTTCGGTCGAAATCTTCCTTATCAAAAGGACGTTTGATGAATTCCATCCGCATCCGATTACCCATCCTCCTTCTTTATCTCGCGGTAATAGGGGCAGCAACCTCACTCGCGCAGTCTTCCGTGACGATTAACTTGACCGTCGATGCCACCAAGGCGCCCGAAAAACTCCTTCACACCCGCATGGTTATGCCAGTGAAGCCTGGGCCTCTCACGCTCTATTACCCCAAATGGATTCCCGGCGAGCACCAACCCGTGGGTCCCGTGACGAACGTGGCTGGGCTCAAATTCTCAGCCAATGGCCAAGCCATTCCTTGGAGGCGCGACCTGCTCGACGCATTCACCTTTCATTTGGACGTGCCCGCGGGGGCGGAGAGCTTGGATGTTGAGTTTGACTACATTGAGTCCAGCGTTGATTCCGTTTCCGACAAGCTGGTGATTGTGGCCTGGAACCCCGACGTGCTTTATCCCGCGGGCATTCCGGCCGAGAAGATTACCTTCAAACCCACGCTGCGCCTGCCCTCGGGCTGGAAATACGGGACTCCTCTGCCAGTGCAGAGTGAAACGGGCGAAGAGGTGACCTTCAAGCCGGTTTCACTGGTCAGCTTGGTGGATTCTCCTGTCATCGCCGGCGAGTACTTCCGCGCGGTGGATGTCACGCCCCCTGATGAGCCGATCCACCACGAGATCGATGTTGTGGCCGATAGCGCCGCGGCACTGGAGATGACGCCCGAAATGCAGAAGGGTTTTACCAGCATGGTGGCGGAAACCGGTAAGCTCTTTGGCACGCGCCATTACCGCGACTACCACTTTCTGCTGACTTTAAGCGACCACGTGGTGCACTTCGGCCTCGAACACCATGAGTGTAACGACAGCCGCACCGGGGAGCGAAGCCTGCTGACACCGGAAGGAAGACGCGAGGTCGCCGGGTTGCTGGGGCATGAATTCGTTCATTCGTGGAATGGAAAATTCCGGCGGCCTGCCGATTTGAGCACGCCATTATATGAATCGCCGATGAAAACTGACTTACTGTGGGTCTACGAGGGGCTTACGTCTTACCTGGGCCCTCTGCTCGCTGCGCGCAGTGGCTTATGGACTCCCGAAGAATATCGTGAAGACTTGGCGACGACCGCCGCGGACATGGGGCCGGGGAGGCCGGGGCGTACCTGGCGACCGGTTCAAGATACCGCTGATGCCATCTCCGGGGAGACTTACGGCCACGGTGGTTGGGCAAATTGGCACCGCGGCGTTGACTATTATCCCGAAGGTGATTTGATTTGGTTGGAGGTCGCGACCCTCATTCACGATCAGACCCACGGGCAGAAGTCCTTTGAGGATTTTGCTCGGGCGTTTTATGGTGGCCCTAACCAAGGGCCGGAGCTGAAACCCTACACCTTTGACGAGCTTGTCCACGCCTTGCAGGCGGTTGCGCCCTATGACTGGTCGGCATATTTCCATGACCGTCTGAGCTCAACTTCCCCGGAAGCTCCGGTGGGAGGGATTGAAGCAGGGGGATGGAAGGTGGATTACACGGACAAACCACCAGAAGCTCAAGGGGGAGGGAGACTCGCTGGGGGACTCAACGCCCTCTACTCCTTGGGCCTGCGCCTTGGGGCGGACGGCAGCGTTCAGGAATCGCTGTTCGGCGGGCCGGCCTATTTGGCGGGGATCACGCAGGGGATGCGGGTGGTGGCCGTCAACGATCGCGCTTACACGCCGGACCTGCTCCACGACGCACTGAAAGCCAGCACGAAAAATGATCGGCCGATCCAACTTCTGGTTCTGAACGACGATTATTACAAGACCTGCACAGTCAACTACCACGGCGCCGAACGGTATCCGCACTTGGCGCGTGTGGATGGGAAACCCGATCTGCTCGATGACATCGCCAAACCACTGGCCCGGAGGAATTAACCACTAAAGAGGTGGAGCTCCCCTGCCGATTTAACTTGGAAGTTGAGAGGGGACGCAATGAACAACGAGCTGCTGGACGTCATGCGGGCGGCGAATCACGAATTCCAGGAGTTTATCGATCAGGCCACGCAAAACGGCGCGAAAGTGGTGGAGTCGCGCGGCGCAGCTCACCGGCTGGGAAAGGTTGACCTGCGGCTTAAGCAGGTTTCCGAACAACTTCTTGCGGGTTCCAGGTTATCGCGGCAAGAACCGGAAGTGGCATACGAGATCATGAAGTACCGAGAGAATCTGAAGGCCCTTCGCAGCGTCATGGAGACACTACAGTTTTCGCTGCTGGCAGAGAAATCGCGGCTGGAGAACGTGCGCGCAAACATGCAGTCCGCGTGCGCCTGGGCCGCGTCTTTGCGCGAAATTTCCTGAACAGCTCTCCCCGCGCAGAAGTAAATCCGCCGTCCGAGTGGCACGGGCATCTTGCCCGTGTTAGGTCATGGCCAAGATGGCCATGCCACGAGACGCCCACATTACAAATTTCGCGCCATGGTCCGCAGGAGAAACCGAGGCTCCAACCTTTTTGTTGCGCACCCCACTTCCGCAGTGATTCCGTAAGGTAGGGGCTACGTCGGCTTCAGTTCGTTTGTTTACAGGGGTATCCACTCCCAGTTCAGTTTGGCGGCATTTTTGCAAATCTTTTCGGGGGCTTGACTTTGCTCGTTTCTGACACTATTATGAGTGTCATATGAAATCGCTCCGCAACCCCGACCTGGAACTGCGAGGGCGACTTATTCGGAGTCTTGGTTCTCTCCGCGAAATGCTGCCCGGCTCGTTTGTCGAACGCCAACGCGCCTGCGGTCGGCCCAACTGCCATTGCGCCG
>JBKQVI010000042.1:0-63761 GCA_052139985.1 Terriglobia bacterium
GACCTCGTCACCCTGCTGCGCCAAGAAATCGTCGACCATCCCGAATACGCTCAATCCCTCGGCTTCCAACTCTCCGACCGCACCCTCACTCAGGCCGCCGACGCTTGAAAATGTAGAAACTCCAGGCACGGGCGTCCCGCCCGTGAACGGTCACGGCCAAGATGGCCGTGCCACAGCAAATGACACCACTCCCCACTACCGAGTTATCGTGCATTGCCGGTGCGGGCGTTAGAATGCAAGAGTGAAGTTTCCACACAGTTCACTCTTACGTCAAGTTCTTTTTGCCGACAGTGTCGGTCTTCGTACGTACGCCCTTCTATGACGTGGGCGCTGCGAAAACTCGCCACGCAATGCACTGGGTCTTGGCGATGATTTTCCGCTGAGAACCCAAGCGGTCCTCGGGCAGGCCAGATTCCTCGAGAACCGCCAGGCCGCCACCCGGCGAGATAAACTCGCCGCTACCGCGTCCAATCGATCCTCCACCGAATCGGCGCACCCGGCTACCGCCACCCCTCATTTCCCGGCGAGCGCTTCTTGCTCCGCACCAGATCAAGCAGCGAAAGAATCATGAATTGGGGGCCGTAGATCAGGGCTCTGCGCCAGACGGTGCGGGGTTCGTGCAACAAACGCCAAAACCATTCCAAGCCGGATTGGCTGGCCCACTGCGGCGCCGGCGCCACTTTTCCGCTATGGAACTTAATCGCCGCCCCTATGGCGACAATCACCGGTGTTTTGAGCCGGTCGCGGTGGGCGACAATCCATCTCTCTTGCTTGGGAAGGCCCAGCGCCACCCAAAGCACATCCGGCTTGGCCTGGTTAATCATTTCTACAGTTCGCGCATCTTCTTCAGGGGTGAGAGGACGGAACGGTGGCGAGTAGGCACCGACTATCTTTACCCCATGGTACTTCTCACGCAACCGTTCGCTCGCGAGCGTCAGGATTTCGTCCGTGTCGCCGTAGAAGTAGTTGGTATATCCCTTCTGGCAGGCAAGCTCACAAAACGCCGACAGCAAATCCGCCCCTCGAACCTGATGGGTAGCACAAAACAGTTTGGTGGCCGCTACCCGGGCCGCCCACCGGCCGTCCGGCACTGAAAGGTCGGCAGTTTGGAGTATGGCGCGAAAATCGGAGTGCTTGTGCGCCTCAAGTGCCCCGTGCGATCCCGTCACCGCGATCCAGCGGGTCCGGTCACGCTTGCGGATCCATTGTTCCATGAGGCGCAGGACGGTCGCGACATCGACGATGTGAACAGGAGCTCCCAGAACCGTCGTACAAGGGGGATTCTCAACCTGCGGGATCAAGGGTTCCACTTCCATGTTGAGCTTGGACCGCGATGGTCTGGCGGTTGAAAAACCGTTGCGGCTCTTAATTAACTCCGCGCGACCGGCGCCTCGCATTGCGGCTTGGCCACCGGGATTCGCCTTTTTGAAATACGCCGTCCACCCAACAGCCGCGGCAGCTTCGCAGAGCGCTCTTCCCATTTTCCCGTAAAGGTCACAAGGAAGGATATAAAGACCAACCGAAGGTCCAACCCAAAGCTCTGCCTTTTGATGTAGATGAGATCGTAGCGGAGCTTCTGGCGGCGAGGCAGTTCGCTGTGGCCATAAATTTGAGCGATTCCGGTAAGACCGGGTGTGACAGCGTGCCGGCGGTCAAAACCGGGTATTTCCAGTCGGAATTTTTTCACCAGTTCCGACCACTCCGGCCTCGGTCCGACAAAACTCATGTCACCACGGAAAATATTCCAGAGCTGAGGAAGCTCATCCATGGCCGTGGCGCGCAGAATCCGGCCGACCCGTGTAATCCGCGGATCGCGTTCCGTCGCGGGAACAACCCCCCACTTGGCATCCGAATTCGCCACCATGGAGCGGAACTTGACGCTTTGGAATTCCCTGCAATATTTGCCCACGCGAGGTTGCCCATAGAAGATGGGGCCTCCGTCCTCGATTTTAATGGCGATGGCAAAAGCGGCCCAAAGGGGCGAAGAAAGAATCAAACCCAGGCCAGAGAGCGAAATGTCGAAGAGGCGCTTTAGCATAAACAGGTTATAGGTTATAGGCTACCTGGCTCCCAAACCACCGGGCAAAGTCATCAACGCTCGTAAAGTCGCCAAGAGAGCACGATGGTGCCAATCGAATTTCAACCTTCCATTCAATCGAACCAGCAGGTCGCTGGCATTGGCCGCATCGAAGAATCGATCGATCTGCCCATCGGTGAAGTGGCTTGCGAGCTTCCGCGCGAAATAGCCGACCACCAACTCGCTGCCGAACGTCGATCGCCAATAGCGCTCGAACTCGCCCAAGGTCCGGGCGCTAAAGTTCTTGGTCTGGAAGGCGCGGATCACCACATCGGCCGCAAGTTCAGCGGAAAGCAGTCCGTAGTAGATTCCCCCACCCGTGGTGGTCTTGATATGGCCGGCAGCTTCCCCCGCGGCGATAATGCGTTCGACCACGCATCGGCCTATGGCGGCTTGTGCGATACCCTTGCGATCGACTCGCAGAGTTGAAAGGTCGGTGTTGGGGGCAATTCTCTGGACAAGCTTGGCGAAAAACGGATCGGGGTTGTGCTCCGTCATTAACCCCACCCTCCACCGGTTGTTTCCGAGTGGAATCTCCCAGCCGAATGCCCCGGGAGCAACGCCTTGGCCCACAAAGACCCGCGTGGCATTACCATGCCCGTTCGGTGGTAGGGCCATTTCCGCCTGCACGGCACGCAGGAATTGCCGGGGATGGGCGAGCCCCAGAGGCTGATTCAGAGACCCATTAACACCGGTGGTGATGATGGCCACTTGCGACTGGAGAGTGACCGGCGTCCCGTCCGGCGTGCGGTACCGGATTCCCACCGAATGCTTTTCGACTTCGAGAGAGTTCACCCAACAACCGAGTTGCAACTCCGCCCCGGCATTCGTGGCGCGCTGCGCCAACGCCCGATTGAATGGACCTTTATCGATTACCTGAGCGAGAGGTGCTTCCGTCCGATGCTCCAGCTTCTTTCCCCCGGGCGAAATCGCCTGGATGCAACGGATCTCCGACAGAATGGGCTGAGTGGGAAGATCAAATCGAGCAAAAGCCTCGTCACCAACAACCCCAGAGCAGATGGCCTTCTCGCCCACCCGGCTTTGGGCCTCGAAGAGAACTACATTCAGCCCCGCCTGAGCCAAGAGAAATGCGGCGTGTGAACCTGACGGGCCTGCTCCGATGACGACGACATCCCTCAAACTGCCAACCTCATTAACTCTTCAGTGAGAATCTGCACGCGGAACAAGAAACAAATCACCGAGGGCGGCTGACCCAATCGTAGTTTATTCCAGGGTCGTCGTAAGGAATCCGTCCCTCGTCGTGGGGATTATAGACTCGGTCCATGGCATACACCAACAGGCTCGATTCCGGCCCCACAACTTTATAGCCGTGGGCAACCCCAGGCGGAATTCGCACTTTCCACGGCCGCAAGGCGCCCACGAACAGGGTATTTAAACTCCCGCAAGTGGGCGACGACTCCCGAAGATCATACAAAACAACTTGCAACATTCCGCTCAGCGGCGCCCAAAGATCGATTTGCTCGAAATGATAATGAATCGCCTTGATGACTCCGGGATAGGAAACCGTAAAGGAAACCTGGATCCGGCTACCGTTCGCAGGATCAAAATCCCTAGCCACCCCGGGCTCGCCGAACCGAAAGAGCTCGGCGAAAAAGCCGCGATCATCAGGAAACGGAACTATTGCTTCAACCTCAACCCCATGAATCAATTTTGTTGCCTGGGGGCTGGTAATCACCTCACCACAGCCAGGCTGGGATCGCGGAACTACAACCAACCTCGTACCGGCGCGTTCTTCCACTAATCTGACACCCTGCGCGATCATGATTCTGTGCCCCCCCGATCAATTAGCACTTTCTGCGGATGCGGCTCGGCCATCCCGAATTCTCCACTGCGCCGGCCTTCGTCGAGGTATTGAGCCAATCCCTCCGTCCAATGAGGAAGCGCTTGCAGCTTACATTCGGCCAAGCGGCGATTTTCAAGGACTGAGTAGGCTGGCCGGGGTGCCAAGCGTCCCGCCTCCCGCGTTGTGATCGGGTGGACGTGAACTTGCGGATATCCTCCCGACCGCACGATGGCTTCGGCGAATTCAAACCACGTGCAGTTTCCGGATCCCGTCACGTGAAAGACTCCATAGATCCCGGCAGCCATAAGCTCTGTAAGCTTTAAGGCCAAGTGGCGTGTGTAAGTGGGGGAGCCGCGTTGATCGGAAACTACACTCAAGTCCCCACGTTCCCTCGCAAATCTCAGAATGGTAGCCACAAAATTCTTGCCGCCAGGTCCGTAAAGCCACGAAGACCTTACAATCATGTGCTTGGCGACGAGTGCTTGAGCCTGCCTTTCCCCTTGCAACTTCGTGCGTCCGTAAACGCTGACGGGGTTAGGGCAGTCATCTTCTCGATAGGCCCGATTCTCTCGCCCGTCAAACACATAGTCGGTGCTGACATACAACAGAGCGGCGCCGATTTCCGCACAAGCCCGTGCGACATTCCGCGTCCCCAGAGAATTTACCCGCTCAGCCTTAGGTGGATTCGCTTCGCAACCATCGACGTCAGTGTAGGCAGCGAGATGAAAAACGAATTCCGGGCGGAATTCGTGGAAGGCGCGTTCAACGGCGGCTTCTTCCCCGATGTCAAAATCCTTTAGATCGACTCCGCAGACTTGGTGGTCCGAACGAAGGTGTGGAAGCAGCACTGACGCCAGCATCCCTTGTGCACCGGTTACGAGAATCCTCACTAACCCTTTCCTCCCTGGTCGAGAACTTTAGCCAACGTCGCCTCGCGGCGGTCGTACTGCTTGCGATAATAGGCACGGTAACCTCGCGCCGCTACGTGCCGTACCCACTCGGTGTTGGATGAGTACCAATCGACGGTCTGTTTCAATCCCTCTTCCAGCGTCGTCTGTGGCGTCCATCCCAGCTCGCGCTTGGCTTTTTCGCAGTCCAGCGCATAACGGCGATCATGGCCCGGCCGGTCCTGAACGAAGGTCAACAAGGATTCTGGCTTGTCCACCAGCCGCAGAATTCGCCGCGCGATCTCCAGGTTGGGCCATTCGTTCCCGGCTCCCAGGTTGTAAATCTCCCCCTCCCGGCCCTTGCGCAAGACCGCGTCCAATCCCGCGCAGTGATCCATGACCCAGATCCAATCTCGCACCTGCAACCCATCGCCGTAAACCGGGATACTCTCCCCTTTCAACGCACGCGTAAGCATGAGGGGAATAAACTTTTCCGGGTACTGATAAGGGCCATAATTGTTGGTGCACCGCGTAATAATAACCGGGAATCGAAAAGTTCGAAAGTACGCTCGCGCCAGAAGGTCGGCGCCGGCCTTGCTCGCCGCATAAGGGCTGTTGGGCGCCAGAGGGGATTCCTCGGTGAAGCTGGCGCCGGAAGGTGCGCTTCCGTAAACCTCATCCGTGCTCACCAAGACAAAGCGTTTGACACCGGCCTCCCGGGCGGCATCCAAAAGGCACTGGGTTCCCAGGACATTGGTTTTTACAAAGGCTGAGCTTTCCAAAATGCTGCGGTCTACATGGGTCTCCGCCGCGAAGTGGACGATGCTTTCCAAGTGTTCCGAAAGGGTCTCTCGGAGTCTGTGGGGGTCACAAATATCGCCGCGAACAAAGCGATAGTGGTCATTTTGCTCCACATCCCGTAAGGTCTGGAGGTTCCCGGAATAGGTCAATTTGTCCAGATTTACGACCGAATCCTCGGGGTGCTGGGCCAGAATGTACCGGATGAAGTTCGACCCGATGAAGCCTGCGCCCCCTGTGACCAATATCCTCATGTCCGACCTTTTGTCGCCGCCACAGTGCCGCGGGAGAAGTTACCTTTTTCCTTTTGTCAAGGATTCCGCCACGAGGTTAGTCGCCAGACGTAGCGACTCGAAGGTCCCCGCGTCGGTCCACCAACCCTCCAGAATGCTATAAGTCAGGGTGCCTTCCTGCAAGTAGGCATTATTCACGTCGGTGATTTCCAGCTCTCCCCGGCTGGAGGGCTTGAGCTGATTGGCCTTCTCAAACGCCGACGAGTCGTAGAAGTAGACACCCGTGACGGCGAACTGGCTGGCGGGATGCGCGGGTTTCTCCTCGATGCGAACGATCCGATCCCCTTCAAACACCGGAACCCCAAAACGTTCAGGGCTGGCGACCTCTTTTAGAAGTACGTGAGCGCCGCGGGCTTGCTGTTCAAAGTTATGGGCGGCCTGCTCGATGCTTCCCTCCAAGATGTTATCACCCAGGATGACGCAGATCTTCTCGCCCTCGGCAAAATCCTCGGCCAGCCGAAGGGCATCCGCGATCCCGCCCTCGCCTTCCTGATAAGCGTAATTCAAACGCTTCAGGCCGAAATCCTTGCCATTCGCCAGCAAACGCAGGAAGTCGCCGGCGTTGCGCCCGCCCGTAACGATAAGAATCTGCCGAATCCCAGCATTCACCAGGGTCCGCAGGGGATAATAAATCATGGGCTCACGGTAAACAGGCAGCAAATGCTTATTAGTAACTTTCGTCAACGGAAACAGCCGTGAACCCGTTCCACCTGCCAGAATTATGCCTTTCAAGTCGCATCCTCCATGCGATGAACTCCCCAACTTCCTGCCTCCCCGAAGGGGAGGATTATCATGAGTCCGTCAGTTAACAGGAGACATCAGCTAGGGTATCACGGTGATTTTGCGGCACGCTTGGCTACGTACAAGTACCAAAAAGCACGGCAAAAACGTTGAAGTGGTACGGATAAGGTCTGCAAATCCTGCTCCAGGCCCTCCCGGCCATAATTCAGATAAACGTCGTGTTCCTTCAGAAACTCGTGCACCTGCATGCGGGTGCCGTAGCCCAGAATCCTGCGCACCTGCTCTTCGGTGAGTTCGCCGGACCGATGGCCATCAATCGCGAGCGCTTCCAGGGTCCGCCGCGATAAATCGCCACTCTCGTGCCCAAGCGAGCGCGCCAAGTCTTCCGCGATGTGGATGGTAATTTCCATGCGTGTAGTTTAGCGAAATAACGGGACGCCTGTACAGGCAAATACGGCACCAAGCGCCAATGCCCTTTGGGGCTGTTGCCACTCGCCACTGGTCACTCGCCACTGCCTTTGACACCTCGGACCCCGGACGGTTTTTCTAGCCACTGATCGCTTGTCACTAACCACTGCTCTTAACGCCCGACGTGCCGCCAGCGCGCAGTGGTTTTGATGCTGGTTTGGCTGATCCCTAACCCCTAATCCCCAGCCCCTATTTTGTCTTTCCCATCTCGCCGTGTTCGCGAGAAATCGGTGCCAGAAAATGGAAAGTTGACTCATTACCATGAGTCAAATATACTCAATTTATGGCTAAACGACTGCAAGTCATCCTCAAGGACCCCGAATACCGCGAGGTTAAGCGCGCCGCGCGCTCCCGGCAAATGTCGATTGCCGAATGGGTACGGCAGGCACTTGATCAGGCCCATCGCCGTGAGCCTGTGGGCAGGGTCGGCAAGAAGCTCGAAGTCATCCGCTCCGCAGCGCGCGGGGATTATCCTACGGCTGATATCGACCGTATGCTGGCGGAGATCGAGGTGGGGTACGGAGCGGGTGCGCACCCGTGATTCTGGTCGATTCGAACATCCCCATGTACCTCGTGGGCTCGCCTCACCCCCACAAGATCGACGCCCAGCGTTTGCTCGAACAACTGGTCAATGACCGCCAGCGCCTCGTCACCGACGCCGAGGTCCTGCAAGAGATTTTGCATCGGTACGTCGCCATCGACCGCCGCGACGCCATCCAACCGGCGTTCGACGCTCTGCTCGGGATCGTCGATCAGGTGCTTGACGTTACGCGGCCCGCCGCCGAGCGGGCCAAAGAGATTGTCCTGGGACATCGTCGGCTTTCGGCGCGCGATGCTGTTCATCTCGCCGTCATGGAACAACATGGAATCCGTCGGATCCTGAGTTTTGATTCAGGTTTTGACGGCTTCCCGGGTATCGCGCGCCTGTCGTAACTTGATGCGACCTCTTATCGATGCGCTGCCAGTGTTTGAATTTTGAATCTGTGATTTGTCCTTCCGCTTGCCACTCGCCACCTGTCACTCGCCACTGCCCTTCTCAATTCGTCTTGGGAATTGACCGTGGGTTCGCCATCGAAGGGAAAGCCCACGGAGCCGCGAAAGCAGTGCCCCCGCTACCGAAAGGCGCCCACCCAAAACCCCGGTTGGAACTCGTGCAGTCGGCAGATGTCGCGAAGGCTTCCAGCGCTTAAAGGGTAGCAGTGATGTTCAGCCTGGTTCCGGGGTTTTCTGGCGTTACCATGCTTCAAGCACACGGCGACGTTTTCGAATCCCAAAGCGTCGGTAAGACTGAACACCAACCGGAACTCCTCCTGCCAAGCATAGCTATCGACCTTGGATGTGGCGATCACATCCGGCAACGCCCAGCGCGGGTTCCCAGCTTCGGTTTCCTGGTAGTACTCGACGTGTTGTCCGATTCGCTTTCGATCTGGGGGTCCGGGAAACGTGGCCTTTGATGGCAACAACGCCGTCTCTATTCTGTCGCAGGAAGCTCGGACGTTCAGAATTTCCACGCACACGACCGCCTTGAATCTTTCGCGAAGTTCGTCGGTAAGCGATTTGCTTACACAAAATTGGAACGCTCCCGTTGCCATTCATTGCGGCAGGTCCGCAGAAGGTGCCTGCGTCACGTGACTGCGCAGCCATGGGACAAGCTTGTCGAAGCTAAACTGGTTTGCTTTGTAGAGGGCCGCAACGAAAACGTAGGTCTCCTGGGCGTCCGCCGACAGACGCGCGCCGTTGATGGCGAGAAAAGTATACGTGGCGGCGAAAGCCGTCCGCTTGTTGCCGTCGATGAAGGGATGGTTCTGCGCGAGGCTCTCCCAGAGCGCGGCGGCCTCCTCGATCAGGCTGGCGTAATAGCCGGTCTGCGGCCGGTAGAGGGCGGCTTCCAGCAGCCCTTGATCCCTGACGCCCTGGGCGCCGCCATAGCGTTCGATCTGGTCGGCATGCATGGCCAGCACTTCGGCGACGGTGAGGTAGTCGGTCATTTCGCGAGCTTCTTATAAAGAGGGCCATACTTTTCGTGGCTGGCGAAATACGCCCCCATGACGTGCGGGCGCGGCTGGGCGTTCTTGTGCTTCTCGATCAGGTCGGTGAGAGCTTCGTCCACGAGCGCCTGAAGTTGCCGGCCTTGCGCCTCGGCGAGGGCACGCACGGCTGACAGGATTTCGGGATTGACCTGGGTGGCGAATTTCTCGCGAGTCTGGGACATGAGGCACCTCCCCCACACCCGCACCATATCATGACATATCATGAAATGTCAAGAAATAGCGAGTTTCGTGAGCAATTCCCGATCAAGGCGTGCAAATGAGGCACGAGGGAGGTGTCCTGTATAGGTTGACGGGCAGGGGCTTTGACCTACGGAAAGGTCTCCTCTCTTATCCGATTTGAGGATACCCAACAAATGCCAGCACGCATATTGTCTCATCGAGGCGGCCGCAAGGTTATGCCGCGAGGACCTGAGAATGCACTTCGAACCCCCTTCGCCTCAAACAGAAAGCCGCAGACGCCCAGATGCCCGCGTGAATTACGAGTCTTCCGGGGAAGAGTTTTACGTTGAGGTATCCGTCCAAGGACTGGCCAGCAAGCAGCTCGCAGTCCATCAGGCGATGTTGGCACTCGAAACCGCGCCTTGGAATGTTGACCCAGATCTAAGAATTGGAGGTGCTCTTAAGAAAATGCCGGCTCAGGATCATTTCGACGAGATCCTCCGGAAGGTTGAGGAAGGCCGCAGAATTGCCTCAACGGACGGAAGATTGGTAGATGTCTCCGACGGCGATGCCTTAGAGATGGCCGTTTGCCCATCCAACAAGCTAGGTGAACTCGAAAGATGGTGTGGCGAGAGGGGCTATCGAGCGAACGGGTTTGCAGGTCCTCCCGACATGACGGACGCTGAAGAACGGCTGGGGGATAAGATCAAACAAGAGCAGGACCAGGTGCCACCGGGATGCCCAAACGTACTGGTGTTGGAAAGCAGTCATGTTCTCTCCTCAGTCGAACCTGTGATAGAGGAAGTGATTTATGAGCTGGAGGAAGATGTTTACAGATACCCCCATGTGGCAATTGTGGTCGTGCGCGGAGGCTACGACACGAATATGCACCCGCTTCCCTGGAAGTTTGAAAAGGGTGAGCATAAATTCCAGCGTCGCGTAACGCCTTGGCATGTTGACCAGATTCTTGTTCTTTCCAATCGCTTTGCGGCCGTGAAACCTTCGGAAGAATTGCGCTCGCGACTTCTCCACGCTTTTTTCGAAGGCGGATTGGATGCTGCGTCTGCGTAACTGTACAAGCGGTAGCCATGGACAGTGGTTTTCTGTCCGAGGGCTTTTCCGTCCCACCGTTGAAGAGCCCACGCACAAAGGCAGTGACCGCTTGCTGCGCGATAGGTGATATTTGTAGTGAACCTTGACTGCCGCCAACACCGGGAGTACGGTGATAGTGTGGAAGGAGAAATGCCCATGCCCATCACCATACAGCCAGAACACGAGCGGCTGATTGCGGAGGCGCTCCGGTCCGGCGCCTATCTGGACTCCGGAGAAGTCATCCAACGGGCGCTGGAACTGCTGCGCGACCGGGATGCGTGGCTCGCCGAGAACCGCGCCAGAATCGATGAGGGGTATGCTGCCGCCCAGCGTGGAGAATTGATCGATGCCGACCAGGTCCGCGTCCAAATGGACGAGAGGAAACGTGCGTGGCGGGTCGAACAGCGCAAGGCATGAGCCGATATTAGTTCACTCCTCAAGCCGTTGACGATTTATTCGAGATTTGGAGTTACATCGCCCGGGATAGCGTTCGAGCAGCTAATCGTTTGGAAGCTGCAGTTCACGACGCCTGCGCCTTCTTAGCTGAAGGTCCATTCCGCGGTAGGACCCGCGCGGAGATAACCCCGCTTCCACTTCGGTTTTGGACGGTCCAAGCCTTTCCGAATTACATCATCGTGTACGACCCCCAGAGCGACCCTTTGCAAATTATCCGTATCCTTCACGGCAGTCGGGACGTATTGGCGATTCTTGGTGAGGCTAAGCCATGAGCCTGATGCCAGCCGCGTGGCCTTGGTTTTGGGCACCGGTTTCATGCCCGCTTTCCATTGCGGACTGCCTCGAAGCGTCGCGGCTCAGCTCTTCGCCCAATTTCCGCGCGTCGTTGGTATAAATCTGGGCATCGTAGCGCCCGCGTGAGACGGAAACATACGTCAGGCGTGAATTGACAAGACCCGAAACTCTGTTCTTACACGAAGATGGAGAATGGGGGCACACTCGGGGCCGGAAGCGACCTGCCATCGCTCTATGGCGTCAGGACCTGCAAGCCGGGAAAACTCTCGAAGTCCTGCGGTTGAAGGTGCAGATTCGCTCGACCCCGTTCGCCATTATCGTGGCGATAAGCTGCAAATCGAAGATGGCTCCAGCGCGCACAGGGTGCCGGCTCACGAGATCCAGCCAGCGTGAGGTGACGTCCGTAGGCGCGGGAAGTAGCGTCGCCCCTGGCAGAGCCAGGAGGGATTGGATCGCGCCAACAGCTTCCTGCGGAGTTCTGGGGTCAGACACCCGTCTGGCGCTCGTGACGATTGAGAAAAACTCCGCCAAGGTCTGAGAGGTGAAGCAGAGCGTCGGTGGCCCTGCAGTGCTCGATCAAGGAAGGCACGGCTAGTCGCATGTTGAGGGGCGTCCCGATAGAGTGCGTAGACCAGGACATTGGCATCGACCGCGATTCGGTCAGCGGACATCGTCGTAAAGGTCCTCGCGTCGAAGGTCATTCAAGGCGTGGCCAGGCCACTGGGGCAGGGGCGCAGCTTCTCGCGGCGTCTCTGCCGTGGCCTCGCGGATCACGCGCTCGACGTAGGCCTCGCTTGAGATGCCTTCGGCGCGTGCCCTCCGGGCAACGCGTGACTCAAGTTCCGGCGGCAAAGTGACCGTCCCTCCTTAACCACTGCGGATCATTGTACTCGGAATCGCTGCCGCTGTCAGTAAGCGACCCAATCCGCAGTCTCTCCGTCGGGCTCGTGTAAATTTGCGCATCGTAGCGCCCGCGTGAAACGGAGACATCCGCCAGCCGTGAATTGACAAGCTGGCCGTGGGCCTGTTCGGTGTCCACGTGCACCAACACACGGTCGGCGGTGGCTCCCTGACTGCTGTGGCTGGTGACGGCGTAGCCGTAATCGACGTGCGGGTGCTCCCAGATGTTGAATTGTACTTCCTGGCCGGAGTCCAGCCGAACTTGGAGATTTCCTTCCGCGCCGATCTGCTGGACGGTCCCGAGTTAACGGTTGGCAATGTGCTCATCCCGGCAAGGCGCGATGAATTGCACGCGGTCGCCGGTTGAAAAATCCCGGTCCGCTTCCCGGTAAACACTCACTCCGTGCAGCCGGTGCGGTACTTCGCTGGACGTTCAAAAGAACTGATGCGGCATGCCAATGTGAGAACAACAGCGGAGATTTACGGCCTTGGCCCCGGACTTGACCCCGGCGCATCGTGAGGCCAATAGCGGAGTGGACAAGATGCTTCTAGGGGTCTAAGTAGCACCATTAAGTAAGAAATTCGCTTTCTCGGTCTGCGCGTGGAACCCGAACCATCTTCCGGGGAATCTCCCGAGCAGGACGAGCGTGCGTGGCAATGGCCAGGCACACTACAAACCACGCGGCATTGGCTGGGACGCGCAAATTGAAATCGACAAAACTGTGACAGAACAGTCCTACCGCGCCCACCGCTGCGCCCAATTGGATCCAGTCCCACTCATGCCTCAGGCGCCGCTTGATGTCACCAAACGCCATTCGAAAGAAGATCCCGAGCGAAACCAACATTATAATGACCCCGGGAAGCCCGGTTTCAGCGGCGGCTTCCAAAATGTCATCATGGGCGTGAGTCCAATGCCGGTCCATCACAAACGTCAAGTAATTGGGGAAAACGGACTCAAAGCATCCCACTCCTACGCCGATCCAAGGATGGCTTCGAGCCATATGTATCGTATCGCGCCCTACCCCAAACCGGTCGCCGAGCGTTACCTCCAGGGATCTATTGGTTTCAAAAACGGACCAAGCGCGGCCACCTACTCGCCCCGTGTTGACCAGCCAGAAAAACGTCGAGCCGCAAACCAACAAAACTCCAAACAACCCCGCCAATAAGGGGGGGGAAACGACGCGCGCCCGATTCCACAACAGGATGCCGGCCCAAAACAACGCTTCAATCAAAAGAACGATGGTGGCCCCTCGCGATCCACTAATCCAGATGGAGATTACTCCCAGCCCCACCCCACACCAGGACAAGAACAAAAAGAGTGGATTCCAGAACCGGGAAAGTAGGTACGCTACGGAAATAGGAAGCAGCATTTCCATCAGCCCGGCATAGTCATTGTGATTGACATAAGGTCCGAAGGCTGCGCCCGTTACGTGATACCTCCAGTAAATAACCCGCAGACCGCTACCCAGGAATAATTGCGCCAGTCCCTCGATGCACAAAGCAAGCGCCAGAAAGTTAACGACCAAGCCGAACCATTCCAGCGACCTGCTACTTCCGGACTGAGCATTGAGAAGCTGGCCCGCTAAAAAAAAGAAAACAAAGTCGGTAGTGATTTTCAGCACTGCTTCGCGCGTGGCCACATGGTCAACATTTAAACCGGCGGTCAACTGCACGACGGCCAGTAGGAGAAACGCCAGGAAGGGCCAGTAAAGCGGCGACCAAGTGATTTGGAGGACGCCGCGATGAGCGCAACCCACGGCCCACAGAACCAACGCGGATAGAGACAGAACCATCAAGGTTCCCCACGCCCACGCCTGGACGGCGCCGAACGCCCACGGCGCGGCACAGAGAGTGGCAATCAAGAGAATGCGCGCTATCGTCTCGAATGGCGACGAAGAAAAGGGGAATTCGTCGTGGGGAGCGGATCCTCCGGAATGAACAGACGACCTCGATGTGGCTAGGGCAGTCACCGGTCCCTCGCTTGGCGGGCAGCCGGTTCGGGGATTGGGCGCTGTCCAAATTCAGGGGTGGCTCCGACCGCCAGGGCGGCGTGTGCCGTGAATGTAGCGCCGCCCTTTAGGGCGGCACCCGCCGGGCTGAAGCCCGGCGCGACATCCGAAACGGGGGAACCAGCCGGAGGTTCCGCAGCGCGAAGCGTAACGCCGTCCAGCCAGACCGTTCCGGTTATATCTCGATGGTACGTTTGATCGGGCGGCCGCCAGAATGAGATTCTCACCGCCTGTGTCTGCGGATGGGTCGTAAACCCCACCTCAACTGGGTGCCAGGAAGTGGTTCCCACCGTTGAATCGCTGGTCTGAGTGCCGCAGCCCTCACAACCCAATTCGGTGACCCGCCACCGCGGTCCGCTCTCAGAGGTCAAGTTATACGATCGCACGTACGACAATAATTGGTATCGCGTGCCCGGTTTAGTAAGAACCACTTGACTCAACAAATCATAATCGGCGTTTCGCCCCAGGGCAAATTCGATCCGCAGGCACTTCGCGCCCTTGTAGGCGGAAGGATCGGCGAAATCGAACTCCAAATCCGCCGAGTCGCTAATCCGCCAGTCGAATCCGGCATTAAGGAGCGGCTCCTCAAACGCCCCATGATAAAGGAGGCTAGTGCTCGCCGCTGAGGGCCCCGGCGGGATTGCCCCGGCGTGTTGAAGATCGGTCCATACAGCGCTCGCGTCCTGAATCCGATTTTGATCGATGAGGAAATCCAGGAAGGGTTTTACCATCGACAAATCGGGAGAGCGATCAGGCCCGGAGATCATCTGTCCCCAAATTCCCATGGCGTTTTCGTAGTCGCTGATCGACGTTAAAAACATCAGGAAGTTGAATCTTCCCGCCGCATCTCCCGCGTCGTGGGGGATAACCTCCGCATAGATAATCTGCGGGTCCCGGGTGGCGCGCATGCAGAGCCGGAGGGTCGGCTCAAAATAAGTCGAATCCATCTTCAGAAGCCGGCGAAAGTAGGGAAAGGCCTTCTCCGCACGATTCGTCAACAGGAAATGATTCCCCTGTGCCCACTGCATCGATGGAGCCATGGGGTTAAGGGCCAAGGCCCGATCGAAGGCCCGATCCGAGCACGCTGTGTCTCCGGCGAAATCACAGGACTTTCCCAGATCCGCCCAATAATCCCAACGCCGAGGATTGAGGGCGAGGGCTTTTCGCAGGATCTTCACCGACTCAGAAGCATTACTGTCGGTAGGGCTCGAGGCATAGACCACCCCCAGATTATGGATCAAATCGGCATTGTCCGGATCCTGGCTGATCGCCTTCTGGATGTCGGGGATGGATACAGTGTTCACCTGGTAGGAGACGTGCGCGACGAGAATCGCTTTATAAGAAAGCCATGCACTCCCGGCGACGATCGGAATCAGGAAAACTGCGACTCGCCACCATGGGCGCAACGACCATTTAAGGGTGTCACGGGAATTCTGGCGAAACGAAGCCCTCTCACCAGCATGGTCAGGGTTGGGAAATTGGCTCATTTCGTGAATGGTCCTCGCAACGAAAATGAGCGAATGAGGGGGAAACTCACTCCCGGCGAGCCTGGGGAGAAATCCGCCTCGTTCGCCCGACCAACCTTAAAGATCACGCTCCGCGGGACGACTCCTTAGACCTTCCGCGGCCTCCTCCCGGCGAATGCGAGGGATTCGACACCGAGATATCGTCATAGTAACCCTGATGGTAAGGACCGTAATACGAACCGTAATAAGTGTCAAAACGCATGTCAACCTTATTGAGCACCATTCCCAGGACCCGCGCGCCGGCGTTATCCAGAATTCGATGCGCCCGGGCAAGCGCTCCCCGCGCGGTTGTGCCGCTGGCGACCACCAGAATGACTCCATCCACCATGGCCGATAGCACTACGGCGTCCGTAACCAGGAGCAGAGGGGGGGAGTCAATGATGATCTGCGTGAACCGCTTCATGAAATCCCTTAGCGTCGAATCCATCATGTGCGAAGAGAGCAGTTCCGCCGGATCGGGAGGCCTTGGGCCCGCCGGCAAAACCCAGAGATTCGGAAGGCGCTCATCTTGGACCAGAACCTCATCCAGCGAATGTGCGCCAGTCAAGAAGCTGCTCAAACCCTTCTCGTTGGCAACTCCCAGCGTCTTGGCAACCGAGGGCCGGCGCAAATCGGCGTCGACGATCAGGACGGGGCCGCCTCTTTGGGCGAAAGACATCGCCAGGTTGCAGGCAGTGGAAGTTTTCCCTTCGCCCACTTGGGCGCTGGTCACGAGCAGGGTCTGCGGTGGACGGGGAGCGGTGGAGAGTAAAACCGACGTTCGCAGGCTTCGGAACGACTCCGCCATGGGCGAGGAGGGTCGCTTAAGAACCACCAACCCAACCCCGTTCGATCCCGCCGGAGCGACAGAACGGCCCGCACCCAACTCTTTTCTTCTGCGGCCATTGGTTTCGGCAGGGATGACCGCTAAAGCCGGAGCGTTCACGAGCCGTTCCGCTTCCTCGGTTGTCCGGACCGAGGTGTCCAGAGCTTCCTGCACGAAGGCTAGCGTAATCCCCAGGATTAAACCGACCATCAGGCCCGCGGCCAGATTCCGCCGGTTGTTTGGACGAATTGGGTGCAACGGCGGAGTCGCCTGATCGATAACGTGGACGTTGGTGGCTTGCATGCTGGCAGAGAGGGTGGCATCCTTCAAGCGTTGCAAGAGGCTCTCATAGAGCTGCTGGTTGATTTCGAAATCCCGCTTTAAGATATTGTGCTCGATCATGCGCTGATTGAGGACACTTACTTCCGCCTTGGCTTTCACCATGGCTTCACCCAGCAGCTTCTCCCGGCTGAGCGCTGCCAAATAGTCGTTGTGAACCTTTTCAATGGCTTGCTTGCGTGCACCGGCCATCATCGATTGCATCTGCGTAATCTGATCGCGCAATCGAACGACTTTAGGAAAGTTAGGCCCGTATTGGGCCTGCGCATCGGCATAAGACGCCTTGAGATCGTTATATTTCTCCTCCAAGCGCTGGAGCACATCGTCCTGCATGAGGATTCCAACCTGCCCTTCATTGCCTCTGGCAAGCTCGTAGAGAGATTCCCTCTGGACGCGGTCGCTCATGGCAACCGTGTAATCTTTATTGAGCTGCTCCAATTTCTCATCGTTGATGGTGCCTTTATCCCCGACACTGACAATCAGGTTTTGGCGCTCATAGTCCACCAAAGCCTGCTGGGATTTCTCCATCTTCATTTTCATTTCATCGAGTTGCTGTTCCATTCCTCCAGAAGCACGACGGGTAAAATCGTAGCGCTCCTGAAAATTGAAATCGATGAAGTTGCTGATTAAATGATTGACCACCGCCGCCGCGGCATCGGGATTTCCAGACTCGTAACTGACCGCGAGTATGCGGCTGTCCTTCATCGGTTCGACGGTCAGTCCTTCCTTGAAGTCCGCGATCATGGAATTCTTGCGCGCGGCAGCTATTTGCGTTGCGGATTGTCCCGGCCTTCTGGTCAGATTGATGGAAGCTCCGTCGCGGTCAAGCCCGAGTTGCTGCATTGTTGTCCACGCCAGATTGTCACTTTGCAAGACTTGCATCTGCGTGGTCAGAAAAGCGGAATCGTCAACAGGGGCTTGGCGGTAAACTTCGTTGATGGATTGCAGTTGGGGGTACTCGGTCTCCACCTCCATGCTCGCCGTGGACCGGTAAACGGGCGCCATCCTAAAGGTATAAATTCCCGTAAGTATCAGCACCAACACGGCAGCGACAATGATGGTCACATGGCGCTTCACGATGATGTGCCAGAAGGCGTCGAAAGTGAAATGGGTATCGCTCCCTTGCGCCTCGAGGTCGAGGGTTGCCGGCGCAAGGCTGGTAATCCGCTGCGGCAACGGACGTTCTATGGACGAGAAAGAATCGTTGTCAGGCACTTTCAAACTCCCCCGAACACTCTATTAAAACCTGCGGTAGCTGCTGCGATCCAGTCCCAAGCGCCTGCGGCGCGACTTACGTTTTCCTCGTCGGAACATGACCGCCTCGACCTTCAGTGGTAAATGATCATCGCCGGCCCGGATGACGTAGCCACGTTGATGGCGGCAGTTACGGAAGCACGTAAGGCCTTAACCCGACCGCTTTCAGGCACATAGAGGATGTCGTCGGGCTTTAGTCCGATATCCACAGTTTGCCCTTTTACCATGGCTTTATAATCCACCGGAATCTCTTTCCGCTTTTCTTCCGGACCGGCTGGGTCGCGGCGCAGGATCGTAATCCGACTCTTCTTGGCAATATTCGTCACATCGCCGGCCATCGCCAAGGCTTTAAGCACGGTAACGTTCTGTCGGGTCTCGTTGAGAACGTATCCACCCGGCCGGGTCACGGCCCCCATAATATAAATCAGGGCGGCTCGCTGCACGGTGACGCGATCTCCCGGATAAAGGAGAATGTTAGTCTGGTCGGCGCCCGTCTGCACCAACTTGCGAATATCCAAAGTGAAGGACTTCCCCTTTGTTGACGGGTCCACCCCGCCCGTTTGCGTGCTTTCGATCAGGTCGGCTCGTTCCCCGATTTCTCCGCGCGTTACGATCGCATCGTTGCCGGCGTCCGGAGCTAGCCCTCCGGCCTTAACGAGTACGTCGAGCAATCGCGTCGGGCCAAAGACCGCGTACGACTGCGGACTCTTCACTTCTCCGGAAACCAGGATGGTATTCAACCTGGTTTCTCGAAGTGAAACCGTCACTTGCGCGTTATTGAGCATGCCTGCGTCGCGAAACTTGGAGGCAATTAGGTGGGAGAGTTGGTCCAGGGTTTCACCGGCCGCGGGGACCGGTTCCGGCAGCAGGGGCAAGGTTAGAAATCCATTGGAACTAACCCGGTAGGTGCGCGTGACTTCCGGCACGTCCAGAATGTTGACGTCCAGAAGGTCTTCCGGGCTCACGGTATAATCATTGCTTTCCACCTTCATGTCGGTGGCCCGTGCAGCAGGAACGCTGGCCGGTTTCGAAGCTACAACCGATTGAACGGCGGGAGCGACCGATTGTTGCTGGGCTGCGGCCGGAGCCAGGCTGGTTAGCAGGGAAATCGAGAACCCCAATGCCGTTGCCTTCGCCAGACATCGCAGATCTCTTACTCCCGCCTGTTTACGGGTCCTAGCCGGCATCTCAACTCCCATACCCAATCTCCGCGCTCACTCCAGCCTCCGGCGCTTGGGAGGCCCTGCGGATTGAACCACGTCCGCCCACAAGACCAGAGTACTACGGAGCCCTTTATAAACCTACCCCAGTTCTCCAGTCGATGCGTCTATGAATGTAGGGCAGATTTTTGGCGATTCCATCGGGAAGAGTCTTCCCCGGAACCCGGCAAGAGGAAAAGGATTCTGCCTATGCCATCTTCTTCCTGATGTAGTGAAGTTCTTCGCCGCTTCTTTGAGCTACGATGGCACCTGGGTGTTCGCGGGCACTGGCCGTTACAAGCATAACCGAAACTTTTGGTGTTGCGCCGCGGCACAGGCACAACGAAACAATCGATTTGCGGCACGTTTCGAGAACAAAATTTCGTAGCAGTTGAGTATAGGTGCGCCCATGAGTGATGTCAATGGTTAGTAATCGTTTTGACTACGGTTTACGTACAGCGTTTGCATCGCCCCATGGCCTCGCAGCGGCAGATAGATGAGACGTTCAAACCTGAGGACACCGGTCACGTGCCCCCACCAACCTCCTCGGCGGGCGGCATGATGGGAGCGCTTCGTGCGGAGCTTTGGAGTGCGTGCAGCTTGCTGCCGCTTTTTCCCAGCAAGCTTGCTTGCGGGATTCTCGACAGTCGGACAATTCGATCTAGAGGCGGCTTTACGCCGCCATATGGCGAGGTAAACTCGCCGCTGCAACACCAGATTCACTCACTGCCGAAACCTCAAGCCCGAGCGCCATCCCCAGATTCTTCGCGATTTCCTTGCCAGGAGCAGCGCGAGTCCCAGCCAGCGAGCTGGCTGGGGCAAAAGCGGCAGCAAGCTGCACGCACTCCAAACCTCCGCGCCGTGTGCCAGGGAAGGGTTTTCGCGATGCAACGCTTGACAGTATTCTTCTAAGCCGATTACGATTAAATTTATAAACTATGAGCGACAGTCCCAGCCCCCAAACAAAGATGAATCATGACGATGTCACAATCACCGTCCTGGGTTTAGGCCACATTGGGCTTCCAACCGCCCTGGGTTTAGCCGAATTAGGGCACCGGGTTATCGGGGCCGATGACGATAAGAGCAAGGTGGGCCTGATCCGGGGCGGAGACCCGATTTTCTTCGAGCCAGGCCTCGGCGAACTGTTAACAAAGCACCTCCAAAGCGGCAAGTTTCAGCCTGTCGATGACCCGGAGGCAGCGGTTCGATCTGGTTCCGTTATCTTTATTTGTGTCGGCACTCCTCAGAAAGCAAGCGGCCAAGCCGACCTCGCCCAGGTGGAAGCTGTGGCGCGGGTGGTGGCGCGGAATTTGAACGGTTACAAGCTCATCGTGGAAAAGAGCACCGTTCCGGCCATAACGGCCCAGTGGTTGAAGCGAACGATTGTACGCTATAGTCTTGGGAAGCCGTCTCCGGCGGCGGGGCGGTCCAGCTCGGGCCTGCCTGATTCCCCGCACCCGGACTTCGACGTCGCCTCCAATCCCGAGTTTCTTCGCGAAGGCAGGGCGGTCCACGACTTTTTCCACCCTGATCGCATCGTGTGCGGCGTAGAATCCGAACGGGCTCGCGAAATTCTGACCAACCTTTATACTCCCCTTCAGCGGCCAATGGTGGTGACCAATATCAGCACCGCGGAATTAATCAAACACGCCGCTAACGCCTTTCTCTCCACCAAGATTTCCTTCATCAACATGGTTTCTGACCTATGTGAGAAGGTGGGAGCCGACGTTACCGCGGTGACGTGCGGCTTGGGGTTGGATGCCCGCATCGGACCCCAATTTCTCGACGCGGGAATCGGATACGGGGGCTACTGCTTCCCCAAGGACCTTCGCGCTTTCATTTACCTGGCGGAGGAGCACGGAGTGGATTTCTCCTTGCTCCAGGAAGTGGAGCGGATCAACCAGCGCCGCGTGGAGATCTTCCTTCGCAAGATTCACGAAGCCCTTTGGACATTGCGGGGAAAAACCCTGGGTATTCTCGGACTGGCTTTCAAACCCGGCACCGACGACATCCGGGAAGCCGTGAGCCTGAAGATCATCAAGATCTTGCTTGACGAGGGGAGCAAGCTGCGCGTTTACGATCCGCAAGCCATGCCGAATACGCAGCAGGTGTTCCCTATTTCGACGGAACACCTCACCTACTGCTCGTCCGCCTATGATGCGGCGCGCGGCGCGCAAGCGCTGCTGCTCCTGACCGAGTGGGAGGAGTTCCGCCAGTTAGACCTTTTACGCGTGCGAGACCTCATGGAAGTACCTGTAATGGTGGACGGCAGAAATCTATTTGACCCCGGCGCCGTCCGCCGAGCGGGGTTTGAGTACATTTCTCTGGGCCGCGACGGAGCGGGATCCGCCGGGCTGCACCTCAATCCGGCCAAAGCCACTGCCTGATCAGGGCACGGCAGGGCACCTAAATCGAGACGTCGTTATGTCGAATTCTGTGCCGAGCGAGAATCACCGCCCGCTGAGTCTGGTCACTGGCGGAGCGGGTTTCCTAGGTTCCCACCTTTGCGACCGGCTTCTGGCGGAGGGGCACGATGTAATCTGTCTCGATAACCTCATTACAGGCCGCCGGGAGAATATCCAACATCTTTTCGCTCACGCGCACTTCCATTTTGTCCTTCACGACGTGACCCAGCCGATTGATTTGCCGGCCCTGTTCACCGCATCCCCAGGGAAACCCGACTTTGCTCTCCGGCCCCTGAGTTATATCCTGCACTTTGCTTCTCCTGCGAGCCCCAAGGATTACGCTCAACACCCGATTCACACCCTCAAGGTGGGAGCGCTGGGAACTTACCACGCCCTGGGATTGGCGAAGGCCCATGGGAGCGTCTTCCTTCTAGCCTCCACCTCGGAAATCTACGGCGACCCGGAAGTCAGCCCGCAGCCCGAGAAGTACTGGGGACACGTCAATCCCATCGGCCCGCGCAGTGTCTATGACGAAGCCAAGCGATTCGCGGAGGCCATCAGCATGGCTTATCACCGCGAACACGGGGTCAAAGTGCGGATCGTTCGGATTTTCAACACCTACGGCGAACGCATGCGCCTGGAAGACGGCCGCGCGCTGCCCAATTTTATGGTGCAGGCGCTGCTCGGCCAACCCTTGACCGTCTACGGAAAAGGAACCCAGACTCGCAGCTTGTGTTATGTCAGCGATCTAGTGGAAGGACTCTACCGGCTGCTCACGTCCGGCCAGACCGGACCGATCAACTTGGGTAATCCGGAAGAAGTATCGATGCTGCAGCTCGCGGAGGCGATCATCCGCGCCACCCAGAGCAAGAGTTCGATCGTCTATGAACCCCTCCCTGAAGATGATCCTCAGCGCCGCCAGCCCGACATCACCGCCGCCCGGGAGAAACTGGGCTGGGGACCCCGCGTCAACTTGGAGAACGGCTTGGCCAAGACGCTCCCCTATTTCCAGTCCTCGCTTCAGAATGTCTCTGCCGTCCCAGGAAGATAGTGCTAAAACGCCACGGTCACCGGTGACGAGGTCCCTACAGAGTTTGACAATGTGACAGTGACACTGCCGAGCGCACTGGTATTTCCACTGAACGTAAATGGCACCGTTAAGTGGAAGAGTCCGCCACTCTGCAGCCCACTACTGCTGGAAAACCAGGCAGGCGCAACGCCGCTCAATGAAACAGGCGACGGAGTTGCGCCGTTCAGTTGGTCCCCGCTGGTCGCTTGGAAAGTGAACGTCGCGTTCGCAAGATCGCGCGGCGTGGAGTAAGCATCCAGCTCCACGTTGAACCCCGTTGAGGTGAGACTTGTAATTGTGCCCGAACCCGACGTGATAACGGGAGCCATTGGAGTTACAACGACCGACAAGCTTGGAGTTGGTTGCGGAAGTGCAATAGTCGTGGTCCCGGAGACCAAACTAGTGAGGGTGACGGTTATCGTACCGGCCGTCGTGCCCTGTTGGATAGCTCCGCTTTGCGGCAGGGTGGCCACGGCGGACCCGGCCGGAATGGTGAAATTGAGGGTGGTCCCACCCGCTGCGAACTGCGTCGCCGGGTCGATGTAATTTGCGGGTGTCCCCGCCGCGGTGGACTGGAAACTTAGCGTGAGGGTTCCGGTCAACGGTGTCGGGGTTGGGGAATTGAGCGCCACGCCCACGCTGGTCGATTGCGTGGGAGGATTCGTGGGAGTCAGTCCGGTCAGGCTTATGGAGGGCACAATGCTGAACGACACTGAGCCGGATGCCTTGCTCGTGCTGAAATTGCTATCCCCGCTGTAAGTAGCGGTTATCAGGTCCGGACCCACTGCCGTCGGCACCAGGGCGCAATTGCTCGCTGCCACGGTTCCTTGACAACTTGCGCCGGTACTATCTGTCACCGTTACCTTGTCCGTGCCCGGGACAGTCCCGCTCCCCGGCGCGCTGACCGTCACCGTATAGCTCACCGTCACTGGCTGTCCGGCCATGGAGGGATTAGGTGTAATGCCGGTAATCGCTGTGGTCGTCGGCGCCGCGCTCTCCGTCACGGCGCCGTTCACGTACGTGATAGCGTAGTTGTTGCCCACCGCCCCAGCACACGTGCTCGGGTACGGACCGCTGGTTACCGGGCTCGAACTGGTCGCCGTGGTGGAGCAGGTTGGAGGCGTGGTAAGGCTCGCCGCCGTGTCCCCGTTCACGAACCCGCTGTATCCGGGCGTGATGGCGGGCACCGTGCCGCCGTAAGGGAATGTGCCGCTGCTGGCCGTGATGGTGAGGGCCGCCGCGCTCTCCGTCACGCTCCCTTTCACATATTGGATGGTGTAGTTGCCGTCCACCGCCCCAGCACACGTGCTCGGATACGGACCACCGCTTACCGGGCTCGAACTGGTCGCTGTGGTCGAGCACGTGGGCGCAGTGGTAAGGCTCGCGGCCGTGTCTCCGTTCACCAACCCGGTGTAGCCGGGCGTGACGGCGGGCACCGTGCCGCCATAAGTGAATGTGCCGCTGCTGGCCGTGATGGTGAGAGCCGCCGCGCTCTCCGTCACGCTCCCTTTCACATACTGGATGGTGTAGTTGCCGTCCACCGCCCCAGAACAAGTGCTCGCATACGGACTGCCTGCCACCGGGCTCGAACTGGCCGCCGTGGTCGAGCAGGTGGGCCGAGTGCTCAGGCTCGCGGCCGTGTCCCCGGCAACAAACCCGATGTATCCGGGCGTGATGGCGGGCACCGTGCCACCGTAGACAAACGTCCCGTTGCTGGCGGTGATGGTGAGAGCCGCCGTGCTCTCCGTCACACTCCCTTTGACATACTGAATCGTGTAGTTGCCGTCCACCGCCCCAGAACAAGTGCTCGCATACGGACTGCCTGCCACCAGGCTCGAACTGGTCGCCGTAGTCGAGCAGGTGGGCCGGGTGCTGAGGCTCGCCGCCGTGTCGCCGTTCACAAACCCGCTGTAGCTGGGAGTAATGGTAGGCACGGTGCCACCGTATGTAAATGAGCCGCTGCTTGCAGTGATGGTCAGCGCGACTGTGGTGATCTGCACATTCCCCGGCACATAAGTTATGGTGTATTTGCTGTCCACTGCCCCCGAGCAGGTATTGGCCCCCGTATACGTGCCGACAGGATGGCTTGCCGGCACTCCCGTTGTGGTGCAGGTCGGCTGTGTGGTCAGGTTGGCGGGCGTGTCTCCATTGATGAATCCGCTATAGCTTGGCGTGACGGCGGGAATAGCTGTTCCATAAGCCGTGATCGAACTGCTCGCTGTTATCGTCAATACCGCGTAACTAACCGTCTGGCTCAGAACAGCAGACGTGCTGCCCACAAAGTTGGTGTCCCCACTATATACAGCGGTAATAGAGTGTAGGCCCGCCGTGAGGGTCGAAATGGTGCACGTGGCCTCGCCCGAAGTTAGTGCTACCGCGTTGCAGATCGTCGTTGTTCCGTCCTTGAAGGTCACTGTGCCTGTAGGCACAACCGGCGTACTGGGAGTCACGGTCGCGGTGAAGGTAACGGACTGCCCGAAGACAGACGGATTAGCAGAGGGCGTGACCGTGGTGGTGGCGGTCGCGGTGACAGCGGTGCCGGTCAGGGACACTTCATGCTGCGTTCCATTCTTATCGCCGCTGTCATCGGTAACGACCAGAGTCGCGAGTCGAGCGCCGACCGCTTGGGGGGTGAAAGTCACATTGATGGTGCACGTGCCCTGCGCGGCGATGGGCGAGGATGCGACGCAGTTATCGCTTTCCGCATAATCGCCCGGATTGGTGCCGCTGAGAGCCACCGAGGCGACGGTTAGGGCATAGCTGCCAGCGTTGGTGAGGGTCACGGTCTTCTGCGGCGGCGTGGCGGTATCCACGGGTATTCCCGCGCTGAAAGTTCCGCTTCCCGGGGAGAAGCTGGCTTCCGGCGCGGGCACCAGGAACGAGTAGGCAGTGATGTTCCCCGTCAAAGGACTGGTTCCGTATCCCGTGTTGGTGGAGGTTGCCTCCTCACCGTCGGTCGCAAAGGCATAGAGGGTATGGAAACCCAGCGTCAGCTTGGGTGCTGTGCCGGTGAAGCTGCCCGCTCCTGAGCTCGTGCCCGCCAGCCATGGCTCTTGCCAGTTGCCCTCCAGAAAGAGCAAGTTGTCGATGGGCGCCGTCGTCAACGTATTGGTCGCCGTGAAGGTGAAAGTCGGTGTCAGGCTGCTCGTCTGATCGTTCGCGAGCGGCGTGACCGTGGTCGTGATCGGGATGGTATTGACCTGCTGCTCGGCGATCACCGTAGCGTTGTTTGTCCCCAGGCTCCCAGCCTCAGCAACGTAAATGTTGCCGGCCGGCGGGTTCACGGCCACCGCCGAGGGGGTAACCTCTTGGTCGTAGATAAGAGAATAGCCTAGCGAACTGGCAGAATTCGTGGCCCCATCGATCACCGTCACGGCAATAGCAGTCTCGCCATCGTCGTAAGGGTAGCTCGCGCAGGAGTTTACCACATAAGTCTTATTGCTGACGTGATTCACCGCCACGGCGACGGGTGCGCAGGCATAGGGGTCGTCGATCGAGGTAAAAGTGTTGTCCGCCCCGTTGATGACCGTAACGGCGCTCGGGAAATCGCCATTCTCGCCATTATTCGAGACGTAAATGGTATTGGTTAGGGTATTCACATCAATGGCTATAGGATACGAGGCCGAAGAATCAGTGACCGTGGCGACCGTATTGGTGGCGCCGTTGATCACCGACACGTTGTTGCTGCCCGAGTTGGCTACATAAATCATGTTGGTCTTCGGATTCACGACCAAGGCTATCGGGCTGCTCCCGACGGCGAGCGCGGCGATAAGTGTGTTGGTGTCTCCAGCGAAAACCGACACGGTACTGCTATTGAAATTCGCGACGTAGATGGTGTTGGTTACCGGATTCACGGCCACGGCATTGGGGGCGATGGCAGAGGGGTCGGCCAAGGTCGCAACGACGGTGTTGGTCGCCGCGCTGATCACCGATACATTGTTACTGCCCTGATTCGCCACATAGATCGTGTTGGTCACCGGATTCCCTGCCACAGCATAGGGCTTGATGGCAGTGGGGTCGGCCACGGTCGTAACGACGGTGTTGGTCGCCCCGCTGATCACCGATACGTTGTTGCTGGTATAGTTCGCCACATAAATCGTGTTCGTTAGCGGGTCCGCCAGGATAGCCTGGGGGTTGGTTCCTACATTGACGGATGCGGTGTAGGCTGGGGGAGAGCCGGCGATTACGGTCACGGTGTTGCTTGCATAGTTGGCCACGTAAGCGGTGTTGGTCAATGGATTCACGGTCACGGCGAAGGCGCTATTGGCAGTGGGATCGGCGACCGATGTGGTAGCATAGGTGGCACCGTCAACCACATCCACATTGTCGTTGGATTGGATAGCCACGTAGATCTTGTCGGTCACAGGGTTGATCGCCAACGCAAAAGACCCCAGCGCGTTGTTATCCGTAAGGGTGGTGGTAGCGTATGTGGCGCCGTCGACAACGATCAAGCTCAGCCTGTCGGAATCATTCTCGAAAGCCACGTACACCTTGTTTGTGATGGGATTCACCGCCATGGCCTCGGCGTTGGTTCCAGAGTTGGTTACCGAGGTGGCAACGGTATCGGTGGTGCCGTTGATGATGTCAACAGTATTGCCACTCGCCGTAAAAATCTGGCCGGATGCGGGGTTCACCGCCACCATCTGCCCGCCCCCGCTTATCGTTGTGGTGACCGTATTGGTAGCCCCGCTGATCACGCTCACGTTGTAGCTGCCCTCGTTGGCGACATAAATCTTGTTGGATACCGGGTTCACCGCAAGGGCGATGGGGGCGGTCCCGACGCCGACCGTAGTTACATAAGTACTGGTTGAACCGTTGATCACCGTGACGTTGCCGCTGGTGGAGTTGACCACGTAAATGCGATTGGTGACGGGATTCAGCGCTATCGCCTGGGGTTTTTGCGCGTTGGAATCGGTTACGGTCGTGGTGGCGTTCGTGGCGCCGTTGATCACCGTCACGTTGTTACTGCCGGAGTTCGCGACGTAAATCATGTTGGTCAGCGGGTTCACCGCGATGGCGATGGGGCTGGTTCCAACGCCCACCGTAGCCGTGACCGCGGCGGTTGCGCCATCGACGACCGTTACGTTGCCGCTCCCGGAGTTCGCGACATAAATCGTGTTAGTCACCGGGTTTACGGCCACGGCGCTCGGGCCGGTGGCGTTGGAATCGGAAATGTTAACGTATGAGTTTGTCTCCCCATTGATAATGGTAATCGCTCCGGCATTACTTCCTGCGCTGCTGGCCACATAGATATTGTTCGTTGCCATATTCACTGCGGCCGCCAGCGCCTGGGTCATGTTGTTGTTGGCGGGCACCGTCGTGATGAGGGTCTGCGCCCGCGCCGGCGCGGCTGCCAGCAGGACCCAAAACAGCAGGGCATAAGGGATTAAACGGAAGCCGAAAGCCCGCCGCCCGGCGGACCAGGAAAGGTTAGTTTTAATCCACGCGGTGTCCACGACCGCAATCCTGTGCGTCTCATGACTTGGAGGCATGATTTCCCCTCATGAGCAGACCAGCCGCTCGTCGACTCGAATCTGAGTACTAGGAAGCAATTGGACGGTGAACATAAGAATTCACAGTCCTGGTGTTTTCTGTGGCTGCCGTCTATGGCCTTTCGCCAATCCGACGACTACCAACGGGTCCAGGCTCGCCACGCGGCCGAGTCTACCAAGCCGGCCACCTTCCGCTGGGACGAGACTACTGAAGGCGAGACGCGGCACTATTGGCTGCCGGAACGAAATACACGGCCCCCGTTTGCCCACTCGCATCCACAAGCCAGGCCGGCTGGCCGGACTGCCAGGAAAGAAGATACTTGCCGGAGGCTCGCAAGGGCTCCAGCATCGTGGCCGTTGCCGGCAGTTGCAGGTCTTGAACCCGCAAACTTTGCAAGTCAACCTGGTAAAGGTGGTTGGCGCTGGCACTGGTGATGAGTGCCCTGCCGGCAGTAACTTGGACGGCGATCTTGCCGCCCAAATCCGTTAACCCGCCAACTAACGAGCGGTTGGAAGGCGAGCTGCCGACATTCTGTAGTAGCGACAAGCTGCCACCATTGCGATCAAAAATCAGAGCGTTGGACGATTTAGGAACGAACGCCGCGCCTTCCAGGTCTCCCGCGGTGGCAAGCAGTTGCGGCCCCGACCCATCGGCCAACCAATACACAGAGCTGTCAGCCCCCCCTTCCAAGAGCGTAACCCCGTCGTCCGCAAGCGCTAATAGGCGCACTGCGTTCGGCAGATCGGCGCCGTTGATCTCGCGAGCTATGCGAGGCGTCGCGGGAAGACCGCTGAGCACTTCAAGCCGACCCTCGGAAGCCGAGTACACAACCGCGGCCGTGCCAGTGGGATTGAATGAGACGATGTCGGGCCGGGAGATTGCACCGCTTATTTCAACGAGTGGTCCAGGGTTCGCCGAAGGAAACGTCATGACGCCAATCGGGCCACCCGACGCTGCTTCGACGATCGCGTACCTTTGCCCGGGGGCGAAGTTGAGGTTGGTCACTCCCGCGGGAAGCGCCAACGGACGACTTAGCATCGAAGCGCCGGGAATGCCCAGGATCGCCCTCGCCTCACTACCATCGGTGGCGCTTACAAAGCCCAGTATGGGCGACTGCATTGATTGTGAGGCGCTGCGGTCCGTTTGCGGACTCTGGCTGGCTTGCGTGCTAGGTTGAAGCCCGCCGCCTCCGCACCCGAGGTTCAACATACTCGTGTTGAGGCAGACGAGCAGGAGTAGAAGTATCGAAGTTCGAGCACCACTACGCATGTGGTTTCCCTCGCTTTCGTCCCAGCGGGTTCTAATGCGGGGCGGTGATGGTAGGCGAACCCGCGCCTCCGATGGTACCGGCCGTGGTCGGAGCGCCCCCCCGACTTTTAGCCACGCCAACCGCGACGCCAACCGCTGCAGCCACGCCAACGCCAATGATCACCATCATGGTCGTCGAGATGCCGGCCCCGGCCGCGCCAGCTCCCACGCCGGCGCCCACTCCCGCGCCCGTCGCACCGGCCGCGGCAGCGGTGACGTAGTTGGTTTGGGCAATTGAAGTGGTCACCACTTGCCCGTGAAGGTCTGCCTGGACCCTAATCTTGAAAGAGCCCCGCCCGACGGGTTTTGAACGAGGCGCCACCGCACGTCCGCTGGCATTGGTCGTCGTTATAAAGGTGTCACCACCGTGCGCGAAGGTGACTCGCGGGCCCGATGTGGGCGCAGCGAATATCACCGCTACGCCGGAGACAGGCAAATTGTTTTTGTCACGCACCTCAATTACGGGTTGCACGGCCATCTTCGTTTTGAGGATGTTGACGCCATCCTCACCTTGAAGAACCGTGATATGTAGACTCAGCGGTGTTTCTTCGTCAGTCGCGTTTCCGGCTTGGCAAGCAAGTGGCAGGTCAAAATCAAAGGAGAGGAAAACTGATAAGGCAACCAGCAACACGCTCACCGGTGCCGATCTTGGAACCGGCCGTAACATAGGTTCACCTCTTGGGTGAGGGTCGAATCGGGCCAGATACTAGCACAGAATTCCTGGAATGCAAGTGGGTATTGGGAACGGACATATTGTACGACGCGCAATTCCACTTCTCATGAAGTCCAAACAGCAGCTATGGCGCACTGGCTTTTGTTTCCTGACCGCTTGCCCCATTGCTACTGTGCATAAAGCACGTCCAAAACAGAGCGGCAAGTGAAAGATAGATTTCTATCGCAAGGGTTTTGTGCAATAATCCCCCCGTCTTTCCAAGGCATTCTGCTGGAGGCTAACATGCCATCCACTTCATCTTTTCTTAAAACGAGTCTTTGGGGAATCGCGCTTGTCGCTGCGCTAAGTACTAGCCTCACTCTCTGGTGCCAAGACTCGTCGCCACAGCTCTCACCGCGCGAGCTTTACTATCGCGAGCCGGCGCCTGACCAGGAAAAACACGCTCCGGTTGCGCCCGCGAAAAAGCACGTCGTCGCCAAAGTGACCGGAGAATCACCGAGGACAGTAAACGGTTCACTTGCGCCGAAAGGACCGGCGGAGGAAGTAACGGGAGTCAACTCCCCGTCGGTCGAGAAGGCCGGCACTGTATCAACTAATCCGGAGGTATCCCATTTGGGATTGCGGTACAGCCTGCTCTTAGTTGACAAGGCTACCGGGGATGCAAAGCCCGTAAGCTCGAGTCAGACTTTTGACGAAGGCGAATGCCTCAGCCTTGAGTTCCAGTCAAACCGATCTGGCTACTTATATGTATTTAATTTGGGCTCGAGCGGCGCTTGGCGGCCGATGCTTCCGACTGCGGAAATGTCCGACGAGGGGAATTTTGTTCCTGCTCTGACGACAATGCGGGTTCCGGCAACCCACTGCTTCCGTATTTCCGGACCGCCCGGCAGCGAACATCTTTTTGTCGTTTTGTCTCGTAACCCCCAGGAGGTAAACGAGCTTAATCGAACAATAAGGAGTGGAGCTGCAGGTGAACCTGAACATCCTCCCCAACAGGATTCAGGCGGAACGGTTTTAGCGATGGTGAACAATCTCAACCAAGAGGTTCAGAAGCTCGCCAGTTTGAAGGGCCGCGATCTGGAAATTCAGGAAGTGGGCGGAGCGAAAAATTCCAGTGCGGTCCCAACGGAAAACTCGGGCACCCTTGAGCCGGCAGTTTATATCGTGCACACCTCCGCTACTCCGTCCGACAAGGTTGTTACCGAGATTCACATCACGCACCGGTGAACCCCATGAAAACGCTTTCCGTCATCTTCGCCGCCTTGGTGTTCAGCATCGTCCTTGCTCGGCCCAATTCGATTTTTTGTGCCCCCGCAGCCGGTAATCCTAAACTCGCCATTCAACTTGTCGTGGAACTGCAGAAGGGCGAAAGCTGGGAGCGAGTCGATGCCCAAACGGTCTTTCATACTGGCGACGCCGTGCGATTTCGTTTTCGGGCTTCGCAAGGCGGTTACCTGTACGTGCTGAACCGGAGTAGCGACAAGACGACCACATGGCTCTTTCCGCGGGCCGGCTCGGGCGAGCGCAGTCAAGTTCATCAACACGTTGAGTATATGATCCCGACCGGTCAAGGTTCATTCGAGGTGGGTGGGAGTCCGGGTTTCGATGTTACTTACTGGATTTTGAGCCCTAACCCCATTGATGCAACCCAAGCCATCGCCCCCACTGGAGGGAATGAGATAAGTACCCTCGAACCCAGGTGCCGGGCGGAAGTGTTAAAGGCCCGGGGACTTTGCACCGACGACCGAGCTGGCCCCCACGCCATTAGCGATCCGGAAGAGCTTCCGGTGCAGCCGGCAGAAAGCGAGAAACTGCGCTCGCGAGATCTGAAATTCAAAACACAGGAGGGCACGACAGAGATCTCCGGACTGACAAAGGTGTCCGATGTCGTCGTGTATGAGTTTACGATTGCGCACAACTAATTCTTTCCCCTGGTTGGTGGCGATCGCGTTGGCTACGGCGCTTGCGGGAGCGGCGCAGGAACCAAGTAATCTGGACAAACGCGACCTTGAGATCCAGAAATTGCCTACACCTCCTCCTGTGAGGCAAGTCCCCGCCGTCCCGCGAGGCTACGCGGTGGTGATCGGCGTCGCCAAATATGAGAAGCTTGCGCCGGAAGAGGACCTGGGTTTCCCCGAGACGGATGCTGCCGCCATTCGTCAGGTGCTCATCAGTAAGCAGGGCGGTGCGTTTCCCGACGCGAACGTCAAACTCCTGGTGGGGCGGGACGCCACCCTCCAAGGTATACGAGAAGCACTTGAGATTTGGCTCCCTTCGCACGTTCAGGAGCAGGACCGGGCACTGGTTTATTTTGCCGGGCACGGCTTCGTCAAGGGAGGCCAAGGCTATCTGGCTCCTTGGGACGTCGACCCGGCAAGCCCCGACACTACTGGCTACGCGATGGATCTGGTTGGCAAGGATTTGGGAAGGCTGAAGGCAAAATGGAAAGTGCTTCTAGTTGACGCATGCCATTCCGGCAAGATCGTGGGTGGGAGCACGGATGAAGCCGTAAACACCCAGCTTGCTCAGCTTCCATCCGGTTTCCTCAACCTGACAGCGACGGGGGCTCGCGAAAGCAGTTATGAAGACCCACGCCTTGGTTTCGGGGTCTTTTCGTACTTCGTTAAGAAAGGTTTGGAGGGAAATGCCGACGCCCCGCCCTGCGACGGTGTGATCACAGCGGAAGAATTGGTTGACTACGTCCGAAGAGAAGTAAGCAGTTATGTGAAGCGCTACGGAAAATCGCAGACGCCGACCGATCACGACCGCGATTACGACAATAACATGATCCTGGGTGTGAACCCCGGCTGTGTTGATGCCGCGCAGCAGGCTCCCGCACCTCTGGGCAGCCTCATCATTGAAGCCAACATGGATGGTGTGGAGATTTTTCTGGACGACACGGATCTGGGGCCGGTTACCAAAGACAAGCCCCTCCGCCAGCCTGGCTTGGCCACCGGCATTCACAGCGTGAAAGGTGTGAAGGCGGGCTATGAACCGGTGACCAAGCAAGTGATGGTGATTCCTGGGCAGGAACAGACCGTCACCCTGCGAATCCAGTATCGGCGTGAGGCCAAACCCACGGCCGTGAACCTTGTCGATCGCGGCGAGAAGCTATTATTCAAGAAGAACTCGTCATTTAACCCCGTGGCTATTTATGCTCATACCAGTGGCCAACAGAAAGCGAGCGATCTGGAAGCGGCGCGGGATCTGTTTGCCGAGGCGCTGAAGGAAGATCCTAAGTACGCCAAGGCCGCGTATGATCTCGCTCTTACCCGCCAGCAACTTTCCGACTATGACGGTGCGCTGAAAGACTTTCAAGAGGCTGTGCGAACCGAGCCGACGTATGTCGAGGCCCGCTTGGCATACGCCGGGGCACTGATCGATCAAGGTGATGCCGACGAGGCAATCCGACAACTTCGGGAAGTAATAAGGCTCGATCCCGGCAATGCGTGGGCCTACACGCAGCTTTCACTCGCCTGCCTGAATGTGTCGGATTGGCCATGCGTAACCCAGTCTGCCGACAAGTCGATCACTCTCGATTCCAGCAGTTACGAACCGTACTTGTGGAAAGCGGACGCCTTGCGAAGAGTGGCGGCATCGGAGAACGATCCCTCGCAGAAATTAGAGACTTATCGCCACGCCGCCGACAACTACCGCACCGTTCTACAGATGACAAACTTCGAAACACCCATTCCGGTGAAGCTGACCTTCTACTTGGGTCTTCCTACGGGGCGCCGATCCCACGCCGATCGCCAAATTTCATACGCGAACCAGCGCCAATTTGCCATGATGGGCCTCTGTGAGTGTGAGGACAAGCTCGGCAATTACATCCAAGCCCGCAATTTTTGCGCGCGAGCTGTCGAGTACGATCCGAAAGAGCCCATGAGCTATTTTCTGTTGGCGAATGTCTACCGAGATATGTTCAATTCAAGTCCGCAACGCGATTACCTCGTTCTGGCGAGAACCAACTACAGCAAGACCATCGAGATTAATCCGGACCTGGACGTCGTGCCCCACGCGCAGAACTACGTGCATCAGATCGACCAGCTTTTACTCCGCATGAAATAAGATGCATTAGATTTTTGCATCCATCGCGCACCGAAATCCCACATCGGGCTTTCTTGCCCGAGCGGGCAGAGGACTGCCAGGATCGCTGAGCAAGCCAGCAGGAGTTTTGTCGGGGTAATCGTAACCTCCTCCGCGGGCATAGTAAAAAGACTCGGTAGCGGAGAGCGGCGGAACGAGATCGCGGAAGATATGTTGATACGCCCTAAACTCGTCTCCCGGAGGAGCCGGGGCCACAGCATTAACCCACTCCCAAGCGTTACCCAGCATGTTGAGGGCTCCGTACGGGCTCTTCCCTGATTCGTACGCCATCGCCGAAGCTAGGCTGGCCGTTTTTGCCGCCGCGTCGTCTTGAGGGATGTTCGCGAGGCTCTTATCGAAAGAACTCCCCCACGGGTAAAGTCGGCCATCTGGGCCGCGCGCCGCCTTCTCCCACTCTTCCGCAGTCGGCAGCCTCTTTCCCGCCCAGGCGCAAAAGGAACGGGCATCTTCAATCGACACATTGACAACGGGGTAGTCGCCTGGCGATCGCTCTGCGTCCTGAGGTGGTGTGCGACGAGTGGCACGGCAGAAATCCAGGAAGGCCCGATTGGTCACTTCGGTTTTATCGATGTAGAAGTTTCCTACGGGTACACGCTTTAGCTCCGCTCCCAGGAGGGCTTCTCCCCCAGCAACATAGACCATGTCGCCACTTGCCAGGCTGAGGAAGGGCGCGTTAACCGGCCCAGCGCCAATTTGCGGACTCTTGCGTCCTCTGAATGTATGACTAAGAAGGAGGGCCAACACAGCGATCAAGACGACACCAACTCCGAGCGGCAAGCCGAACTTATACAAAGAACGGGTTTCTGAGCTCGGCCTTTCCAACGGTGCGGAGGCTTCCACGGGGGCCGGATTGACAACATCCGGGACCGCTGCCACGGCGGGGCTGACGGTGGTTCTCGGCAGCGTCGAATCAGGCGCCCGGTTGATGCTTCCTAAGGCTGCGCTGAACTCCTCAGCGGATTGAAATCGCTTGCCCGGGTCCTTTTCGAGCGAGGTCATGATGACGTCATTGAGCGCACGAGGTAGGCTGGGCATCGCTTGAATCGGCGGCAGGGGTTTCTGTTGCAGTTGGGCCACCATGATGTCGAAATCACTCTTGCCCTGAAAGGGCCGCGTCCCCGTCACCAACTCGTACAGCGAAACCCCCACGGAGTACAAATCTGAGCGGCCGTCCAACTCGCCCCCCTGCACCTGCTCGGCGGACATGTAGAAAAGCGAACCCAACGTAGCGCCGGTCTGGGTCAGCTTCCGGTCGGCCTTCGTTTTGGCGATGCCGAAGTCCATAAGCTTGATCACATTTTCCGGTGTCAGCATCATATTGGCTGGTTTGATGTCCCGGTGAATGACGCCGCGCTTGTGAGCATAACCCAGCGCTGCCAGAACCTGAGTAATGTAACTGATGGCATCGTCGAGAGGAATGGGCCCCGCCTTGATCCTATCGTCCAGGGTCGTACCCTCCACAAACTCCATGAGCATGAGGAGTTGATTTTCGAGGCGAAATGCGGTTCGGAGGCCCGCTATATTGGGATGGTTCAAGCTTGCAAGCACCTTGATTTCGCGAATGAACCGGTCGGCAAATCCTGAGTCATTGGCAAGATCGGGCAACAAGATCTTCAAGGCATCAATGCGATCGGAAATTGTGTTTTTAACCTTATAGACCTTTCCCATCCCGCCTGCGCCCAACAAGCCGATAATCTCATAGTCCCCGACCGTATCACCGACTTGAAAGCTCATCGTTCGCCTCCTTATGGGCAAGCACCTGCAGTTGGAGCGTCTCCGCGGCACCGCCTGCTTTGGCATGTGGTGGGTCGGAAATCGTACCCAACGATACTTTGGTTGGCGGCTTCCGTTGAACTTCACCTGACGCGCCAATCGAAAAGACCGCATACCCTTGGTCGGGCCAAGTGAACAATTCACGATCGAGTTGCCCAATATAAACAATCAAATTGAAATCCGGCAACTAATCCGCCAATTACGCCCCAGATCATAATTCCGGAAGGTGCCAAACACAAATGGAGCTATAGCAAATTTTCAGCCAGAATGGTTCTTAAGTCTCGATTCTGAGGTTCGAATCAATCGGAAACGATCAGCCAGTCGAGCGCCAAGTCAACCGCCGCTAAATAGTCAATCTTCCATGCCGTATCCTTTATCCATGGTCATGCGACTCGTTCACTGATTAGTGCGCGGCATCTTCAGCCGGGTGGCCTTGGCCGCAGTTTCGGCCGTCCATATCATGCCCGGTTTCCATCGCAGATTGCTTGGAAACGTCGCGGCTCAGCTCTGCGCCCAAGTTTTCAGCATTGTTAGTATAGATCTGCGCACCGTAGCGTCCGCGCGAGACGGAGACATAGGCAAGCCGGAAATTGGCGGGCAAGGATGGGTCCGCCGCGTAGGTCCATCATGTCTTCAACATAGCAGATCCCGCGCATAATCCCTCGCTCGTCAAAGCCCGAGATCATAGTCGTGAACGACCCAATCCTTCTCTTGACCGGAAGCTTCCCCGCTGGCTTCCGGCGCTTTCACCGTCATGGCAAGGTTGGCGGACTCCCTGGCTGATAGGAGTAATCCTGCGGCTCCGGCCGTCTGTAGGAAATCCCGGCGATTCACGAAACCCTCCCCTTCTTGCCTATGGCGGCGCGTGGCGGGAACGTACTGCCGCTTCCAGATTCACCCCCACGCAGTCCGGCACTACCCCGCCACCCTTTTCAAGTGGAACTCTGCATCTCCGCCATGGGGCTTCCCAGGTGGCACTGACCCTTTGACGCGTCAGAAATCCGTCGCTAATTCCTGGCGGGTAGCGTTCAGATTTCGTGATCGCGCTGCTCTTTGAAAAGGCGAATCAGTTCGGAAAGAACCTTTGGGAGGTTGTCAGATTTTTGGTACACCATCCCAACCTGTCGCGTGACTTTGCGGTCCCGAATCCTCAGGCAATGAAGTTCCTTGCGTCGTACCTCATCAGCGATCGCGCGGTAAGGAATGATGGTAACGCCCAGATCGATTTTGACCAGCGGTTTGATAGTCGCGACGTTCTCGCCCTCCATGGCGATTCGGGGTGTTATTCCCGCCTCACTGAAGTAATTGTCGATCACTGCGCGGGTGTTAGCGTCTTTGGCAAAGGTAATGAGCGGGTACTGGGACAGTTCCGTGGCATTCGTCCATCGTTTACGCGATAACACCGGATGTTTGACGCTGGTCGCCACGACCATATCCTCAGTCCATATATCAACATTAGCGGTGGGCAACGCGGTCCGGTTCCGGTGGGCGACGTCAACTCGAGATGGTTCGCAACGCCGCAGGGCACCCTGAGGTGGGGGTGTCATTTCCGCGCACGCCCCATCATGAGCCGGCCGGAAGAGGCTCGGAGGTTCACGCTGCGAGCGCCCGGAAACCGTCAATGGTCTGCAGGATTTTCACCGTCTCGTCCCAGCTCACAAAGTTCCCTTCTCCTTGCGCAGCCCGAACAAACGCGATGTCTTGACGGTGAATGGCTTCCTCATAGCTGTCCGGTTCGTTGCCTTGGTAGGTCAGTTCCGGAAGGTCCGACTTGGCGTAGCTAAAGCCATCGGTTTCCACCGTGTGCTTCTCGCCCACTACCATCATACGGGTGTCGTGAAGGTGCGACGCGTAAGTTACCGTAATGGAGGCTGGCGCCCCGGAAGGCAGTCTGCCCAGAGCCCCCACCGTTTGAGGCAGAAGGGCGTCAGGCAGCGTCACGCAGCCTTTGGGCTCAATCCCCCCACACCACCAGATCAACAGATCGATGGGGTGCGCCGAGTGGTGCAATAATGCGTTATCCGTCCAGCTACGTTCCCGCAATTTGTGATAGCGGGCGTAGTTGATGTCCAGAATTTCACCCAACTGCCGTGAATCGATGGCCTTCTTGATGCGGGCGAAAGGCTCCACAAATCGGCTCGTGTGGGCACATCCCAACGTTACGGTTCGCCGTCGGGCAAGGAGCGACAATTCGAGAGCTTCGGCGGCGGTTTCGCAGGGAGGCATCTCCACCAGCGTGGACTTTCCCTGCTCCAGGCATTGGGCTGCTTGCTGAAGGTGCACCCGGGAAGGCGAGCAGATTATCGCCACATCGGCCGCCGACACGGCTTCGGATATGCTCCCGCAAATGCCATCGATGCCGTGGCGAGCGGCAAATACGGAGGCCTTCTCGCGGTTCGGTCCGTAGATGGACACCGCCCGGATGCCGGATTCCATCGACAGTTGAGCCACGTGAATGGCTGCCACTGCGCCATAACCGATCAGGGCCACTCGAATCGCCACGGAACCAATCCTCCTGCCCGCGCGGTTTTAAGTGCTTCCACCAGCGCCGCGCGGTCTTCCGGCCTAAATGCCGTCCAGCACATGGTCCGGATCATTCCAGCCGGATTCTTCCAGGAGCTGGCGCAATCTGGTTTCCTGTATGGCATCGAGCTGGAAAAACGGATCGCGGGAATACCCACCCTGAAGTCCCCAGGAGTTCAGGATGGACCGATAGATGGCCAGGTCGCTGACGGAACCGATCTGCTGATACGTCCAAAGGTGCATAATGGCCAGTATGCGCTTCCAGATTTTGAAGCCCTTGCGCGCATCGCTTTCAACCACGATCGCGTGGCGCATCGCTTTCGCGACGGGGGTTACGACGTTGAGAACGCCACTAATCCATCCATGCGCTCCCGCACACAACCCTTCGAACGCCTCCAGGAAGGAGCCGTAAAATATCGCCATGCGGTCGCCCACCAGATAGCTAAGATCGTGTATCGGCTCCACCGTGCCGAAGGTGGACTTCACCATGTGCACGACATCCTCGTCCACAAGCTGGGCTATATCACGTGGGCTCAGCTCAACGCAAGCGGAGTTACCGGGGTTGTTATACAGCATGATCGGCAAATGGGTGGCCTTGCGAATCCGGCGAAAGTGTTCGATCACGGCGGCCTTCGAGGGCTTCTGGTAGTAAGGAAGGATCACGATCAGGGCGTCGGCATTGCACTTCTGCGCTTCCTCGGAGAACTTGATCGCCAGTTTGGTGCTGTAATGGCCGGAACCAAAGATCACGGGCACGCGGCGCCGCACAACGCTTTCGGCCAACTTGAAGACGCGCAGACGCTCCTCATCGCTCAAGGCAATGAATTCGCCGCTCGTTCCCGCGATGACCAATCCATTTGGCCTTCTGCTTGGTAATCAGCCAGTCCCAATGGCGCGCGCTGGCTTCCTCGTCAAGGTTATTGTCACGGTCAAACATCCTAAGCGCCGCGGGAACAATTCCCCGGAAGCGCTCTAGTGAATACGGCATGGAGTTCTCCTTCCCAACTTCGACTTCCGCACCGGTGCCCCAAAGCCGGTTAAGTTCCCCTCCCGATGCCGATGCCCAGTTGCTGTTGCCGGTATGGGACCCGCCGCGAGATTCGGTCAACAACCCGGAATCCTTAACCTAGAAAAGCGCCCTCCACCTGTCAAATACGATGATTCGAATCCGGCCATGCAAATATGATGTGCCTTGGCGCGCGACCTCGGGAATGATGAACAGCCGCAGACACCGCAACTGCACGCGCCTTATCCGACCGGGCAGCGATGCCCGAACCGACTCCCCGCCCTATCACGATTGTATTGGACTCCCGGCAAGCCTTCACTATAGCCTGTGCTGGCCAATCTTCGGTGGGATTGGCCGGTTTCCTGAAGCAGCGTGCCGGCCTCAATAAACCGCTATGCCGAAGAATTCCGGTGACAGGAAGGGACGTGCCGCGACGGCTGCCCGCCCGCGGCCGAAGCGCGCCAAGCGTGCATTGAACGGGAGTCGAAATGGCTACACCACCGCGGGTTGAAACGCCAGCGCAGACGGCCGCCCGAACCTGGCGCATCTGCATCCTCCTTTTCCTCGCGACTCCCGTTATCTATCTTGGCCGGCAGGTGATGGCCCTGACGGCAGAGAGAATCATCGCGGACTTTGGGCTGACCAAGGAAAGTTTTGGCCGGGTCATCGGCGCCTTCCGCACATCCTAACGACCCTCACGGTATATTTCAGTTGGCGTGCGGCCTTCGTGACCACCGGTCTTATTGGGGCCCTTTCGGTATTTGGGTGGGTGTGGTACACCCGTGGAGAATCGTCGCATCTGAAGGGAAGCCCTTTCCCGTGGACGGAGATGGGGCGGACGCTGTTCAGAATCCTGAGCCTACGCGGCCGCCATTACCAATTACCTTATCTTGGAAACCATTGGCTCCGAGGTGGATGAGCAAATGGCGCGCGAGTTTCGGATGGCACCGTTCCACGTGGAAGACGGCGCGATTGCCATGCCCGGCTGCCCGGGGTTAGGTTTCGAGCCGAACAAACTTGCCCTCGCCCGCCCCGCCATCGCCGAGGACGGTACGCGCTGACCGGTCGAACCCCTTCGGTACCCATGAACCGGTAACCTTCGTCAATGCCTGGCGGTCCGCCCCAGGTTTGGGCCAAATCCATCAAGTGCTACCACCCTTCCACGCTGGGAAAGTGGCGTCACAAAGATGGGTTCGGAACGTGCGTCCCCGGCCCTACCAGGAATGGCGCTTGCTGAAGGGGGGCGTTTATTCCAGCTCGGGAGTTCTGCGGCTAGCAGCCCAGCCGGCGAAGGCGGAGACCGCGCAGGCGGCGGTCACGCTGAGCATAGGTATGGCGAAACTCCCCGTGCGCTGGGTTACTCGCCCTACAGCCCACATCGCCGGTGCCCCCATCAACGACCCGAAACCGCTGAGCGTTCCAGCGGCGGTGGAAACATGGGTCTTCGAAACCTCCTGAGCCATTGTCAGGTACATGGAATTCCACACGCCCAGTCCGAAGTTCACGCTGGCCAGGGCCAGCACGGCGCCGGAAGTGGCACGAATCGACGGGACAAAAGCGCAAGCGGCTGTGAATGCGGTAGCCCACAAGAAGACAATGCGGCGGGCGGTGGCGATTGAGCAGTTTCGACGGGACAGCCACAACACGGCCGCTCCACACGCCAGGTTACCGAAATCCAGGGCGATGTAGGTTAACGTGAGGATCCAGCCCAGTTGACGGCCGGGCGCGAAACCGCGATCCTGCACGAAATAGGTCGGGAGCCAGTTGACGCTGTAATAAACACAGGGGTTAATGAGAACTGCCACCACCAACACGTACCAGAATTGCGGATTGCGCACCAATCGGCCGTAGATGTTCCTGTCGCCTTGGACCTTCTGCTGCTCCGCCGGACCGGCCGACCACACCGAGGCCAAGTCGGGCTGGCGCGTAAAAAACAGCCAGAGCGGAACCCAGAAAACCCCCAGCCCGCCCACCAACACGAACGCCATTCGCCACGTGGATGCAGCAAGGATGGCAAGTATCAGGACGGGCGCCATCAAGGCGGCCACGCTGATGCCGCTGGTGAAGAAACCGCTCGCCAGGGTGCGCTCCTCCGGCGGGAAAATGCGGGCGATAATTCGCAACGAGGCCGGCCAATTCGCCGCTTCCATGACGCCCAAAAGAAAACGAAGAACCAGCAGTCCCGCGAACCCGGCGGCCAATCCTGCTCATCCCGGAGACCAACGACCATCCCAGCACGGCAATGGCAAAACACCAGCGTATGTCGAATCGGTCCAATACAGGACCGACGGCGAACTGAAAGATCGTGTACGAGTAGTAGAATACAGAGAATAGCCACCCCAAAGACTCATTGCCGAGGTGCATTTGATGCTGGAGAGTGGGGGCCACAATGCTGAGGGTCTGCCGATTCAGGTAGTTAAGAATGGTGGCCAGAAACAACAGGGAGCACAGTCCCCATTTGGTCCAGAAACTCCGCATGCCAATCCTCCGACGGACTTCTGTCATGTCAATCTATAAGCGTAACTTTGCGGGATTGGATGCCGATTGTCAATAGAATTAAGAGCATCGGCAGCCTTCACTTTTCCGACTTACTACCTATTCTTCCGTCAGATGATGTTAAGCCTGTCGCGTGATACTGGGGAGGTGTTTTTCGTTGACTTCGGCCCATTTCCAAGCGTAGAATGCGCTACATGTAACATGACAGTATTGTCCGATGACGTCTGATCGAGCCACCAAGATTAGGGTCGCCAGTCCGTTGAATCAAAACGTGGAACACCCTGAGGACCGAAATTGACACCTAACCGATTGCCCTCCGGAGTCCTCAGCGCGCGCGAATTCGATGAGCTGTTCGCCGCGGTCTGTAACTGGAACCGATGGGGGCGTGACGATGAACGGGGAACTTTGAATTACATCACTCCGGATCATGTGCGTGGCGCAGCCTCTCTGGTCCGGGCAGGCCGTACGGTATCTTTATCTTTGGCCATTAATAAGGAAGCCGGGCCCGACGAGCCCCGCCCTGCCCAGCATAACATGGTGCGGAGGTTTGACCCCTCTTCCTCCGGTAACGAACCCAGGATGGCTACGGATTTTCTGGCCAGCGAGATCCATGGGAACTCGAAAACCCACCTGGATGCCCTTTGCCATTGCGCTTACAAGGGGAAGTTGTATAACAGCAACTCCACCGATCTGATCACTTCCCGGGGCGCGACACGCCTGGAAGTGACCGCTTACAGCCACGGCATCGTTGGGCGCGGCGTGCTGCTGGATGTTCCCCGCATGCGCGGAGTGGAATGGCTGGAGCCCGGCGAGACGGTGACTCGCGAGGATCTGGAAGAGTGCGAAAGAACCCAAGGCGTGCGCCTAAGGGAAGGCGATATCTTCCTGTTTCGAACCGGCCATCATCGGCGGCGCATGGCGCTGGGGCCGTGGGACAGCAGCGCGGATGGCCAAGGGCGGGCGGGCTTGCATGCGGCCGCGATCTTGCTGCTTCATGAGCGTAAGGTGGCCGCGTTCTTTCCGGACGGCGACGGCGAGGCAGTGCCCAGTAACGTGGAGGGCATGAGTTCGCCCATTCACGCGCTCCAAATCACGGCCATGGGGATGGCCTGCGCCGACAATCTGCAATTAGAGGATCTGGCTGAGGAGTGCGTGAACGCGCGGCGATGGGAATTTATGGTTGTTGCCTCACCGCTGCGCCTGCCCGGAGGAACCGGCTCGCTGTTTAATCCCATTGCCATCTTTTAGGTATCGTAGGCTGTCCCTCCCGATACAGGAGTGAGCACGCTACGGCGTCGAAACGGCCCAGAAAGGGAGGATCATTAGAATGAGAAAGCTGGAAAACAAGGTGGCACTGGTTACCGGCGGTAGCCGGGGAATCGGCAGGGCCATCGCCAACGGACTGGCGGCCGAAGGGGCCCGAGTTGTTATCTCCGCCCGCGGCTCTGAAGCGCTGCATCGAGCCGCGCAGCAGTTGGCAGGCGCAGACCGGACGGTGGTCGCCGTGCCCGCCGACGTTACCGATGAAGATCAGGTATCCACCCTCTTCCGGCGCACACTGGAACAGTTTGGCCGCCTGGACATTCTGGTCAACAACGCCGGCGCATTCGATGGTGGGCCGCTGGACCAACTACCTCTAGAAACCTGGGAAAAGGTGATGGCGACAAATTTACGCGGGCCGTTCCTGTGCACGCGCGCGGCGATGCGAATCATGAAGCCCCAGCGTAGCGGCCGCATTCTGAACATCGGAAGCATCTCCGCCCAGCGGCCTCGCATGAATTCGGCGGCCTACACGGCCAGCAAATTCGGCATCTGGGGTCTGACCAACGTCACGGCGCTGGAGGGGCGGGAGTTTGGAATCTCAGCGTGCTGCCTTCACCCGGGAAATGTCCCCTTTGACGACCCTGCCGCCCAGGCCAAGCGTGGAAGTGAACCCATGATGGCCGCCGAAGATTTGGCGGAAGTTGCGGTGCTCATGGCCAGCCAGCCGCCGCACCTGAACATTCTGGAAGCCATTGTGCTGCCCGTTGCCCAACCCTACCTCGGCCGAGGTTAAGTTCGCATTTCTGGCGTCCCGGAATGTCTGAACGTGTTCCACATTCTTCGTTGAACACCGGTTAGCGGGAGTCGCGGACATCCAGCCTGGCCACGTGCGCGGCAAACAGGCGAGGGCCTTCATTGGAGGGCAGGCGGCTGTTCTGAATGACGTCCCACTGCCCGTCGTCGGAGACTCGCTCCATGCTCATCACCGTTACCAGTTCCATGCTCGGAATCACCATCAGGATGGTGGCGCGCTTGGGCTCTCCGTTGCCGATCATGTAAAAGGTGTCCGCTGGTGCATCGGGAAGCAGGATTTGCCGGTCGTTGACGAACCACCAAAAACCGTAGTGGCCAAAATAGCCAAAGCGCGTGTCGCCGGTGTTGGGTGACCAGTCCGTCACCGCCTGCCGGTAGTAGTCTTCGCCGAAGATGCGGATGTGCTTCCAGCGGCCGCGATTCAGCCAAAGGTAGCCGAGCTTGGCCAGTTCGTAAACGCTGCTGTCCAGCACCATCTGCGGACCGGAGTTGCCCGACTTGTTGCTGAAATCGGCTTGCCAATACCACAAATCCCAATCCGCGCCAATGCGGCGGGCCACTTCCTTTTGCGCCACTTCCGCCATGCCTTCGGGGCGCGTGCCGCGAACCCCGATAAACAACCCGGCAGTACAGGCGGCGGCCGCCGTGGCGCTACTGTTGTTGTAATGAAAGGTCCCGGGCGGAGCCTCTTCATTCCAGCGGTCTTGAAATTCGGCAAACTGCCGGAAGGTAATGAACCGGTCGTTAGGATAAGGAGTAACGTACGGATCTTTCCAGTAAGGAATGGCGTTCTCGTCCAGGCTGCGGAGTTTCCCCTGGTAAAGCGCGGCACCCAGAACCGTGGAATAGAGTGGCTTGGTAAGACTGCCGCAGTCGTTCTTCCGACGGACGTGGCAGCGCGCGCCCCTGCCATCATACACCAGGTAGCCGTTCATGATGACTACGGCCGCCCAGGAAGTTCCGCCCTGTTCGTGCAGCCAGGCGTCAAAAGCGGCCAGGCGTTCCGGCGAAGTCCCGGTGGACTGTACGTCGCTTGGGTGCGGCCAATTCGGGCTGGGAAAGCGCGCGCCCCGCAGGTCGGCCCCGAGGATTTGGCTTGACAGCCCCATGACGGCTGCCAGCATGGCCACGGCCACCCGGCGATAAGCTATCATCATCAACCTCATATCATTGCGGCATCTAGCGGTCGCGATGCGAAATGAATTGCAACACGAGCAGGTGGTACGGGCTGAACTCCGGGTCGGGAATCCCGCTGGGCGGGACAGGGGGAGTGCCGTACCCGGTCTGGAACATGTCATGATGATAATTGACGTAGCCTCCCAGCTTCCAAACCTGGTAAATCTGCAGGATCTGATCGAACGGATAAGTGGCGGCTTCGGGTCCACCCCAATCCGCAGTTCCGTTGCGGGCGGGTTCGTCGTCCACCACCGGCTTGTTATAGCGGGCAAGCAAGTAGGCGACTTCCGCCGGCACAATGTCCCAGGGCTTGCCGTTCTTCTGCCGCGACGTGTGCGGCGTCAGGTAATCGAGGGCCCGGTCCTGTTCCTGATCGCCCAAATCGCCGGACTCGCCGGGGGCGCTCGTGACCAGGCGCTTGGGATCGACCGCTTTGATGGTCTTGAGGTGGTCAAGCGTCCGCTCCGAGAACTCGTTCCAGATTTGAAATGTCAGATTGCGGTAGGGCAAGAGCTCCGTGGTTAGCGCCGTAAGCGCGCGCGCCGACTCGGCGGGTCCCAGACGTACGTTGTGTTCCCAGCTTTGATGCGAAAACAGCGTGAGCTCAACCACCATTCCCATCGAATCCGCGTCAGTCAGGATCTGCTTGAAGCGGTCAATATGTTCCTGCCGCAGGCGCCCGTCCGGATAATAGAAACTGCACTCCGGGCAAATGTCCACGTGCACGCGGCCATTGTCCCAGGGCGCCCAAACGCGCAGCACATTAATGCCATAGCGCTCGAATTTCGCCATCCAACGACGGCGATCTTCAGGACTTTTATTGAAAGCAGGATTGTACACGGCGTTGAAAAAGGAGATTCCCGTGTAAGGAAAGGGTTTGCCGTCGAGAAGGAACTTCCGGCCCGAAACGGTAATTTCGTGGGTCGATTGCGCGGACAAGTTAATGGTGATGGAATTGGTAAGGAGGTTGTGCCCGCCGCAATCTCGGTTCTCAAGTCGGCGGCCTCCGGTTTTGACATGTCGTTCGAGCCTTTCGACTGGGGATGCGAATATTATTTGCGCCACGGGCGGATGATGCCTGAGGAGGGGCTTGAGATTCTTCGCCCCTTTGATGCGATTTTGCTCGGCGCCATCGGCTACCCTACGGTCCCGGATCATATTTCGCTGCGCGATCTGCTGCTGCGGATCCGCTTCGGATTCGATCTTTTTGTGAACCTCCGACCCGTGGAATTGCTGCCCGGCGTCCCCTCGCTCCTGCGCACCAAGGGTCCCGAACACATCAACATGCTGTTTGTCCGCGAAAACAGCGAAGGCGAATACGCCGGGATGGGCGGGCGCTTCAAGCGCGGGACCCAGGATGAAGTGGCGATCCAGGAGTCGATTTTTACGCGCAAAGGAGTGGAACGAATCGTGCGTTATGCCTTCCAGCAAGCGCAGGGGCGGCCACGCAAACGACTTGCCAGTGCGACAAAATCCAATGCGATGCAGTACGCCATGGTCATGTGGGACGAAGTGGTGCGGGAGGTGGCGCGCGAATACCCGGAGGTGAAAGTTTCGGCCTATCACGTGGACGCGCTCGCCGCCCGCATGCTGACCCATCCGGAATCGCTGGACGTCGTCGTAGGCTCGAACCTCTTGGCCGACATTCTCACCGATATCGGCGGCGCCCTACAAGGCAGCTTGGGGTTAGCCGCCAGCGCCAATCTAAACCCCTCAGCGCGCCTTGGCCCCCCCATGTTCGAGTCCGTCCACGGAAGCGCGCCGGACATTGCCGGAAAGGGCATTGCCAACCCGATCGCGGCCATTTGGGCTTCCGCCATGATGCTCGAATACCTGGGCGAGCCGCCGGCTGCCGAGCGAGTGCGCGGAGCTGTGCGAACCGTTATGGCGGAGGGCAAAGTGCGCACTCGCGACCTGGGCGGAACAAGCTCCACCTGTGAGTTCGCAGCCGCCGTCGCTCAGCAAGCGGCGCTGACCAGTTAAGTAAAGATTCCGCCGGCTCAGCGTTTAAGGGGCAGGACTGCCCCGCCCTGCAAACCTCCGATTAGAACTTGACGCCCGGGACATCGCGCTACCAGCTTACGACGGCTACGCCGTAGATGTTGAGTCTGGGAAGTGAAAAAACCGCCCATGGCCCCTCCACGCGGAAGTCCGGCCTTGCCGGCGCATGGGCGTCAGGGGTGAAAAGCCTCACAGTCCTGGGGGTTTGGCCTGCCGGAACCCCACACCGCACGTCGATATTCTCGATCAAGCTAACATTCTTGGCATTGTAGTTCACCAAGTGCACAAGCCGTCTTCGGCTCTCGGGCTGCTCGACAAGGTTGACGACCAAGAAGTCAGGGCCCTTCACCTCGAGATGAACGTCGCCCTGGGCCGCCCAACGTACCGCCTCCAGTATGGCCGCCCAGTTTTGGGGCCGCTTCCAAAAGCGCCGGCTGATATTGAAATAAGGCTCTGCGGGCGGCAGCGGCCCGTCAAAACTGATTTCCGGGAAATAAACCACTCTCCCCCGGCCAAACTCCTTTCGAATCGGAGCGCCGGCTTCGGTCGAGGCGCTCGTCACCGTTTCCTCATACTCACGCGCCGGAGGTTGATGATCAACAAGCCCATCGAGCCCCGGCTCCGGTCTCAGCCGCCGCCACGCGTCGTAGAGTCCTGCCTGCTCCGTGGCAATTACCCCTCCTCCATACTCTGCAAACCGGTGAATGGCAGCAAGCTGTTCATCGGAAAGGCATTCTGAATTCGGCAGGATCAGAACCTTGTAGCGGGAAGAATTCAGTTGGCTCAAGTGCTCATCAAAGACCAAATGAAAGGGTATCCGCCCTTGGATCAGGGCCTGCTCCACCAAAATCGCGCTCAACTGGGCGCGGGCCTGATTGTAGGTGATGGAAGGATAAGAGCGGAGTACTGTCACCGACGCCAGATCGTGGGACTCCACGTAGAGATCGCGGTTCTTTCGGTAAAAGTCAACGTACCGAGCATTGCCGGGGAAAGCGGGTGAATGCCGGCGAACCCGATAGTTTGGTTAAAGGCCAAGCCCTCGGCCATTGCCGCTTCGCTTTTCTCAATGTAGGTCAACAGGATGTTGCGATAAGCACGCGCCAATTTATAGCTGCGGATGGTGGAAATCAGGCGCCCATCGGGCAAATAGTCTGGTGGGTTGCGCTCCTCCGTCCAAAAGGCCTGCGTGAACTTCAAGAGCCGTGAGTGGTCGATGGCGTTGACCCAAGAGCGGTTGGCACCGGTGATCCCGTGGGGATTGATTTCCACGGCCACCTGCGGATTCAAACTGCGGATGTAGGCGGCCATCTGCCCTAAGGCGTCCGCCATCTCCTGGCAACGGTAGTCCAGCCACTCCTGAAATGCCGGATCAAAGACAATCTGCATTTTCTCAGGAGGATTGGAGCTATTCCACAAGGGCGGATTCACGTAATCCACATTAGGGTGTTCCATTGGATGTAAGTATCGATTTTCATGCCATATTGATGGACGAGGGCTGCCACGCGCCGGGTGTCTTCCATCTCCCGCATTTCTGCCGCCATGCCGAAGCCCTTATAGAGGTGAGTGTGAAAGACTTCAATCCCTTGGTTCTTGAGCTGACGAATCGCCTCTTTGCTCTGGTCGTGCTCATACTGCGCGCGGGCCTGGAGGTTTTGGCCACCTCGCCGGACGATGAAAAGATAAGGCTCGTGCGATCCGCCCGCGTCAATCAGGCCGCGCTCGAGCCAGGCAGCCTGCGGCTCGTCATCTCCTCCGGCCGGGGCAACGCCCGGAGGGCTAGGCGTAATCCCGTTGTTCGCCACGGTAAGCCCCGCTGCGACCACACCCATAAAATCACGACGATCCATTTATTCCCCTTTCAGGGCCAAGGATAAAAAAGATAAAGCTTGGAGATGCGCTCGTCTTCGCCAAGGTAGACCGTGCCATACCCATCGGCAGCCATCGCCCCCACGGTATAGGCTTGCCAGGTGTAATACGGCCGCCGGTTCACATCTACAAAGCCCAGCAATTCATAAGCGGCGGCGGATGGGTCGTAGCTGAACAGGCGGGCCATTTCGTTCGGGTTGCCGCCCACCCCGTAAAGCTTGCCGCCCGGCACGCGCACCAGGCCATTAATCCCGTAACCCATCAGCGGCTTGCCGAGGTTTGCCACCGTGAGGTTCTCCGGGTTGAGGCGGAAAAGATAACCAACGGACGTGCCACCGTAGATTAGCCCGGAGGGGTCCGCGAGAAATGCATCCACCCGCGTCCAAGGCTCTCTTCCCGGAATGGCCGGCGCTTGAAGATGCAAATTCTCAAGTTTTTGTGGGCCCGGATCGAATCGGAAAAAGGTTCCGTTTTCGCCCGATGCATATACCTTCCCGCTGGAATCCACGGCTAGCATCCGGGACATCATCCTGTCTTTCTCGAACTTTTCTCCCGGGGGAATTCTTTCTGCCACCACGCCGCAGTCGGTAAACTTGCCGGAGGCAATTTCATACTCGAAGAAGTGCGCATGGGGCGACGTCAATCCGTAAATAACGTTTGCATCACGATTGATGGCCAGCGTAAAAATGCCCTCCCCGGCCACGGGCTGGCCCAAGTCCTTGACGGGCAGGAGCTTGCCAATCTGAATATCTTCAGGGGATTGCGGGGCGTACTTCAGCAACCGCCCCTCCGGCGAGGTTCCGATGTAAACGTCTCCCGCGGCCGAAACCACCAATGCGTGGGTGACGGACGTGGCGCCGGGAATGACTCCGAGGGGCTGCACATAGCCGTGACGGGGAACGAGCACGAACAGGTGTGAGCGGCTTCCGCTGGTGGCTCCATAGAGGTCGCCGCTCGGAGCCACGGTGAGCGAGGTGATGCCGGACTCGCCGTCGGGAATCACGTCGAGGGGTGCATAGCCGAGATCGCGCGCATCGATCCGGGTCTGCAGCACGACCACGCGATCATACTCGGGTTCCCGTTGAGCGTAGGCGGTTACGCCGAGGAGAAATGCCAAAGCAGCGAGCGTTATTCTTTGAAGTTTCATGGGCAGTTAGTCGCGATGAGGATGATAAATGAACAAGGCCAGCCGGTACGGAACACTTCCAATCATGCCGCCATAGTTATGTTCGCCCGGAGTCTTTTCGACGCTGACGGCCCCGACAAAGTAGATAGTCCCGTCCGGCCCGGTATCGGCGGCATTGGTTCCGATCACGGCGCGCCCGTCGGGAAGGTGCATCTCGCCCAAGTCTTCGACCTTCTGCGACTGCAGGTCATAACGAATCAGGTGGGAAGCGGCAAGGCCGGCGCTGCCGCCGTAATCAAATTCCTTGCCTGCGGCCGCATAGTAGAGCTTGCGATCGGAACCCAAGGTGAGGCTGAGCGTGGCGTAAGGCACTTCCCGGCTGTCCGCAAGAGTGGGAATCGCCATTTGCCCCAGCCTGCGCATCTCGCCATCGGGACCCGCGTAGGGATCGAAAGAAAACAGCACGGTCGCGCTCTCTTCTACCCCGTAAAACTTCCGGGTTTGCTGGTCCCAAACCACCACGCGCCACGCGCTTTCGCTCTTGTCGTAGTCACGGCCCAGCGAGATCCCTTTCGGCCGGATCGGCAGCGCGACGGAAAGCTCGCGGATGGTGTCCGTGCGGGGGTCGTACTTGTAAATCCGTCCCATCCCAAAGCTACCGTAAACGTTACCCTCATCGTCGATGCCTAGCGTGCGGCAGATGGAATCAAAATTGTTCACTCGCCCCTTGTCGACCATCACGCCCGTGGCCACGTCGTAATAAACAAAGCTGCCCTTGGGGTGGGTCAGGCCGTAAATGCGGTTGAACTTGGGATCGTAGGCTCCGGTGTTGATGCCCTGAAACCTCGGACCCACGCCGAAATCCTGCAAGCGGCCGGTTTTGGGATCGTAGGCCATGAAATGCGCGCCGGGATAACCTTGCTCGGTTGCGAAGCGAGCGTAATCGAACCAGAATCCGCCATGGGTGGCAAAATAGATCCGCCCATCCTTGCCCTCACCGAACTTGGCGTGAATCTTGGACTGCGGACCCAGTCCCAACCCGCTTTCCCCGGCTAAGCGCGTCAGGTCGCCGACGTCCGTCATACGGTCGGTCTTTGCGTCGTAGAAAACCAGGTGGCCGTTGCAGCCGTGGCAGGCCAGGCCGACATACACTTTGCCGTCGCTTGCCGCTTTGAGCGCAGCCCAGTTTCCATCCATTTGTGCCAACTGCGGAAAGAAGCGGTACTGCACGGTCACCGTTTGCGGAGCAGCCAGAGCCAGGGACGCGAAGGCGAAGACCAAGATTGCGGTTGATCCAGTCCGAACCAGCGGTCCCCGCCATTCTCCGGTGCTCATCAATGTACTCGCGGCTGGGTATTGAGGCATCTTGCTAAACTTAAATTCTTGCTTTTGAATTAACATAATTCCAGGCCGAGTCATAGCCAAAACATTAACGTGTGTGCGAGCTTCCCCCCGGTGCGCTAATGCACACCAACTCGAGAACCGTCTGAGATGGATCATCTCCGCACGCGATTCGGAACCGGTCCGAAGCGCCGGCGGCCTGGTAAACCTCGCGCGTGCGGCGATAGGTTTTCGCAGCAACGGGCAGCGGCACGCGCTCTTTCATAGCGTCAAGGGGCGAGATCAAGTTCAAAGTTCGGGCTGCCATCGCCGCGGCAACATCAGGCAAGTCGAAGTGCAAAAGAACCTTGGGAACGAAGATTTCCGCTCCGTAGCGGTAGCGGTCATCCCCTGTCAGGGCTCGATAGGAAACCAAGCTCTCCTGGCAAATCAGCGAGTGAATCCGCGGATCCAAAACCGCGGCATACAGGGCCCAGAGACCTCCGGAACCCTTCCCGATGACGCGCAGTCCCTCGACGGGAGCTTCCGGCCGGGAGGCAACATAGTCAACGCTGCGCATAACGTCCTGCACGCGCATGCCGAATAAGGACGCATCGGCAGACCAAGCCATATATGCAAGCGCCGTGGCTGCGTCAAAGAGTTGGCCGAATTCTTCCGAAGCAAGCCCGCCCTCTTGACTGGAAGGCCTAGTCTCGCCGACGCCGCGCACGTCCACCGCAACCACCAGGTTGCCTGCCAGGGCAAGGCTTTGCAGAAAGCCGGGGCGCAGTCCCCCTTCCTCACCGCCCTCAAATTCCATGCCGTCCGCCTGCACGCCCGCGTCGCTGATGAACAGGATCGGGGCGCGTCCGACGCGTCTCTGTTCGGGGACAAACACCCAGGCCGGCAGGTAGACACCCGGCTCGGAGAGAAATTCCACCTTTTCGATTTTGTACCCCTTGCGCGGCATGGTGACGATCGGTTGCGGGCCGAGGGCCTGATCGGTGATGCGAATGCGCAACAAGTCTCCGATGGCAGCCTGCATCTCCCGCTGATACGATGCGCTCTCGCCGGGCGATTGCGGGACCGGCCGCTCGGGCGGCAGCGGCGCTTGCTCTGCACGGATCCGGGCAAAGATCGTCTGGCCCTTTGACGCGTAACGGAGCGAGCCCTCGGGACAACAATAGAGATCCCGAGGAGCCGCAAAGGCAAACTCCGGTTCGCTCGTCGGCCCCGGACGTTGGTAAAACCAGCGGCAGAACCAATCGGTGGTGGCCACGCGCAACTTCATAGTCCAGGCATGGGGGTCGTCCGCGGCCACCGTGGTGAAACGCTCGGGAGCGCCCAGCTGCGCGTAGCGTCGCTCGATAGCCTGCCTGGCACCGTCAAACTGCGGGGACCGGTGTTCGCTAGCGGCCAGCAGTGGGCGCGGGGCAATGGCCACATGAACATCCACGTTGTCCACGCCGTAAATGGCCGCGGGAAAAAGATTCTGTTCGATGTCGGCGGGACCCAGACGCGACCCCGGTTCCAACTCGATCGGCCACCGATTGGCCGTTCCCCCTTCAATCACCGCCGCGCACTGAATGCGTTCGTCCAGGGCGCTGATGAATTGGGTCAGGGTTCCGCCGCCGGAATGGCCGGCGCATCCGATTCGTTTAGGGTCGACTTCGGGCCGCGTGAGCAAGTAATCGATAGCGCGCATCCCGTCCCAAACAACGTACTGGGTCAGAGTTTCGCCCAGCAACAGCAGCAATTGCCCCGGCATGGAATGTTCAAAAACCGGGCCACCCACCTCCGTCCTGCCGGTTTGGGGGTTCCAGTACTGGCGGCGCTCACCTTGCCCGATGGGGTCGTAGGCCAGCACCACAAATCCGCTGGTGACGAGGCTGAGGTACGCGGCCTGATATTGGGGAATCATTCGCGCCAGGGGATAGTGCCCACAGGGCGAGATGACAGATGGCCACGGCCCCCCGCCAGAGGTTGGAATATACAGGTTCCCGGTAACCCAAAAATCCGGCCGGCTTTGAAACATGACGTTCTCAATACGGTAGTCTTGCCGCTCGCTCGCTCTGACGATGGCCGCCTCGAGCGACCCTCGTTCTGGAAACTTGCCGATCATCTCTAGGAATCTTTGCCGAACAAAACGATTCCGCGCCTCTACTTCCCCAGCGGTGTGAAGGTGGGCTCGTTCTTCGTCCCAATGGCCGGCCAGGCGGTTGAGCTGGTTCACCAGGTACGCCGCGCCGGCATGTCGGGGTACTGTTCGTGGTAAGGCGGCGAACCGGTCGCAAGCGCTTCCGGTTGAAGGGAACCGCCAAGTCCGGCGGCAACTGACATGATACTTGCCCGCGCCAGAAACTGCCTTCGATTCATTGCCATGATCCAGATCCGAAACATCCTGCGGAGAAGCCTGGGCCCAGGCGGGTCAGCGCGGGGGAATGCTCCCGACCATCACAGTGTTAAGCCGTGGCGAAGCGCAGGACTCTCGAATGATAAGTTCCGTTTTCAGGACGATCCTTTTGGGCGGAGTGGTAAGCTGCCGCGCGATGCGCTTCAGCAAAGTCTCCGCTGCGTGAGTTCCCAATTGATACGCCGAGACTCCTGCTACGGCGGCGATCTGCTTGATGTCAGCCATCAGATTCTACCGCTTTCTAACACACGACCTCGGAAGCGCGAACTCGCCACACCGCTCGTTTCGGCTGGAATTCAGGCGGATCTCCACTCCCCTGTCACTTGCCGCTCTGGTTCAGAGGAGTTCACGGATTAGCCTCTACGGCCTCGGCCAGCGCGCCCACGTATTCGCCGCCAAACTTCGCGCGGTCGGATGCCGTGGGTACCCGCCCCAGCTTCGAGTCAAATTCAATCGCCTGCTCCATCACCATCCCCGGAATGTGACGATCGTGAAATAGCCCCTGCCCCACGTTCATGCGTCCGGCTTTACCGGCGGTAGTAGTTTCCGCCGAGTCGCGGAACCGTGCTGTGGGATTGAACGTGGTTTTGGTCGCGAGCGTGTGGAACACGCGCTCGCCCAAGGCATGGAACGCCGCCGGCCCTTCGATGTACTCGGGCGTCTCGTCGTTGTGGAGGGAAATGAACAGGTCGACGTGGTGCCCGGAATCGACCCATTTCAAAACGGCCTGGCGTTGGCCCCAGATCTCCGGCATCGTGGTGGCGTTCGGCATGTCCCAGTTCCGGTTCAGATCATAGCCATTAACATTGAAGCGCACGCCTCCCCGCGCCACGCCGTCCGGGTCCGCCATGGGAAAAATCTTGTAGATGATTCGGTCCCGAAGCCGCGCGGCTCGCTCGTGGTCAGAAAGCAGGAAGCGCACGGCGCCATCGCACGTCCATGACGATCCCGTCTCCCAAGCATGCTGGCGGAACATCAGCCAGATGGTTTTCTTCCCCTGATCAGGGACTTTGGGGTTGGTGATGGTCAGCAACAACATTTCACGCCCCTCCACCGTGTGGCCGACGGATCGGACCTGCAGGTAGGGGCTCGTGCGGAACGCCCCCAGCAGAGCGGCAACGTCCTTGTTGGTATAGGGTTGAACGTGCGCGATCCACACCTGGCTGCCTTCCGGCGTGAAATGCAAACTCAAGCGGGGCTCTTGCGGATCCCAGGTCATTTGTTGGTCGGTAAGGCTCTGCCAGTGAACGTTATCGAAGCTGTAGACCGGGCGGACGCCTTCGGCCACGGCGTAGACGGGACCTTTGTAGTTATATTCGCCAGCCAAGTCCACCAGGTCGACAGTTACGGGAGCGTGGGAAAGGTTCGTGAGCTCGAAGTAATACCAGTTCGCCTGGCGGTTGCGATGGTCCTGGTCCGATTGGCCCTCTACCGCGCAACGCAGGTGGGTGGCTGAGACGTGCTCGACCTTTCCGACTGAGCCCCCTTCGAAGTTGGTCAGAACTTCAATCTTGGCGCCTTGCGCAATGAGCGGCCGCGCGGAGCCGCCAAGGTACCAGGAAGTTAGGAAGAAAATACCCCAAAACAGGCGGCAGGCGACTCCGGCCTCGACTGCTGGCCGGCTATCACCTGCTTTTCCTCTCGGCATGTTAAGACGTTGTGGAAGAGCAACGATATACTGAGATTTCAGAAGTGAATCTCTCCTAGGGTTTGAATCGTTGGGGCAATAGTATGGGTGGACCATGACTCCGCGCGGCCCGCCGGTCTGCCTGGAGGCACCGCTGGGCATGCCCACCAGGAGACTGGCCAATCCGTCCCCGGTACCCGACACAAAATCCTGTGTCGGCGCGGTCTTAAGGACACACTGCCCTGGGATTGGTCGAGGCTCTCGCTGATCTTCCTCCTGAATTGACCCCCTACCCTGACGCCATTCCCGCGTAAGCGGGCGAAGAAATTCGGTAAAATGAGGAATCTATTACTGCATTAAGAGACCTTGATGTCAAGGTGATGTTTTCGGCCCTGATCTGCAATTAAGGCGTTAAACTAGGGTTCGTGCGGACGGCTAGGCGCAGCGGCAAAGGGGCGGCAAGCCGGTTGCTCCCATTCGATGAGCTTGCGCCGCACTGAAGCCAAGTGCCCCGGATCGGTTGCGCAGCGAGCACCGGCCCAATGTTCCGCTATTATTGTCATGCCTGTAAATCGCGGGATGGAACGTGTAGCTGCCCCTACCATGCAGAGCGCTGGCGGTCCAACATTACAAGCAAGCCATGATCATTATCAACTCAGGAGACTTAACGTGAGGAATAACGCGGTGCTGCCATCGGTTCGAGAAGCCATCGGGGGCACCCCGCTGGTGGAACTGAGCCGGATCACCCAAGGCTTGGATGGTAAGATCCTTGCCAAACTGGAATATCTGAATCCTGGCTTCTCCAAGAAGGACCGCATTGCCCGCCAGATCATTGAAGACGCCGAGCGCGATGGCTCGCTCGAGCCCGGACAGCCGGTGGTGGAACTCACCAGCGGCAATACCGGAACGGGACTGGCCATTGTCTGTGGCTTGACTGGGCATCCCTTCATCGCCGTGATGTCAAAGGGCAATACGCAGGAGCGCGCGCGCATGATGAAAGCGCTGGGGGCCCAGGTAGTCCTGGTGGAACAACTCCCGGGATCGCAGCCCGGAAAGGTATCCGGCGGCGACCTTGAGCAGGTGGAGCGAAAAACCCAGGAGATTACGCGCGAAAGCAACGCCTTCCGCGCCGACCAATTCAATCATCCCGGTAGCTTTCGCGCTCATTACCTGCATACCGGACCGGAGATGCTGGAGCAGTCGAATCACTCCATCCAGGCCTTCTGTGATTTCGCCGGAACCGGGGGGTCGTTTGCCGGGTGCGCGGCAGCGTTCAAGGAAGCTAACGCCAACATCCGGTGTTACCTCGTTGAGCCGGCCGGTTGCCCGGTGCTGGCCGGAAAAGCGGTGGTGAACCCCAATCACGTCATTCAAGGTGGAGGGTACGCCATGCGCCAACTGAGCCTGGTGCGGCCGGAGCACGTCGACGGCTACCTGCAGGTCACGGATGAAGAGGCTATTACGGCAGCGCGCCGGCTGGCTGCCAAGGAATACATTTTTGCCGGGTTTTCTTCAGGTGCGAACGTGGCGGCGGCGCTTCAACTTCTCCGCGGGCCGTGCCGCGGACAGGTTGTGGCCGTCATCATGAATGATTCGGGTTTGAAATACCTCAGTACGGACCTCTACCCGGAATAAGCGGAGCCGCCACCGTTCCCGCGAGGGGCGACTCCCGAGGCGGTAGCTCGGACTCGGTCGTCTCCTACTCCAGCTCGAAATGAACAATTTCGGCAACGTGCAGGGCCGGAATCTCCACGGCGGCATAGCCGTTTTCCATCGTGTGCGGGATGCTCTTGTCCGCCCGCACCAGGCGAACGCCTTTAACCTTTCGACCACTCGGCACCCAAACTCCGACCTGCACATTCGCGAGAGGAACATATTCCTGCCGCATGCGGCCGATGTCCGCATCCTTGTATCCGACGTTGGCCAGCAGCCACAAGACGCGGTCTCCGTTGGTGGCCTGGCGCAGGACGCCGTAAACCCCCCTGGGCGCGCTCAGTGTGAACGGCGGCGGCGCGTCGTGCGCCAGATAGCGCACCATGGAAGCGAGCAGGCGGCGCATGGAACTCACCCGACTGGCGACGTAGTGCGCTTCCGGGCTTCCCGAAACATAAAGCGTTCGTCCCTTGCCGTAAGTATTCGCCACGATGGCTGGCCCGCGCATCTCGCCGGTTCCCAGGTTCCAGCAATCGGCCAGCACTTGGGCTTCGCTTACGGCAGCGACGGGAATCAGTTGGGTATCCCCCAGGACCAGGTCACCCCGCCTGGACTCCCCCAGTGCCGGATGCACTTGCTTCACGCGGTAATAGCACTCCGGCAGGCTGATCAGCGGCTCGCCTTTTATCTGGACGCCGAGCACCTCCTGGAGCATCCCGCCGGGATGAACGTGGCCCAGTGCGTCGCAAAAACCGGTGTCATAGGTGGCCAGCAAACTGCCGCCCTCGCGCACCCAATCGGTCAGAATCCGCGCCTGTTCCGCGGAAACACCCGAGGCGCCGCACAGCGCCACGACGCGCTGGTTTTGGAGCCACTGCGGCGTCACCTCGGTGCTGGGGCAAACATCCAGGTTCAGGCGCTCATCCAACATCGCCAGGGCAAAGCCCTCCGTCATTTCCATGTTGAAGGTGGTGCGCTGGGTTCGCCAAACCTGGAGCGCCTCCCAAGTGGGTACGACGCTGGCATAAGGAACGGGCACGCTGTCTTTCAGGATGGCCTCCGCCCGCTGCATGACGCCATACACTTCCCGCACCGGCTGGTCGCTGCCGCTGCCGATTCCGTAATAGCCGCGGTTGAGCGTCGCATAAAGAGGAACATTGCCGCACGCCAGGTTGGCGAAACCCTCCATCAGGATTTCGTCGCCGTCCTCCATGCAGGCGTCCTGGATCGCCCAGGGCCGGCAATGCGCCGGCTGATCGAAGTTGGCAAGGCAATAGCTGCCGAGGTACATCTGGGCAAGTTTGTGGTAGGGCCGCGCCATCGACGCGCCCATCAAACCCGTCACCAGGCGCGTGTAAACTTGCTCGCTGTGCTCCACCATGAACCCCTCGGGAATCCTGTACAGGGCGCGCAGCGATTGCGGCCGCCAGGCGGCGCCGTTGTGGCACAGCATGAACTTGCCGCTGGCGTGAATGATCTTGCGCGCCGCTTCCAGGTCATCCAGGTTCTGCTGGTTCCACCAGCGGAAGTAGGCGGTCCGCGCTTCCATATCGTTCGGGTCCTGAAGCCGGTCCAGATCCGTCCCGCTGTACGCCCGGAATCCCTTCCGGCAGTTGTGGCAATAGCAAACGTCGGTGTAACCCCAGTTGCTGGGAGCATCGAGATAGACGCCGTCGATGTCATACGCGCACAGCTCCCGGATCACCTGCAGGATTCCTTGCCGGAATGCATCACTGGTGGTACACGGCTTCTGGAGCTGGTTCCACCCGAGATTGTTGAAGGTCCCGTAAGGCTTACCGTCGGGGCCGCGCAGCACCCAGTCCGCATATTCGGGATGCTGGTCCGCCCAACCAACCACCATAAAGGGATTACCAAACTTAGTATAACAGTAGTGGTGGATACCGGCTTTGCGGCATTCGCGCCCTACCTCGTCAATCAGGTCGCGGCCATCCAACTCCGGGCACACCGGGTAGACCTTGCTGGGGTAATAGGCCCAGCAACTAACCGGCTCAAAGCGCAGCGTGTTGCCCCCCAGACGGGCGACCACTTTCACCAGACGGCCGGCGTCAAAATCCCGCAAGTGAGGATAGAGGGGAGGGGTTTTACCGTCAAAGTAGACGGTCCGGGAAAAGTGCAGCCACTCGGGCGGTCGATAACCATCGTCCGTGGCGTGGGCTTCCGGCGGTGGTGGCTCGGAAGTGATGCTGCCGCCACGGGCGGGCAGCAGCGACAACGCCGGTAAGCCCGCAATTCCCGCCGAGGTTGTTTGAAGGAACGCGCGTCTATCCATGAGTCTGCTCCCGTTCAGCGTGGGATGACCGCCGAGGGCGGCGGCGGGCATGCCCTCGCAGCTCCCTTGTCGCAGGGTCACCCAAGCCTACCGGGGCCCGGGACAATTGTCCAATACGCCGGCGAGATGGCACCCATGACTCCCGGATATCGGTGGATGGGTGGCCCCGCGCCTCTTCGGCAAGCACCGTCGGAATGCGCCGATAGTGATATCAAAAGCGAATCGCTGGCATCTAATCGTCGTGTTTGACTCCGTTCTCCGTCCTCCTTAGCATCGTGTGTCGTCATGACAAGCGATCGCGCTTTCGTTCCGTCATTTCCATGACCCGGCAGCCATCGGGCGGGTGGGCGGCACGACGAGAATCACAGAGAGCCAGGCACTTTCAGTGGAGCGGAGAGGGCGCTGCCTTACGGAACGGGCGGATTCCCCAAAGCCGTGGTGAAGCGCCCTTCGCGGACCCTTGAGCGATGTTCATTGCACGCTCGTGCATCCGGGAATTCAGTCCCATGATCGACGCCTTCACCCATCTGGACCTCGCTTGCGCCGATCCGATTGCGGACATGGAAAGCCGCATGGCCAGTGCCGGAATTCGCTGCGCCCTGGCGGTTGAGACCTGGAAAGGCGACAACCTTTCCTACCTGCAACGGCTAATGAAAAGGCGCGCGAAAACGTTTCGAGTGGCACTGTGTTGGCGGTTTGCTCAGCGCCAGTTGGTTCCGGATGTACTCCACGCCCCCGTCGTCATGGGTCTGCGAGCCAGGGCCGCGGACATACCTTACCTGCAGGAGGCGGCGGTTGCACTCGAGACATGCGGGAAGTGGCTGATACCTCACGCGGAGAGCGGCATCCGTTCTCTCTCCCAGGCGCTGCTTCAGCTCGTTGAACGTACGCCGGGTCTGCGGATCTACCTGCCGCATCTCGGTTGGCCGGTTCAGGACAAGGTCGAAGATCCGGCCTGGGAATCGGCCGTGCGGGAGCTCCGGCAGATTCCCCACATGGTGGTGGGCATCTCCGCCATTGCCCATTTCTCGCGCCAGCCCTTCCCGCATACCGATGTGAAACGGTTCGCCGAACGGCTTAAGGAAAGCTGGCCACCCGGTTCCCTGGTGGCAGCCAGCGATTATCCGCTCATGGAAAGAGAACGGTATGCGGACTACATGCACCTGGCGGAGGAATGGATCGGCAGAACCGCCGCCGGGGACGTTGCCGGACTTTACGCAAGCTTTTCGCAGCAACGGGGCGGCGGCGGACCCTCGCAAGAGAGGAAGTGAGATCGCATGAGCAACAAGCATGAAGCGGGCAGCAAGGCCCGGGTGGGATTCGTCGGAGTAGGCGCCATGGGCGGACCCATGGCCGCAAATCCGATGCGCGCGGGCTATCACGCTGCCATCCCCAAGCGCGCTCAGGCCAAGGCGCGAAAACTGCTGGCGCTCGGTGCCCAGCTTGCACCGTCGCCCCGGGAAGTGGCGGCGAGCGATGGGGTGATCACGATGGTTCCTGACACTGCGGCCGTTGAGCAGGTCCTGTTTGGCGACGACGGAGTGGCGGGCGGTTTGAAGCGTGGCAGCCTGCTGATCGATATGAGCACCATCTCTCCCACCGCCACCGTCGACTTTGGCCAACGTTTGCATGCGCTGGGATGCGAGATGTGGGATGCGCCGGTGAGCGGCGGCCCCAAGGGCGCCGTCGAGGGCAGCCTCGGTATCATGGTGGGCGGTGCGCGTGAGGTTTTCAATCGTTCCCTTCCGCTTCTGCGCTCCATGGGCAAGGCGATTACTTACACCGGACCTCTCGGCAATGGTCAAAAGACCAAGCTGGTGAACCAATTGGTGGGCGCCACCAATCTTCTTGGCGCCGTCGAAGGCTTGCGGCTGGCGCGCAAAGCGGGTTTGGACGTCCCGACCACCGTGCAGGCCCTCTCGAGTGGCGCCGCCAATTCCTGGATGGTCATGAACCTTCTGCCGTTGATCCTGAAAGAGGACTTCGCGCCGGGTTTCAGCATCCGGCTGCAGCACAAAGACCTGAGCCTCATCAACGACTGGATTGGCAGTTTGGGAGGCTACTTCCCCGCCGCACATCTGGCGTTTTCGCTCTTTTCCAACGCCATGGAGATGGGCTTGGAGAATCGGGGTAACCAGGGCCTTATCAAAATCTGGGAAGAATAAGCGGCGAGCCGCGCGAACCTTGGGAAACTCTGTCCTTCCCGCCGGCGATGGCCCGTCGTTTGATTCGTCTACGTCCCGTCCGCTCAGCGGGAGCATTATTTCGACTCGGGTAAATTGGGGACGGGTTTGGGGCTGCAATGAGCGGTAAGTCAAAGGACGCTGAAGCAGCGCAGGATTCTGCGCAGGTGCTCGTGACTGCTCCACAGGTGGAAGAAGTATCGCTGCAAAAGTCCCTACAGGGTACCCCCAAATCAGGGTCGGAAGGGGTGTCGGGGTACTTCTAAGTCACTGAAAAGGATTGGCTCCTCGGCCGGGACTCGAACCTGGAACCCTTCGGTTAACAGATGCGCGCCACGGTTTTGCGATAGACTGCGGCAGGGTGAGATTAGCCAATATTCATGCGCCTTCGGTCGTAGTCTTGCCATTTCGCCATGTGGTATGGATTACTACCGTTTTTGATGGAGCTGTGCGCCAAAATGGTAACCAAATTTCCCTGCCCTAAAATGGTGCAACTGCGTTCCGCTCATGTGGCCGGCTTGATGGAATGCCCTATCCCTTTTCCTTCCGGCGCGTCCTGTGGCAATTCTGCGCAACGACGGGGCATTGTCCGTGGCATACCGAAGAGGCCCGGTACAGCTTGCCGGCGGGACCGCCTCCCGTCGGCCGGGCAAGGGCCCCAGGTGGTGCGCAGCGGGGGCACCCAGGCATAGACTTCCCCTCTCTCCCCGGTGTGTGTCCGAAAAAAATCGCAGACCACGAAAGGCAAAAAAGGCATATATCCCTCCAGTCACCTCTTGAAGGGACGTACCTTGAAGAATAGAAGAAAGGAAACTCAATTCCCCGCCGTGAAGAGCACGCGTGTCGCACTTGTGCTATCCTTGCGTGTCGATATCATTTGGCAGGGCTGCCATGGAATGGAGATGTCACATGAATAGGCTGGCGTTGCTGCTCCTCTACTGCGCCGCGTGGGCCGCACCCTACGCTCACGCCGACGACGCGGCGGCGATGGCCGTGCTGCGTGCCGGCTGCACGGCAGACGTCCAAAGGCTATGCGCCAACGTCCAGCCTGGCGGAGGGCGAATCCTCGCCTGCTTGAGGGCGCACAAGGATGCGCTGTCGGACCAGTGCAAACAAGCCGCACAACAGGCGGCGGGCATGAGCGGAAATAACACGCCCAGCAATCCACCCAGTGCACCGCCGCCACTGAGCCCGCCCACCGCACCGCCACCACTCGCACCGCCACCCAGCGCGCCGGCCCAGCCCGCTCCTAAACCGTCCGCGTCATCCGCTGCCAAACACGCGGCGTCCGGCGGCAGTGGTGGTTCAGGCTCTTACCTGCTCCTGAAGAAGGCGCAGATCACGACCACAACCGATGACCACCCCGGCGAGGCGCCCTGGCCGGCGATCGAGATGTTGATTCCCAGCACCTGGGACTTCAAGGGCACGGTCCGGATGTACGGCGGCAAGACGGGCTGTTTCAGCGAAAGTTTTTCCGAGCTGTGGGAAGCCAAGAGCGACGATGGGGTCACCAAAATTCTAGGCGTTCCGAATTACGCCTGGCAATACTCCGACGACCCGCAAGAGTTGCACAACCTCACCGACCCCAACCGGCGCACCCACACTGGGGGCAAGACGAACGATCTCTGCGCCGTGGCGAAACCCTTGAGCGCCGAACAATATTTCCGCCAGATCATGCTCAACGACCTGAAGCCCGCGATGACGGTGGTATCCGTCGAGCCGTTCCCCGTCCTCGAGCAGATCGTGCGCCAGCGCTATGGCTTGACGCCGGCTGACTCCGGCAACGGCGGCGCCCGGGTCGACGCGATCCGATTACGGCTCGAGTATCAAAAGGACGACAAACCGATGGAGCTCTGGTACTCCGTGGCGCTCGTGACGATGACCTACCACGTCGGTCGAGGAAGTCTTTACGATATGCACGCTGTCGGCCAAATTGCATTGGGCGCGCCCAAGGGCAAGCTCGATGCCAACGACAAGCTGTTCAAGGTGGTGCTGAGTTCCATTCAACCCACGCCTCGATATATC
>JBKQVI010000043.1:0-6655 GCA_052139985.1 Terriglobia bacterium
CCAAAACCGAGATCTGGAATTGGGAGTGAAGGTGCTTGCCGTCGGCGCAATGGCAGTTGGGCCGACCGCAGGCGCGTTGGCGTTCGACAAACGAGCCGGGCAGCATTTCGCGGAGAGAACCAAGACTTCGGATGAGTCGGCCTCGCAGTTGCAGGTCGGGGTTGCGGAGTGATTTCATATGACACTCATAATAGTGTCAGAAACGAGCAAAGTCAAGCCCCCCGCAAAGAATTGCAAAAATGCCGCCAAACTCAACTGGGAGTGGAAACCCCTGTAAACAAACGAACTGAAGCCGACCTAGTCCCTACCTTACGGAATCACTGAGGCCCCTCGTGGCATGGCCATCTTGGCCACGCATACACGCGTGCTCCCCTTTGGGGAGGCGCTGGTTACTTTCTTCCCAGCAGCCGAATACGGGCGATAAACGAATGTCCCTGCGCTCCGGAGAAGGTTCCGAAATGAGGTGAGTCGATGTTGGAATAGACAAAGGAGTAGTTCCCGCGGTCGAGGATGTTGTCCACGCCGCCGCGCAGCGCCCACTGGTAGCCCAGAAATGTGAACCTTCGTTCCAGGCTCAAATCGACTGAGAAGTAGGTGGGGAAACGCTGCGAATTCGGCGCGCCCACCACTTCCTGTGAATCATTCTGCACGGTATACGGGAATCCGGTCCGCCAGTCGAGAGTGTAAGCAAGATCCATCTTATGAGTGAAGGGAAGCCAACCCCACGAAAGAAAACGATTGGGCGCGTCCCACGCCAACGGGCCGCCCGCCTGCGGACTGAACAATACGTTATCGAGGTTGTAGCCGAAGTCCGCGTTGGTAAGCGCGCGCGATCGCGTATAAGAAGCGAACACCACATGATTCTGCTTGAAGACGTGCCGCACGGTCACCTCGGCGGAGTCATAGTGATCATGACGGTCGTTGGTCAGGATGAACTGCCCGGAGAAAGGGCCGTTGGGCAAGGTGGAGGCGGCGGGATTCTCGAAAGTCCAGATGTTGCGGGCGCGCCGGTCCATAAGCTGGACGCGGAGGTAAGTGGTCTTCGGAAGCTTCTGCTCAAATGCCGCGCTCGCATTGGTGACAAACGAGAAGCGTAACTGGTTCGGGTTGATGGTGAAGGTACTCAGCACCGGTGGCTGAAGCAGGTTCTGCCCGGTGGCGTCGTAGAAGTAATCGGTCCGCGTGCCCGTCAGCGAGCGGGTGAGGATATCAAGGTTAGTGGAGTCGCGATAGACACCGATACCCGCGGAGATCTTGCTGTCGCCGTTATGTCTCAGCAGGTAGGTGGACGCGAGCCGCGGTGAAGCCGCCAGACCGTGGACAATCTCATCTGCATCGAAGCGCAGTCCCGGTTCCAGCAGCCAACGCGAAGTTATCGACCAGCGATCCTGCGCATAGCCGCTCGCCTCCTCGTCGTAACGGGTAAACGGCGGTGCACTGGTAAAGGTGACGCGGCGAGTGAGGGTGCCGTTGGTACTCTCAACTACGTAAGGTCGCCGGTTGTATTCCTGATGATCGTCGAAACGATCGCTATCAATGCCCATCTTGAACTCATGCTTTCCGGCCTCATGCAGGGGCGGTACAAACACGTTGCCAATCACCTCGGTGCGTCCGCCCTGTCCGTGATTGGTCAGGTAGTAATTGCCGCTAGTTCCGTTGGGAGTTTCGACGTAGGTCTGGTCGCCCTGGGGCACTACGCTGGTGTAGTAGCTGCTGGTGGCCACGCCCGCCTCAAGCAGCCAGCCGTTGTGGAATAGGTGTTGATCCTTGGCCGTAAACATATAGGCGTTCGTAGAGTACCGCTGGGTGGTGGAGATTGGGTCGAGCGGGTCCAGCCCCGACCGGGGGGACAAGAGGGAATTCACGAGCAGACCTACCGTAAGATTGTTATTTTGCGCCAGATTCATCTGCACTTTGGAAAGGTTGCTCCCGCGCCAAACACTATAGCGGTCGGCGCCGATGGGAAGTTCGGTGTAGATGGTCTGGTCGTACTCACCTTCCAGCGCGTCCATGAACCACGCTTTGCCGGTACGGATGGGACCTGACCCCAAGAGGCGCGGCGTCCAGTTATTGACGTTGATTCCCCTGCGGGCAGTGAGACCGGGAACGGGATCGGTGCCTGTCAGTCGCCAGTGGTCGTCGCCCATGCCGGTGCGCAAGCTGATAACGCCGCCCGAAGCCTTGCCGTATTCGGTTGAATAGCGGCTGCTCGCGACGTCGGCGGACCGCACGGCATCCACACTGACACGCGTCAGGAATTGACCGGTAGCGGGATCGGAAACATTAAAGCCGTCAATCTGGTCGTAAACCTGGCGCGTGCTCGCGCCGTCCACATGAAGCTGCCCTGTGGAATCCTGAAGCACGCCGGGCAGCATCGGCAGCGCATAGCGAATGTCACGTTCTACGGGGAAGGGAAGATTGATGATGTCCGCGCTGTGTAGTGTATCACTCGCTTGGGTTTTGGCAGGATCGACGGCGGGCGGCGAATACACCACGTTGACTTGTTCGGAGAACTCCCGGACGTGGTTCAGGGTCACTTCCGCATTGGCGACCTCCCCCACTTCTATCCCCTGCTGGGTGACGGCGAAATACCCTTCCTTTTCCACCTGCAAAGAGTAATCGCCGGGTACCAGAGCGAAGAATTCCTTGCGGCCCGCGTAATCGGTTTCTCCGCGCGCTGGCGTTCCCTGTCGAGGGATCAAGGTAATGCGCGCCGAGGGCACGGCTGTGCCATTTTCGTCCACCACCACCACTTGCAACCCCACGCTTGCCTTGCTGTCCGCCGATTGCTGAGCCGGCCGTGCAGCAGCCACAGTGGCGATCGTCACCAGAACAAGCGTCAATAGCAGGGGCAGCCGGAGCATCGCCGAGACAAGAGCCCACGCGGCGAATCCCCAGATGCATCGTCGATTTGGGATTCCCCTTGCCATAGGGGCTATTCTCTCCTACAAAGCGGCTTTGCGGTAGTACTGCCAACGGTGCCGCCAGTCCTGGGATCAACCCGTCGGACGCGTGCAAGGCAGAGGTCTTGCACCATTGAAGAGATGGTGCAGCGTTTGGAGGGAGACCGCCTCGAAGCTGGGAACAATCAGATCAGCCTGCGTCTCGCGACGGAGATCCTCTGCGGAAAAGGTTGAGGCGATGGCGACGCATTTCGTCCCGGCGCGTTTGGCGGCCTCGATGCCGACGAAGGAATCCTCAAAGACTGCGCAGGCGGTGGGGCTTACTCCCAGCCTGTCGGCCGTCTTGAGGTAGATCTCAGGCTCAGGCTTGGCGTGGGTGATATCGTCAGCCGTCAATACTACGCGGAAATATTTTCCCAGCCCCAGCGCGGCGATGAGGAAATTCACGTTCTTGGCAATACCGGCGGAGGCCACTGCCATGGCGACTCCCTGCGCGTGGCATTCCTCGATAAACCGCACGACACCGGGAAACGTTCGGGCATGAGGACCGATCTCCGGGCGGAAGTTTATCTCCAGCTCTTCACCGAGTGTGTCCAGTTGCTCGCGGGTGAGATGGTCGCCCAGGAAGCGGCGAAAAATCCAGTCGTTCGAAGGCCCCATGATGATCTTGGGTAATTCCTGCTCATTGAAGGGAATCCCGTGCGCTTGGAAAACATCTATCCACTTGCGAAGATGGAACGGGTTGCTATCAACCAGCACGCCGTCCATGTCGAAGATGATTGCCGCGGGAAGGGAAGTGCGCAGAGTCATGAGCTAACCTCGCCATCCCGATCTCCAGTACGAGAGTCCTCGCCACCTTCCGCGCGACGCTCGAATAGGGCTTCGATGTTGCGCGCGCCATGCAAAACCCGGATAACCTCGATACCGTTTTCGACGCACCGATAGAAAACCAGATGCTTTGGGAATCGTTTCACTGGAAACATTCTCATGCCGTTGAGGAATGAACTTCGGCACTCCGCTCGTGTGCCCATTTCGGGCTGGCTGGCGAGGAGCCGAAAGGTCTCTTCCGTGGCGCGGTAGAAGCGAAGGCCGGTTTGAAGGGATTGGTGTCTAGTCAGGTACTCCGCCTGGTCAACAACATCCCGGTCTGCCGCAGGCCGGAGGATGATGCGGCTTTTCACCGCGCAGCCCTCGCGGGCCTATGCCTTTCCCGCAGTTCTTTCCGCCTGCGTGCCCAGTAGGTTGCATCGATTTCCACAGCCGGGCCGGACCTCAGCCCCTGCAAGAGCGCGGCCTCGATCTCTTCCTTAGTACGGCGTTTCTGGTCTTCGCGAATGAGCTCGCGGACGAATTCGCTGGGGGTGCTATAGGTCCCTCCTGCAACTTGTTCTTCGATGTATTGCTTGAGGGCTTTGGGCATCGAGATGTTAAAGGAAGTCATATCCATAAATCGCAGAGTAACGTGTCCGGCAGTTAATGTCAATAACTGTCAGAAGCACGCGATGGCCCCTACTCCGGCAAAGGGCGCAGGTTCGCGAGCAACTCTTCCGGAGGCAGCGTATTCAGCACTCCCGACCTTTCCATCCAGCCGCGGCGCGCCGTGATGACGCCGTACCGCATCAGCTTGAAGTGCTGCGGGTCGTGCGCATCGGTGGAAATAATGATCTTCATGCCGCGATCGCGTGCGAGCCTCACATACCGGTCGCACAAGTCGAGCCGCTCGGGACTGGCATTGAGCTCCAGGATGACGCCGTATTTCTTGGCCGCGGCGAAGACCTTTTCCAGGTCGAACAGAAAGGGATCGCGTCGCAGTACCAGGCGGCCCGTGGGATGTCCGAGGATGCGTACATAAGGGTTTTCTAGAGCGCGCAGCAGTCGCGGGGTCATTTCCTCCGCCGGCATGTTCATCCGCGAATGAACGCTGGCCAGCACGATGTCAAATTGCTTCAGGAGTTCGTCCGGATAATCCAGGCTGCCATCGCCCATGATGTCCACTTCCGACCCTGCCCATATTTCGATACCCTTCACCTTCTTGCGTGCGGCGTGAATGCGCTGAATGTGCTCGACGGCACGTTTTTCGTCCAGACCGTTGGCAACGGTGACGGCCTTGGAGTGGTCGGTGATGAGAATGTACTGGTAGCCGAGTTGCTTTGCCGCCCCCGCCATTTCTTCGATACTGGCGTGGCCGTCGGAGGCGGTTGTGTGCATTTGCAGATCGCCCCGTATGTCACCTAGCTCAACCAGCTTGGGCAGCTTGCCCTCTTCGGCCGCTTCGATTTCACCCAAGTTCTCTCGCAACTCCGGCGGAATCCAAGGGAGGCCGAACTTTGCGTAGATTTCCTCTTCGGTGCGGCTGGCCAGAACCTTTTCGCCCTGGAAAAGACCGTATTCATTTAGCTTCCACCCTTGGCGTTTGGCGCGATCCCGCAGCGCTACGTTATGTTCCTTCGAGCCGGTGAAGTATTGGAGAGCAGCGCCGTACGCAGAACGATCGAGCATCCGCACGTCAACTTGCATTTCGTTCTTGAGCTTCACGCTGACCTTATCTTCCCCTTTGACGAGAATCGTGGCGATGCCGGGAAACTTCACAAAGTGCTCAGCAATGTTCGCGGCATCGCGGCCGGTCACCAGCAAGTCAAGGTCTCCCACCGTTTCGCGCCCACGACGAAGCGAACCAGCCGGAGTGACCTCCTGGACAGTTTTTGAATCACGCAGCCAGGCGGTGAGCACTTCGGCGGTCTCGTACGCCGTGTCCATGCGGTAGCGGCCCGCTGAGCGACGAAAGGCCTCAACGGCCTTCAGGATGTTTTCTTCCGACTTCGCGCTCATTCCCGGCAAGCCGCGCAAGCGGCCTTCTTTGGCGGCCGCCTCGAGTTCATCCATGGAGGTGACCTTTGCTTGTTGGTAAAACAGGCGCACCTTCTGGGGACCAACGGTTTGAAGTTGCAGCAGAGCGAGCAGACCGCGCGGAATTTTTGCGAGCTGTTCCTGGTGGTAGGCCGATTGGCCGGTCTCAACGATCTCGGTGATCTTCTTGGCCAGGTCTGCGCCGATGCCGGGGATATCGGTGAGCTTGCGGCTCGGGTCGCGTGCAATATCTTCCAAACGCTCGGAATAGCTCTCAATGGAGCGATTGGCGCGGTCATAGGCTGCGGCCTTGAAAGTCCACTTGGGATCATCCTGAAGGATCTTCATGAGGTTGGAAATTTCCTCGAAGATTGCCGCGATTTCGCGATTTTCCATCAGCGTCTCCGTGCCGTGGGGTCAAAACTATAGTTTACTGCGAAAACGATCAAAACAGCCGTGGGCATTTACCTTCGAGTAGTGTCCTAATTTCGGGTGTAGCGCCGGGCTTGAGCCCGGCATGTGCCGCCCTAAAGGGCGGCGCTACGTTCAAATTGGACACTACCGGTCTTCCAGTGCGCGACGTAAAAGTGAAAGCCGGGGATCCCTTGGACCTGGCACGACTTCTTGCCGTGTAAGGTCATGGCCAGGATGGGCATGCCACAAGTTTTGCCACAGGAACCCTGTCCGTGCCGGGAGTTTCCACATTTTAAGCTGCCCGGCGAAACAAAGCCCGGGCGGTCTTGGGCGCGCCCCCATCTCCATTCTCCCCTGCGATTTGAGCTAACTACCTTTCCTTTCATACATATCGTGGGATAGAAAAAATAAGCCGTTTGTTTTCATCAACATCGTGGCATTAGTCAATATGTCACTTCCTTCTTCCTTTGTTTTCATCAACATCGTGGGAC
>JBKQVI010000044.1:0-92520 GCA_052139985.1 Terriglobia bacterium
AATAGCGCCTACTTCGACCTTGCCCACCAGGTGGTCGAACGCGCGGGCGAGCACGGCATGATCGTGTGGCTCGCGCCCGCATATCTTGGATACGGCGGCGGCGACGCGGGGTCTTTCCGCGAAATCAAAGCCGGCGGCAGGGAAAAACTTCGCGCTTATGGAAGGTTTGTCGGCAAGCGATTCAAAGACTTGCCCAACATCGTTTGGATGCTGGGCGGAGACTACACGCCGGATGCACCGGATCAATGGGTGGTGAATGACTTGGCAGCGGCAATCCGCGAGGAAGACCCCACCCATTTGATGACCGCGCATCACTCGCCGCGGAGCTCCGCCGTGGAGGCATTTGGCGAGCAGGATTGGCTGACCGTCAACAACTTCTATGGCTACGAAAAGGCGATGTTTCTCCCCATGCTGGCCGAATACCGCCGCAAACCCGTTCGCCCGTTTGTCCTGATCGAGACCACGTACGAGGACGAACACGATGCGACGCCCGATCAAATCCGGCGGCAAGCTTACTGGGCCATGCTCAGCGGGGCCTGCGGACAGTTCTTCGGTAATAATCCCATCTGGCACTTTGACGGTCCGGGCATCTACCCGGCTAAGATGACTTGGCAGCAGGCTCTGGGCGCCACGGGTTCGCGCGACATGTCCATTCTGCGGGAGTTGTTTATCCACCTGCCCTGGCAGCAACTGGCGCCGGAGGAAGATCACAACATTGTTACTGCGGGCTACGGCAGCGACACCGCCACGGCGCTCACCGCGGTCACGGCAGATGGAAAGCTCTCCGTTACCTATATTCCCGCAAGCGGCACGGAAGAGAGAGAATTGACCATCGCGATGGGCCGCTTCGCGAAGCCTGTCGCGGCGCGGTGGTATAATCCGACCACCGGACAATTTGTCGAGGCCGAGGGTTCGCCCTTCGCCAACAGCGCTATGCGGCGTCTGCACGCCCCTAGGCCCACCAGCTCGGAAGCGAACGACTGGGTGTTAACCTTGGATGCAAGATAATCCGGCGCTCTGGGATTTTCACAAACGGAGGACAGGCATGACGAAACCCATCGTGCAATCGGTGACGTTTAAGGCTTCCCCGGAAGAACTCTTCGCCATCTTTACCGACTCGAAAAAGCACTCCGCCGCCACAGGCGGAAAAGCCTCGGTAAGCGCCAAGGCGGGCGCCAAGTTTACGGCTTGGGACGGAATGCTCTCAGGGAAGAACCTGCTGGTCGTTCCCGGCCAGATGATCGTACAGACTTGGCGGGGTTCCCACTGGAAGGACTCCGACCCCGACTCGATCCTTATCCTGAACTTTTCCAAGGCTCCAAGCGGCGGCAAAGTCGATTTGGTACACGTGGGAGTTCCGCAGCACGACCACCAAGGCGTTACCAAAGGGTGGCCGCAGTACTATTGGAAGCCCTGGAAGACGTACCTGAAGGGGCAAGCCGGGAAAGGCTGACCAGACGATGGGCGTTGCAGCGCCGAGCGCCGATCAGCTTCCGGAGTTGGCACTAATGCGTGAAGTGAAAAGGGCGGGAGCCTGTACGACGTAGCGCACCGGCTTCTTCAGCTTCGTGATACGGCCTTCCTGGATGCCCCTCGACAGCCAATCGTTCATCTGCGGGGCACGTACACGCAACTTGTCCGAGAGCCATTCGCTCGTTCGAGGTTCTTTGAGGAGGAGCAACATCGGTTCGATGACCAGGGAGTAAGCGTCACAACCGCATTGCTCTGCTGCCGCGGCAGGTGGCGACGTCTCTTCTGCCATATCTGCAGACGGCGGAACTTTTGCCTCCGCGCTTGCTTGCACGGGTGCGGGAGTGCCGCTGAGGACTTGGACCGCCTCTTCTGTCCGCCCGTCCACTGAAGCAGATTGCTGGACTGACGGAGAAAAGAGCTGCCTATTCTTCTCTTCTGGCGCGGTGAACAGCGCCTGCAGATTTTCCCAAGGCTCCGCAGGGAACGGCACGCCTCCCATGCGAAGCAACTTGGGGTTCCCTGGGGCCAAGGTTCCGGCGGATTTAACGAAAACCTTCACGCGGCCGTGTTGCAGTGCTTCCGTTGCCCCCGCCCACGTACCTCCCGTTTCGACTGAGCTTGCTACTACCAGCGCAGCATCGCCTAGGCCGTAGAGCAGCTTGTTTCGCTCCATGGCGGCGTACGCAAACCATCTCGAATCCGGGTCGTACGGCGAGACCAAGGTCAAATGATCACTCACGAGGTCCGAGCGGTACTGCCCGGAAGTAGCCGTCCGGGCTAAACCTTCCGCAAGAACTCCCAAAGCCCAACCGCCTGACTCGAGGGCGCCGGACATCGCTTCGCGGTCAATCCCTTTGGCTGCCCCGGAAATAATTGCGATGCCTTCCTTCGCACAATGCTCGCCAATCCGGCGGGCGAACTCGCCGTCCTCCTCCGAGCGTTCGCGGGAACCGACAACTACCAGGCCCCCACGGTTAAGCAGCTCTTTGGACCCAACTCCATAAAGCAGAGGCGGAGCCGCTTGCCCAAGGTACTGTTTCAGGCGCTCCGGGTAGCACGCGTCGCTCCGACTGATCACCCAGAGTCCGCCTCTCTCCCACCTCTCGACCATTAGCGCAAGAGCGGCGCCGCGATCCAGTAGATTGGTGACGCGGACCGAATCCACCTCTGGGGCTAGGAACCCCTCCAGCCTCTTCTGGCAATCTGTGCCTAACAGGTCGCCGGGCCGTAAGCCCTGGCTCTTCAGCCACGATGCCAGCGCGTTGTATTGCCGAAGGCCGAGGGGCTTCAGTCCATTGCCACCCCTTTGGCCGAGTTCCGCACAAAGCAGGAGGACTGCTTGCGTATCAGGCGTCAGACTCAACTCCACTTGAATCTCCTAATCACCATCTTCCGAGGAACTATCCGCAAGTGCAAACGGGTAGACAGGCCCACTCCCGGCCTCACGGAGCAAAACCGTCAGCACCGTAAACGTCCACCTAGAATCTACCATATAATAAGACGGGCTCCGGTCTAACCATGGTTTCATCCACGGAGAAGACCCCTACGATGTTCTGAACCTGTTGGACGCTATTGGTGCGCGTTTTCTGGGGCTCAGTGTCTCGCAGCTTTTGAATACATTCGACAAATGGAATTCCCAACCGACGAGCGAGCCGTCGCGCGAAGTCCGGAACAAGCGACTGATACCGCCTCGTTGGGACGCAGGTCAACCAACTTGGCGTAGGGTCAAGCTTCCAGCGGTTCTCGATCAAGCGCGTGGCGGCCTCGACGAGTTGATCGTCGAAATGGTGATCCTGCTGCTTGCCACCCCGCACAAGTGCGCCGAAGCCAGGGTCGCCCCATCGGCAGAGTGCACGGCCTTCCAACGCTTGGTACTCCGGCGCAATGTTCCCTTTCATTGTTGCGTCGGAGAGGCCGGCGGGCCACTTTTTGCGGGGCAAGATGAGGTTTTCCAGCCGATTGACGAAGTCCGCCGCTGTCTGCGCAAGGTCCTCCGGATAATCTGCCGGCAAGAGCTGGCCCGCGCAGTTCACGCACTTGCCGCAAGGCGGCGCACCTGGATCGTTGAGCTCCTCGGCCAGAAACTGCATTAGGCAGTTTCGGCTGTTCATGTAAACGCTCATTCGTTCTTGTTCTTGCCTCCGCAGATTCGTAATCCGTTTGATCCGTTCCGTGGGCATCTGCCACTGCACGGGGTTCAAGACATAAGCCGAACCCCGTCCGAAGGGGATCCTTTGGATTGGCGCTGGCGATTCGAGGAGCAAAAACTTCAGGATCTTCTCTATCTTCCCTTTCGACTGATTCACGTGCTGCTGAAGATTCGGCACCGTCAGCGCGCCGTCTGCGGTCTTCATCACCGCCAATAATTGGCCGACGTCCTGGGCTGTTGGGAATGCCGTCCGAATGAAGTATTCAGCGATCTCGTCATCCTCCTCACCGTTTAGCAAAACGCCGTAGGCATTATCGACCGCGCGCCCGGCTCGTCCGACCTGCTGGTAGTAGTGCACAACGGATGTAGGCCGCTGGAAGTGAATTACGAATCCAAGGTCCGGCTTGTCGAAACCCATCCCCAGAGCGACCGTAGCCACCAGCGCCTTCACTTCATTGTTGAGCAGCCGGTCTTCGAGGGCTTCCCGCTGCACTGTCTCCATGGTGCCGTTATAAGATTCTGCGTCAATGCCTTGGGCTTGAAGCCATTTCGCCAAACGCTCCGAGTCGTGAACAGTGAGCGTGTAAACGATGCCGCTTCCAGGTAAGCCTGGGAGAATGTTCGCAAGCCATGCCATTCGCTCGACCTGCGAACGGAGGTAGAGGTTCTGGAGACTTAGCGTCGCCCGAGTCAAGGGCCCTCTCTGGACTTCCAAGTTCGGTCCGAGTTGCTGGACGACATCTGTTACGACCCGGTCATTGGCTGTCGCTGTTGTGGCCAGGACGGGGATGTTGCGCGGAAGAGCTCTCAGAATCCTGACGATTCTCTGGTAGTCGGGGCGGAAGTCGTGGCCCCAGTCGGAGATGCAATGCGCCTCATCAACGACGAAGAGGCCAACCCTCCCGGCGATGGGAAGCAGACATCGATTGACAAAGCCATCATTGGCCAGCCGCTCCGGAGATATCAAAAGGACGTCGAACTGGTTTCCCCGCAGCCCCCCTTCGATTCGCGGCCAATCCGCCTCGTTGGACGAATTGATCGTCTCCGCTCTGACTCCAATGTTTCGCGCCGCCGCGATCTGGTTCCTCATCAGCGACAGGAGAGGCGAAATCAGAAGCGTGCACCCAGCCCCCTGATCGCGAAGGAATCTCGTGGCGAGGAAGTAGACCAGGCTCTTGCCCCATCCGGTCCGCTGAACCACTAGCAGCCGCGCGCGCCTTTGGACCAGGGCGGAGATTGCCTCCCATTGTCCATCGCGGAATTCGGCGTTAGGATTCCGTAAGGCCTGGCGAAGTAGGGTAATCGCTTTTGTCCGCATATTGGGCCGGTCTCGACCAAGGAGTTGTCGTTTCTGAATTTGCGCGAAGCGCTTGGGAGTGCGGTCGCAGCAGCTACCGCCTTCCGCCTGAGGTTCATACGGCCAAGGGGAAAAGGCGGAGGAAGAAAAGCGGTAGCTGCTGCGACCGCACTCCCAAGCGCTTCGCGCAAGAGCATTTGAAATCGAACGCTGAGTGAACGGTGTTGAAGCTGGACGGCCGTCCCCTACTGCATCGCCCGAATCACATTGAACAGCGCTTTGAAGGTATACGCGGCCTCGGCGCTTTCCTTTGCATTCGATCCCGATCCTGTCTGGGCGTTTGCCTGAGTCTCTCCGAAGTACGCCTTGATAAACTCCGAGGCGCCGCCCCAGGTAGTTTGCAGAACGCCCAACATGCGGGGCGCGATGGTGCTGTCAGCGTGGGTGCGGACCGACCGGACCAAATCCAGCTCACCCAACGCCACATCGGTTTGTCGCCAAGGGGCGTAAAGCACACGGAATCCCTCCACGGCAAAACGTACGGCGGTAGCGGGCACGGAATCGTAATGCCAGTCGCAAATCACGATATCGCGCGGGACCATGTTGATGGCGGAGGCCGTGCCGTTCTGGCTGCCCTCCCATTCACCGACGCCGGTGACGCTGCCATCGATAAACCGGTCGCCCCACATCCACATTTCACGATGGGTCTCCAACAGGTGGTCGTGAAGGGTGCGCACTTCCTGGGCAAAGATCTCGGCGCGATTGCGGGATTTGCAGCGCGGGCAATCGGGGTCCGCCAGGATGAAGACTTCATCCATGCCCACGTGAACGGCGTCCGCCTCGCACACGTCGGCGAGCTCGTCGATCAAATCGAACACCACCTTGTGCAGTGCGGGATGCAGCGGGCAATAGCTGCGGCAATAGATATCTTTGTTGTTGGGAAATTTTCCCGGCGTCTCGTCGAAATCGGGATGTGCATGGAGCAGGCCGAAGGTCTGTTCCGCCCAGGACTGATGCCCCAGCAGGTTGATCAAAGGGATCAGCCGTACTCCCGACTGCCGGCACGCCGACACAATGGATTTGACATCAGATTTGGATAGCGCATCGGCATCCACAACTTCCGGATGGCTGGTGTACTGATAGCGATAGTCGATCTCCAATACGAGCAAGTTGACGCCTTCCTTCGGCAAGGCCTCACGAATGAAGCGAAGCATCAGGGGCACTTCGTCGGGCTTCGGAGCGCCCAGGTAAAGACCTCGAACCGGCAATACAAGCGGGGGAGCGCAAATGGCTACCGTGGAAATCAGAATTCCCAACAGCGGCGCTATGGCCGCGCGAATGACGAGCTTCTTCATGAGAACACCTCGGATAAGAATAGAATCTCCCGGAAGGAATGAGAGCGCAAAGGGCCCCCAGGCTCCGATCTTGACGTTGGGGTCATGGCGATGAACTTTGTACTACCGAAGGGCCACGTGCTGCAACTGATTTACGCTGTGGAGAGTCAATCTGCCTTGCTCCCCGAAGGGGGACAATATCATTGGCCGTAGGTGAAACCTACGGAATCGCACGGCAACAAAAAAAGGTTCCTCCGACCCTGGAGGGGTCGAATGATTCGGCCCCTGGAGAGCCATGAGGTTCCTTGCGTAGGCCAGTCGAAGCCGCGAGCGGATTTGCCCACCTACGCCGCCTTGAGTTCTGCCGTGCAGTGGGGACAGCGCGTGGCCTTAAGAGCGATGCCGCCGGAAACGCAGTACGGGCACTCCTTGGTGGGCGGCGCCGCGGGGGCTGGCGCCGGCTTCATCATCCGGTTTACTTGCTTCACGAGCAGGAAGACCACGAAAGCTACGATCAGAAAATCGATGACCGTATTGAGAAAGGCGCCATAACCAATGACAGCGGCGCCTGCCTTTTTGGCGTCTGCCAGCGAGTCGTAATGTGTTCCGGACAGGTTAATGAACAGATTGGAGAAATCCACGTGCCCCAGGACGAGGCCGATCGGAGGCATGATGATGTCATTCACCACCGAACTGACAATCCTCCCGAAGGCCGCGCCAATGATGATGCCGACGGCCATATCCATCACGTTGCCACGCATCGCGAATTCTTTGAATTCCTTGAACATGTCATCCCCCTTGCGGTCATGGATCAGGTTTATTCGGTCGCTCGCCTTGAGCTCGTTTCGCAGCGTTATCGGAGGTCCGCCGAAGGTCCATCCGCCGATTTTGAAGGCGACTATTCCCACGGAAATAGCAGCCCCGTGTACACAAGTATTCCCGCCGTGTGCAGGCCCGCCTCGCGTTAGACTTTCCGGCAGCGCAACGAGCACCCAAATTCCAACTTTGACGTTGCGGTCATGAGTATCACTCTTTTACTACTGAAAGGGCTGCGACTGCAACTGTTTTACGGAGACAGGAGCGCCGCGGTCAAAGCGGGCTTCAACCGCGAGACAAGGGATCAGATTCTAAGGCTAGCCAGTTTTCTAACGCCGTGGTAGGCTTCAATCATAGGACAAAAACTCGGGTCTTTCGTTGAAGGAGGACTATGAAACTGGTGTTGACCAGTCTGTTGGGGCTTATTTGCTTTGCCAGCGCCCTGCGTGCTGACGTGGTGACTCTCAAAAACGGAGACCGGATAACAGGCACCTTGGTCACGATTAAGGGAGGAACGCTGCAACTGAAATCCGACATTCTCGGGGATTTATCGATCCCCATGGCCAAGGTGGCGACCTATTCCGTGGACAAACCTGTTGCCGTCATCGTCAAGGGGAAGGAGCCCGTGGAAGGCACGCTGACGCTCACGCCCACCGGCGACTGGCAAGTGAAGGCGAATGGCCAAACACAGACCCTTGCCGCCGCGAGCGTGGACACCATCATGCCGGCGGACACTTACCAGAAGCTGGTGGTCGTGAGACCCACACCTTGGCAAGCTTGGAAGGGCAATGCCAGCCTGGGCGAAAGCATCCAGCACGGCAATCAGCAGACCAACACCTTCACGACCACCATCAATGCGACACGCGAGCGCCCGGCAGCGCCCATTTTCCAGGAACACACGCGCACCAATTTTGGCTTGATGACCCTCCTCTCCCACGCCAATCAAGATGACACCAGCATTACATCCCACACGTTCAGCTCCAACCTGCGGGAAGATTTCCTGTTCACGCCGAGTAACTTTGTGTTCGGCATGGCCCAACTCGACCATATCTCCACCGAGGGTTTGTACCTGCGGCAGACCTATGGCGGGGGCTTTGGCAAAGACGTCATCAAGAAACCACGCACCACCTTCAGTGTGATCGGCGGTCTAACCGCGCAACATGAAAAGTTCTTTTCCGGTGAAGAGGACGAGACCCTCAATGGACTGGTCGGGGAAAAACTCGGCGAGCAAATCACCAAGCGCATACGGCTGGACCAGGGTTTGAATTTCTATCCCAACTTCACTCAGGGTGGCGAGTACCGCTTTGACACCAGCGCCACCCTTTCCATCAAGCTCTTTAATCGATTCTCATTTACTTCGAGTGCTATCGATCTCTACCTCAGCAACCCGCCGGCAGGAAATGAGAAAAATAACATCACTCTCTCCACCGGCATTGGGTATACGTTCTAACCCGGCGAGTAGGTGGCAGGTCGTAGGTGGTAGATCGGGGGAATTACGCAGAGGCTAGGTGGTAGTTGCAGATGGTCACTGCTGGGGAGGAGCGGAGTTACCTGCACTCGCGGAGCATTTTCGACGCCGCGCTCGGCACAACGCCCCATTGACCACATACAACCTGCCACCTACCCGGCTACTTATGGTGTCATAGCGCCTTGCGTGCCGACGTAAAGTGAATAAATCGATGTACTCGCGGCCATAAATAGGCGGTCGCGCTTGGCCCCGCCAAAACAGATGTTGGCGCAGATTTCCGGCAAATGGATCTTGCCGATAACCTCGCCAGCGGGCGAAATGATATGGACACCGTTATAGTCCTCACCCCCCCAGCCCGCGCCCGCCCAGATGTTGCCGTCCACATCGGAACGAATTCCGTCGGCAACGCCTAAGCCCATATTCACAAAGACGCGGCCGTTGGCCAGGCGCGCGCCGTCCACCACATCGTAAACCCGTATGTCATGCGAGTAATCGGGGCTCTCAGTACCGCTGGTGTCACAAATGTAGAGCAATTTCTCGTCGGGAGAAAAGCACAGGCCGTTGGGCCGGCGCATATAACCTACCACCACCGTGGCCGCACCGGATTTGGGATCGATTCGATACACGTTGCAGGGGAGCTCAAGCGGAGCCTTGTGTCCCTCGTAATTGCTCAGGATTCCATAGCCTGGATCGCTGAACCAAATGCTGCCGTTCGAGTGCACCGCCACATCGTTGGGCGCGTTGAACGGCTTGCCCTGATAGTGGTCCATAAGTATCGTGATTGTGCCGTCAAGTTCGGTGCGGGTGACGCGGCGCGAGTCGTGTTCGCAAGTAATCAGCCGCCCTTGCTTGTCGCGGGTGTTGCCATTCGAGTAGTTGGAAGGAGAGCGAAAGACGCTCACTTCTCTGGTATCTTCCAACCAGCGCAGCATCCGGTTGTTGGGGATATCGCTGAAGAGCAGGTAGCGCCCGTCGCCGAACCACACCGGGCCTTCCGCCCAGCGCGCGCCCGTGTACAGCCGCTCGATGGCAGCATTGTTCTGGCGGTACTTGCCAAAACTCGGATGGACGATTTCAATTGCCGGATCTGGATATTTGGTGAGCGCGGGAAGACTCCAATCCTTAGCGGCGGCCAGGGAATTTGCCGCCATGCTTGCACCCGCGGCCGCTGCCGTGGCAAAGAATGTTCGACGTTGCATGTGTCCCGCTCCTCTCGCGTTTTTCCCACGCCGGTTCGATTGGCGTCGGCTTCCGACCTATGCGCGCGATATTCTAGCAGGATTTGGGATTTCGGATTCAGGATTTAGGATGGCATGACGAGGTCGCGTGTGCGCTTCCCACGTCCGGTTACTCCGGACTCGGAATGCTGTGTTTGGGATGAGCCCGGTTGAAGCTGTAACCAATCTCTTCCACCAGTCTGCGGGTCGAGCAGCCGGAAGCTTTGAGCTTGGCTCCCTCTCCGTACATCGCTTCCAGTAGCTTCTTCCCTTCCTCGCCCACGAAGGTAACGTCCGTGAGGTCCACCGAGACGCGGCCGTCGTTGGGGTCAGCGGCGAGTCCGTGCCAAGCGCGTTCCAGCTCGTTTACCCACGGGCCGGTGAGTCTGCCTTCGACTCGGAGCGTGGTGGATCGCGAAATCTTCTCGATGGTGATTTTCAGCATAGCTGTGCTTTCCAACGGGTCACAAAGGGTCCGGACAGGTGGATAGAAGGTTCAAATCGAGCCCCCAGCCGCGGACCAACTGTTGGACTTATTGTCCGCCTGCGCTGCTCACAGGCCCTTGACTTCCCTTCACGGCGACCTGGGGTAGCTTGGAGACGTCCCATCCCCCGCCCAGCGCTTTGATCAAAAGTACGGCTGAGTTCATTCGCCGCGTTAGGAGATTGACCGCGGTCACCTCGTCGCTCAGGGCGGCACTCTGAGCGGTGATGACTTCGAGATACGTCACCAGTCCGCCCTTGTAACGGTTTGTCGAGAGCGTCAGCGAGAGTTCAGCGGATTTAACGGCCTGACTCTGCTTGGCGCTTTCTTCGTCAAGAATGCGCAGCCCCGACAAGTTATCCTCGACCTCCTGGAAGGCAGTGAGGACATTCTGTCGGTAAGAAGCCACGTTGGCATCGTACCCGGCCCAGGCCTGATCGGTGTAGGCGCGACGGCGACCGGCATCGAACAACGTCTCCGCCAACATCGGGCCTACGGAAAAGAAGTGGCTGGGCCAGGCAAACCAGTTGGTGATTCCGGACCCTTCCAGTCCACCCGAGGCACTAAGGGTAAGCGCGGGGTAATACGCCGTCTTGGCTATCCCAATTTGAGCGTTGGCGGCGGCCATCCGGCGTTCAGACGCAGCGATGTCCGGGCGGCGCTGCAACAAATCGGACGGCACTCCCACAGGAATTGGGGGTGGCGGCGTATCGAGCGGCGAGACGGGGATCGAGAAGGTCGATGCCGGCTGGCCCACCAGCGCGGCGATCGCGTGTTCGAACTGGGCACGCTGCACTCCCACGTCGATGGCCTGCGCCTCGGTGGTTTGAAGCTGCGTCGCCGCCTGCGCCACTTCCACCTTCGCCGCTAGCCCGCCGTTGTAGCGGTTGGTGGTCAAGTCCAACGCTTTTTGGTAAGCCACCACGGTGGAATCCAGCAACTGCTTCTGAGCATCCAGCCCTCTTAGCGCGAAATAGTCCGCCGCCAGTTCGGCATGATAACTAAGCCGCGCCGTCTCCAAATCCGCGGCACTGGCCTGGGCGCTGGCCGTGGCAGATTGAACCGTCAGGCGGATTCGCCCCCAGGCGTCCACCTCGTAAGAAACGTCAAAGGGCAGAACAAAATCACCCTGTGTCTGGCCATACTTGGGGCCGGCGTTAGGAGCGTTCCGGGAAAACTGCTCGCCGTTAATGTAAGGGCCGGCGCTGACCGTGGGGTACAACTGCGACCGGTCAATGCGAATCGTGTCGCGCGCCTGGCGGAACTGTGCTTCGGCGATCTTCAGATTTTGGTTCGAAACGTCTACTCGCTCTTCCAGGCTATTCAATTGGGGGTCGTTGAAGATCTCCCACCACTTTCCGCGGATCACCTGGTCCTGCGGCTGTGACGCTTTCCATTCGCTGGGTGGACCGCCCTCGCTGGGAGCAAGCTCCTTGTACGCAGGTGCAGTGGGAGCCGAGGGCCGGCCGTATTTGGGACCCGGCGTGCAAGCACCGACAAAGAGCAGTAGGCAGAAGGCGGAAAACAGCAGGCAGTAGGCAGTAGGCGGTAGGCAGTAAGCGGCATGCCGAGGACGGTGCGCATCTTGCGTGTGCGATCTCCCGATCTCCCGATCACCCGGCAAGGGCTGTGGGTAGGACCCAACGAAACGATTCCATGTTGAGGACTGGACAACTCTCCCCACTCCCGCGCAGCGGGAAACCGTGAGTAGCCGTAGGTGAAACCTACGGAAACGGCCCCCCCAAGATGAAGCCGGCCCTGAAGGGGCCGACCTCCCTCCCTCGTCACAGAATATATCTTTCATCGGATTCGTTGACATGCCACCATTCCCTACCGGTCAACCCCGTTGGGGTTGGCGGAATTTCGCTGGTTCTCGATCCGCAGGTTAAAACCTGCAGCTACACGGCTGGTCCCTTCGGGACCCCGTACATCAGGCAGGTGGTTGTCGCTCCTGCCGCCAATCACTGCGTACAAACTGCCGCTCCGCACCCTAGGAGCCGGACGTAGCGTTGCGAACCTCCTGACCCTCCACCAGCGAATCGGGCGGGTTCGTGATCACCTTTTCGCTGGCATCCAGCCCTGAAACCACCTCGACTGACGTTCCGAAATCCCTGCCCAGGGTTATGGGAATCAGGGCGGCATGGCCATTCCGCACCACCCCTACCCGCAAGCCTTCCGAACGAAAAATCAGGCTCGTCACCGGGATTACGACTGCCGAGGTCGCGGTGGGAAGCTTCAAATGGACTTCCGCATAGGCACCGGGAGGGATTTCCCCGGTGCGGTTGTCAACGTCCACCTCGGTGAGCAGGGTGCGGGACGCTTGGTCAATGGCCTGGGCGGTACGCACCAGCCTGCCGGGAAAGCGGCGCCCGGGGAACTGCGGCATCGTCAGATACGACTGGACGCCCGGCACCGCCGCAGGGGCATAGATCTGCGGCACATTTACGTAGACGCGCAGCGTGTTGATGGCCGCCACATGAAACAATTCCTTGGCGCCGCTGCCGCTGCCGGAGTTGATAAGCTGGCCGATATCGGTATTGCGCGCCGTCAGCACCCCGTCAAAGGGCGCATAGACTTTTTCAAAGGACTGCAACTGCTCCAGGCGATTGACGTTGTCCGTGGCGGAATCCACCATGGCCTTTTTGGCGCGAGCATCACCGACGGCGTTGTCAACATCCTGCTTGGCCACGGAATCGCTTTTCAACAGGTCCTCGTAACGCGCGGAGGTGATCTGCGCCAAGGCGTAGTTGGCATTGGCCGTCGCCAGTTCCGCCCGCGCCTGTTGGAGTTGCTGATCCAGTTCGGGCGTTTCGATTTCCGCCAGAAGTTGGCCGCTCTTCACCCTGCCGCCGATGTCCACTTTCCAACTTTTCAGGTAACCGTTAGTTCGCGCGTAAATGGGAGCGTCGATGAAGGCCTGGATATTCCCGGGCAGAACGATTTCTTCCTGCGGCGCGCCACGCTTGGGTTGAGCCAGAGAAACCGCGGGCACGGCGAGTTCGCGCGTGTCAGCCTTCACGCTGTCAGAGGCGCGGACCCGCGTGGTAACGCCCCGGTAAAGTATGAAGCCAGCGACGACCAGGGCCAGCAGCAGCCCGAAAATGACCTTGCCCACACCAGACGACGGCGGGCGTTGGCCCGGCAAACCGGAGCCCCCGTCCTGGCCATGGGCAGTTTCAATCTCGTAACTTTCATCAGTTTTCATGACGTTCTCCAGAACGTGGAAACAGACCTTCACCCTCCCCGAAGGGGAGGAATATCATTCAGTCTTGTTCAAAAGCCGTAACATCCCGCTCACGCGCATCCTGCGAAGCTTTGGAGTGCGGCAGCTTGCTGCCGCTTTCCGCCCAGCGAGCTTGCTCGCGCCAATTTCTATACCGAGCGACATAAATGGTTGCGCCTTTGGTTGTAGCGGCGGTCTCTGACCGCCGTTCGGCGCTCGGAGAGTGCCGCTACAATTTATGTCGCTCCGTAGGCCAACAGGGTTGCGCGCATGTCTCCAGCCTTCTACCTTGCGCATACTGCCGACCGCTTTCTGCCTTCCGCTTACTGCTTACTGCCTTCTGTCTTGTGTCTGCCGTGGACCACGCTGAACACAGTGGGTACAAAGAACAGTGTCGCCACCGTAGCAAATAACAGGCCGCCGATCACCGCCCGTCCCAGAGGAGCGTTCTGTTCGCCGCCTTCACCCATGCCCAGAGCCATGGGGACCATACCGATAATCATGGCCAGCGCCGTCATGATGACGGGACGAAAGCGCGTGAAACCCGCCTCCAGGGCAGCCGCCGTAGCCTGCTTGCCTTCTTCCAGTTGTTCTTTAGCAAAACTCACCACCAGAATGCTGTTGGACGTGGCGACACCCACGCACATGATCGCGCCGATCATGGCGGGCACACTGAAGGTGGTCTGCGTCGCGAACAGGAACCAGAGAATTCCCGCCAGCCCTGCGGGCAAAGCGGAAATGATGATCAAGGGGTCCAACCAGGACTGGAAATTCACTACGATCAAGAGATAGACCAACACAATCGAGAAGACCAGCCCGGCCAACAGTCCACTAAAGGACGAGCGCATGGTACTGATTTGTCCGCGCACAACGGTCCGCGAGCCGCGCACTAGCTCTTTCTGGCTCTCACCTACAATGCGGTCGATGTCCCGAGCCACCCCGCCCAGGTCCCTTCCCTGCACCGAGCCATAGATATTGATTACCGGCTGAACGTTGTAATGCGAGACGGCCGCCATGGATGCCCCGCGGTAGATGGAAGCAAGGTTCCCGAGGATCTGGGGTGGATCGCCCTTCGAGTCCGAAATAGGAATGTTCTGGATATCCTGGAGCGAGTCCACGCGGTATTGCGGTGTCTGGGTGGCGATGTTGTAGCTTACCCCGGTCCGGGGGTCCAACCAGAAAGTGGGGGCGGTCTGGAAGCTTCCACTTAATGAAACCAGAAGGTCGCTCGCGACGTTGCTGGTCGTAAAGCCTACTTGCGCCGTCCGGGTACGGTCGATGTCAACCTGAAGCCGGGGCAAGTTAAAAGGCTCTTGAATGCGCAAGTCAACTGCGCCGGGAATGTACTTGAGCCGACGCATCAGCCCTTCGGCGAAGCGCCGGTTGGCGACGAGGTTTTGGCCCATCACCTGGACGTTGATGGGAGCCGGAAGACCGAAATTCAAAATCTGGCTGACCATGTCCGAGGCCAGAAGGTAAAACGTCACCCCCGGATACGTGTCCGCCAGCGTGAGCCGCAGTCGGCGCACGTAGTCGGCCGTGGGACGATGCTCCGGCGCGAGCGACACCAGGATGTCGGCGTCCCCCGTGCCAATCGGCGCGGAGTTGCTGTAGGCGAAGTTTACGGTGCTATACGGCAACCCGATGTTGTCGGTGATGCTGGCCACTTCCTGGGGAGGAATCTCTTGCCGAATAGTCCGCTCAACCTCGTCGCAGAGCCGCGCCGTTTCTTCAATGCGCGTTCCGGTGGGAGCCCGGAGGTGCAAGGTAAATTGACCGCTGTCAACCTGGGGGAAAAAGTCCTGGCCAATCCAGGGAATCAGCAAAAATGAAGCTGCGGCTGCACTTAAGACTCCCAGGGCGAGCCAAGCACGATGGTGCAGGCAGGCCCCCAGCCAACCCTTGTACCTCCCGCGCAGGCCTTCGAAAGCGTGCTCGAACCGAACCTGCAAACGCGCCAGAAAATGGGCTTGGGCTCGCGCTTCCAGGCTGGCGGCGTCGGCGTCGTGCTCGTGGCCACGCAGCAGGTACCGCGCCATGGTCGGCACGAGCGTCCGGGACAGGAGGTAAGACGCCAACATGGCGAAGCTTACCGCTTCCGCCAGAGGGATAAAGAGGTATCGCGCGACCCCGGTCAGGAAAAACATGGGCACGAATACAATACAGATGGCCAGGGTCGAGACAAAGGCCGGAACGGCAATCTGCGACGCGCCATCCAATATCGCCGTTAGGATCTCCTTGTTCATGGCGATGTTACGATTGATGTTTTCGATTTCAACCGTGGCGTCGTCCACCAGAATCCCCACCGCCAGAGCAAATCCCCCTAGCGTCATCATATTGATGGTTTCCCCGAGCGCACTGAGCACGACCAGAGAGGTGAGGATGGACAGTGGGATGGAGACCGCGATGATGATGGTGCTCCGCCAGCTCCCTAAGAACAGCAGGATCATCGCTGCCGTAAGCAGAGCGGCAATGAGAGCCTCTCTGACCACGCCCTTAATGGCAGCCCTCACGAAAATAGACTGGTCATTTAAGTAGTGGATTTGCAGTTGCGGCGGCAAGCCCTTCTGAATAATCGGCAACTCGGCTTTGATCTGGGAGATGATGTTCAGCGTCGAGGCATTCCCGGTTTTCATGGTCGTCATCAGCGCCGCCCTTTGACCGTTGACACGCACGATGTTGGTCTGGGGCGGGAAGCCGTCGCGTACATGGGCGACGTCGCGGATGTAAATGACAGTGTTACCGGAGGTCTTGATCGGCAAATCGTTAAGTTCCGCCGTCGTTAGCGGGCTGCCGTTCGTCTCAACGTCATATTCATACGGGCCGATTTTGGAAGTTCCCGAAGGAAGAATCAGGTTCTGAGTGCTGATGGCATTCACGACGTCAACGGGTGAGAGTCCCTTCGCCTGCAAGGCGGCCGGGTCAAGGTCCACCTGCACCTGACGCTGCTTTCCGCCGTAGGGCCACGGGATGGCGGCGCCTTCCACGTCGGCCAGTTGCACGCGGATAAAGTTTGCTCCGATGTCAAACAACTGCTGCTCCGAAAGCCCTTGCCCGGAAAGGCCCAATTGCAGAATGGGCACCGTGGATGCGCTGTACTGCATAATAAACGGCGGGGTCGTGCCGGGCGGCAACTGCCGCAGTTGCGTCTGTGACATTGCCGTCGCCTGGCTCATGGCCATAGCAATGTTGGCCCCCGGCTGGAAGAAAATCTTGATGCTGGAAATGCCACTCAATGACGTGGACTCGATGTGATCAATGTCATTCACCGTCAAGGTGAGTGATCGTTGGTTGATCACCGAAATCCGGTTGGCCATCTGCTGAGGGGAAAGGCCCGTGTAGTTCCAAAGAATGTCAACCACCGGGATGTTGATATTGGGGAAAATGTCCTTGGGGGTGCGAATAATGGAAAGCGCCCCCAGGATCATAATGACGATCGCCATCACAATGAAGGTGTAGGGCCGGCGTAGGGCTAAGCGAACAATCCACATAAGAGAGAGAAGGCAGTCAGCAGAAGGCAGCCGGCAGTCAAGCTTTGCGGGTCCTGCCTAAATGCCCTGAGTACCGCCATTACCTTTGGCAAAACGATGTGGGTAGAGCGAAGTTGAGGATTTAGCAACACGAATTCGCCACTACCGCAAGAATAGCAGGCAGGTGTACTTCCAATTCGTGGTCTTTGGGCTTAGTTTATTTATAATGTTTAAAAACAAAGACTTAGATTCAATCTGGCAGACAGAATCCAGCCGAATGGGAGTCCGAACCGATGCAATTGACGTCAAAATGTTGACGCATTGACGCTTGCACGGCAGCCGTGACTGTGATTGACATCAAGAAGTGCAAGAAGTCCATTGCCTGCAATAGCGAAAGGCGTGCGAGAGAGCACTTCTCTACCAGCATACGGAGCAAAGCTTTGGAGTGCGTGCAGCTTGCTGCCGCTTTCTCTGCCGCAAGCTTGCTTGCGGGAATCTCAGGATCGCGCACACCCTGTTTGCTCTCGATTTCGTTGCTCCGAGAGCCCCGCCCAGCCAGCGAGCTGACTGGGGCAAAAGCGGCAGCAAGCTGCACGCACTCCAAAGCTTCGCTCCATGCATCGTGAACGGCGCCGCCCAGGAACGCTCCAGCTTCCGCCGGTTGGTTCTTTAGCGGATGGTTCCTGGCTTTGTTCTTGAGCGGGCAAAAGCCCTTGACAATTACATCTGTCAGATATATCTTGCAGATGTATGACACGTAATCAGACCCGCTATCTGATCCTTGGCATGCTCAGCATCGAGCCGAACCTTTCGGGATACGATATTCGCAAGGCGGTCGAGTCCAGCGTCAGCTACTTCTGGCGGGAGAGCTACGGGCAAATCTATCCCACGCTCCAGCGGCTGACCGGGGAAGGTCTGATCAGTACGCACCCGTCAAAGACCAAGGGCAGGCGGCAGCGGCAGGAGTACTCGTTAACAGCCCGAGGGCGCGCCTGCCTCCAGGAGTGGCTCACCGCACCGCACCGCGAAGATCCGCCCCGCAATGAATTTCTGCTCAAGCTATTCTTCGGCCGGTCGGCCGCGCCCGAGGAGTGCCGGCAACACGTAAAAGATTTTCAAGAGAAAAACAAACATCTGCTGGCCGTTCTCGAGCAGTTGCAGACGCAGGCGCAAACACACAACACCGGCAACCCGCATTTGCCCTTCTGGATGCTCACGCTCAGCTTTGGCATTGCGCAAGTGCGCGCTTCCATTGCGTGGAGCGAGTCGGCGCTGTCGATTCTTTCTCCGGCCAATACCGGAGCCGCAGCGAGCTCGGAAAACCGGCCCAAGAGAATTTAGGGATATGCAAAAAGGCAGATGAGCTTTCCGCAAGCAAGCTTGCGGGAGAGAAAGCGGCAGCAAGCTGCACGCACTCCAAAGCTTCGCTCCGTAATTCCCATCATGTGGTGAGAAACCCAAGTTGGAGGGGGACCGCGGCATGAACAAGAAAACATCCTACACCCGCAGTTTACAGTTGGCGTCCATTGCCACTGTCGCAATCTTCGTCTTCGGATTTGTTGATGCCCCTTTGGGGGCGTGGACCGGTGCGATCCTCAGTGCCTGGTTCATCGGCACACAGAAGGTATGGCGTGGATTTCTATGGTTATGGGGCTTCGCTCTTATCGCACATCTTTCGCCCCTCTGGCGAGAGGCTCAACTGACGGGCATTGCGTATGCGGGCTCGACGGCACTGGCTTTGCTGATTAGCGTTCTGCCCTATCTCTTGTACCGGCTGACGATCCAGCGCCGTCAGGTATTTCTGGCAACGCTCTCTCTGCCGCTTTGGGGCGCGGCGCTCCAAATGCTGGGGCAAAAGTGGCTTCCCGCCGCCGCATTCCAGCACTTTGCGCTAACAGGAAGTGTTCATGCCCCGCTGCCGAAGATGCTCGCAGGCGTAGGAACCGGCGTTATTCCCTTTTTCGTCTATTGGACCGCGTCGGTGCTCAATTGGATGTGGGGAAAGGAATTCCGCGGAGCGAAGATCGCCGCGGGCGCAAGTATTTGCGGCGCGGCCTGCATCGCCGTGTTGGGATATGGCTTCATTCGCGGTCATCGCTTTGGGTCCCCCTCGCCGAACACGTCGGACATTTGGGTGTGGGCGCTGCTCGCCGGCGGCCTCATCTTAAGCGCATGGGCTTTCCGGCAGCCTGACATACTCCGCGCGCCATGGGCGAACAAAGCGGAGACGGTCGCCCTCCTGCGGAGTCCGCGCACCCGGGCGCCACTGCATGTTGAACGCAACAACGACGTTGAGACGTTGGTCAGCGACGTGGGCGAGCGCTTCTTGATACGTGACGGGATTCCGGAGTTTGTAACGCCCGAAATGATCACCGGCTCCAACCGGAAATTCCATCGCATGTACGAGATCATCGGCGGGTTTTACGACGACACTCAGCGCGCGGGAAGCGCGCTCATGGGTATCGACAGAGACGAAGTTTTCTTAAGTTATCTTCGTCTTCTCGAAATCAAGCCCGGCGACACCGTGCTGGAAACATCCGTGGGTACCGGTCTGAATTTCAAGTACCTGCCGCACGGGGTGAAATTGTTTGGCCTCGATCTTTCGGCCGAGATGCTGGCACGCTGCCAGGCGAATCTGCACCGGTGGGAGTTGGAGGCGGATCTGTTTCTCGGCAACGCCGAAGAGCTTCCGTTCGCCAATGACAGCATGGATGTTGTCTTTCACGCCGGAGGCATCAACTTTTTCACCGACAGAGCGAAGGCCATCGGGGAGATGATCCGTGTCGCTAAACCGGGCAGCCGCATCGTTATCGCCGACGAGACGGAAGAGTACGTGAAAAATTCCTATGAGCGCAACCCGATAATGCGTGGGAAGGTAAAGAACCGGCAGGAAGCTGTTTCGGCTCCAGTTGACCTCGTGCCACAGGAAATGCAGGGATTGAAGGTCGAATCGTTATGGAATGGCAAATTCTATGCGCTGACGTTTCGCAAGCCCAGTTCCACCGCGCCAAACCTTGCCTGCGCGTAGGCCGCGAACGCGCGCCGGCGCTTGGAGCCAGTTCCTTTGTTCTTCCGCCAATTCGTTCACAATTTGGATGGCTGGGGTTGAATTAGATCGCCACTCCCGAGCTCAATAACGAGCGCGCGACCGGCCCTCGCCGGTACGACCTGCCGCCATCTTGTTTCCGCTTTCTGCCTGCCGCTTTCCGCCTACTCCGCCTCACTGGTCCGCGTAATTCCCAGTCTGCGCATCTTGTAGAAGAGGGTGGTGCGTTTCAGTCCCAGCCTTTCGGCTGCGCCCCCGGGGCCGCCCAGCACCCATTGGGCCTCACGCAATGCTCGCAAAATCTGGTCACGCTCGGTCTCGGCGAGCGTGTGCGGTTTTCGCGTGACTTCCCGAGTGGCCTGCCGCAGTTCCGAGAGCGGCACTTGAAGAGTTGATCCGGACGTCAGAATCGTGGCGCGTTCAATGATGTTCTGCAATTCGCGCACATTACCCGGCCAATGGTAGCGCGTCAGCGCATCCATCGCTTCCTTGGGTATATTGTTGATGCGCTTATCCATTCTGCGCGCGTACTTGTCAGTAAAATGGGCTACCAGAAGGGGAATGTCCTCCGGCCGTTCGCGGAGGGGCGGCACAAGAATCGGGAAAATATTTAATCGATAGTAGAGGTCACCACGAAACTCCCGATTTTCGACCATTTGTGCCAAGTCGCGGCTGGTCGCTGCCAGCATGCGGGTGTCAACGTGGATGGTGCGGTTGCTGCCCAAGCGCTCAAATTCCTGTTCCTGCAACACGCGCAAAAGCTTCGGTTGCAATTCGAGGGGTATATCCCCCACTTCGTCCAGGAAAAGGGTCCCATGATGCGCCAGCTCGAAGCGGCCGATCTTCTGCGCGATGGCCCCGGTAAACGCGCCCTTTTCGTGCCCAAAAAGTTCACTTTCAAGGAGGCCCATGGGAATCGCGGCGCAATTCACACTGACGAACGTGCGCTCGCGCTGGGGGCTGATGTCGTGGATGGCGCGCGCCAGCACTTCCTTCCCCGTGCCGGTTTCCCCCATAATGAGGACCGTCGAACCGGTAGGCGCGACCAACTCCGCCTGCTTCAAAATCCGCTTCAGAGCGGGACTTTGGCCGATAATGGCTTCAAAGTCGTGCTCGGTGCGAATCTCCTCGTTCAGGTAGTTCCTTTCCTCCGCCAGGCGTTCGCGGGCCGCCGCGACTTGCTCATAATTGAGCGCATTTTCCACGCCAATGGCAATCTGATTAGACACCTGGACAAGAAAACCTACATCCCCCGGGGAAAAAGCTCCGTCCCGAAGCCGCCCGAGATTCAAGGTGCCGATCACCCGGCCGCGGCTGATCATGGGGAGAAAGCACAAAGATTGCAAACCCATCTTCCAGAGGTTAAGGTGGGGGCCGTACCGGCTCAGCGACTGTCGATCGAGAAGCAGAGGTTCGCCCGACTTTATGACGTCGCCGGCAGGCCGCCCGGCGGCGGGCACGACGATTTCTTCCTGCCAGGATTCTCCCCCTTCGGAGAAGTCCCGAGCATACACTCTTAACTGCTTCCCACCGTCTTCGGGTAACAGTACGCTGGCGTAATCGCACTCCATAACCTGCCGGACTTTTGACGAAATCGCGCGAAACAGCTCGCGAAGGTCGAGAGTGGAAACCACGCTGTTGTTCAGATCCAGGAGCAGCTTCAGCCGGTCCCGCTCGTGTTCGAGTTGATGCTGCAACGCTTGGGCGGCTTGGTGATTCAGCGTGTTGTCTACCGCCACAGCAATTTGCCGAGCGACCAGATGGAGGAATTCCACTCCCGCCTCGGCGTACGCTCCCACGCGCTCACTGCCGAATCCCACGGCTCCCAAGCGCCGATGCGCGCTAGTCAGCGGAAGAACACAAAACGATCGAACGCCGATCTCGCGCAGGGACTCCAATGCCTCTGCGAAGCGGGTTTCCTGCTCCAGGTCGGAAACGATAAGAGCCTCTTGCCGTTCCCAGACCCATCCTGCCGGTGCGTCCTGGATCGTTCGCTCAACAAGGTCAACGTAAGTACGGGAAGGGGTCTCCAAGATGTGGACACGCATGACATTACGGGCAGGTTCGTGCAACACCAGCCACAAGGTATCGAAGTTTACCAGCCGGGGCAGGCGCGCCTTGAGGTCGTGAAAAAGCGCCGGCAGGTCACGGTGCGTAGCGATGGATTCCGCGACCTCCAGCAGCGCCTGGTGCTGCGAGGCGGGCTGCTTTGGCTGGGCTCCCTGCCCTGCTACGCTCGGAATCATCATAAGAAGAGAGGATACTACAAAATCGACGAAGACTGTCTGGCCCGGAGTTCTACGGCTGCGTCATCTGTGAGTCGAGGCTTGAGGCTGCGCACAGCGCTTTGAGTGCGGTAGCAGCAGCTACCGCTTTCCGCCTGCGTTTCATACGGCAATCTTACAAAAGCGAGCCCCACAAAAGCGGTAGCTGCTGCTACCGCACTCAAAGCGGTTCCGCCGCGCGGCACTACCCGCTTCTATCGCGCAGAACCCGCCGCGGGCTGGAGTTCCGCGGCTCCCGGCAAGATCCGCACCCCGGAAGTGAATTTTTTGTAATTGGAAAAGCTCGACTCCCAATCTACCGCGTCGTTCGCAAACAATGCCAAGCGGGCGCTGGCGTTCAGGGACATTCGGCGCGGCAGCCAGATTTCATCATTCATGCGGGTTTGCTCAAGCCGAAACAGAGTTCCCTTGTGAATGCGCAAGAGGAAGAGCCCGAACGAAATCGTATCCAGGGTTTCGGCCTCCAATTTCACACATCCATAATCTTTCTTGCTGATCCAAATCTTCCCGCGCAGCTTGGAAAGAATGTCGGCATGGGGCTGGGTGGGACGGAAATCCTTCCGCGGGATGGCCTCCACAATATAGGTGTCATGGCCATCCACTTGATCGTCGCCCATGATGCGGAAATCGTAAGCATTGATCACGTCGCGGACGAACGCTCGATCCTCCTCGCGTTCCTTCTCCTGTTTCGCCAGGCGCTTCTCGCGCTGCTCCGCGCTTTCGTTTTTGTGCTCGGCGACGAAGCGATCCGCCTTCTCCGACTCTTTTCTCTCGTCAGTGTCACTCAGCGGCTTGTCGTCCTTTTGAATGCGGCGCGAATAGGGCTGACCGTAGAGGATGGTCACGTCGTAGGTGTTGGCCTCGCGCTTCTTTAAGTTGCCCTTCTTATTCAGCACCTTAAGCTCCTCGCGGCGTTCGAAAGTGTAGTTGCGTTCGAGCTGAAAGGCAGACTGATCCACATCTAAAGCCCGCCGGACAATCTCCTTGGGGTCGTTCGTCGGGGGAAGTTCTTGCTGGACCGCTGGCGCCGCGGGCGGGGGTTCTTGTGGACGCAGGATTGCGGAGGACATTACCAGGAACAAAACTGCAAAGAGGGTCGTCCGAAGTTTGCTGGGCATGGAGACTTTGATACTTGCCCACGCGGGTTGGGTTGCAACCATCCCCAAAGGGCTCTACGTGCGGCACGTAGCGTGGGCGCCTCGCCCGCTGGGGCGTGGGCATCCTGCCCGCGCATTCCTGGCGGGAGCGGGACGCTCCCGCGACAGCGGGCGAGACGCCCACACGACAAGTTCGTCCTCGCCTGGGGAGAATCGATCTCGTTGTCAGCAGGCGTTTCGGTTTTCCGCTTCACGCATTCACGGCGGAGATCCTGCGGAGCAAATCATCCTGCTCGTTGGCATTTTCCGCGCCGATGGTGAACGCGTCCAGGATTCCCAGGGAGAGGGCATACTTCAGCGCCGCATCCTGGCGGGTGCGCATGTCGCCTTGGCCTAGGATCTTCATGCCGATGATTGCCTTGCCGTTGGCGCGTCCCTGGGCCAACGTGGCCTTAACGGTGTCGGGATCGGCATCCATGTGGGAGCCGATGGGATTGATGCGCGAGAGCATGACGTCCACCCAGGGCGATTGGGCGGCCAGGCGCAAGGCTTCGATCTTATGGCATGAGCAGCCATGCGCGCGGATGATTCCCTTATCTTTCATGTCGGAGAGGACGTCCATGGCCGGGCGAAAGCGCTCTGTCCAATTCTCCTCCGTCATGCAGTGCATCATGAGGAGGTCGATGTAATCCGTGTTCAATTCCTTGCGAAAGCGATCAATGTCGGCGCGCATCTGGGCAGGCTCGCGGGCCCAGGACTTGCTCATGATCGTGACCTTATCGCGCGGGACACGCTTCAGCGCCTCCGCCACGTGGGGATGCGAGCCGTAAGAATCCGCCGTGTCAAAAAACCGCAGCCCATGGTCGTAGCCTCGCCAGAGGAGATCCGCGAGCCCCTGGATTCCCAAAGCTGTTTGGTTGGAGTGGTGATCGTAACCGACGGTACCCGTTCCGCACGCCAAGCGGCTGGTGCGAATTCCCGTTTTCCCCAACACCACCATGTCTGTCGCACTGAAGCGCGCGCTTTGCTCCGTGGCCAGGCTCGCGAGTGCCCTCGTCCCCATCCACGCCGCGCCTGCACCAAGAGCCGTCGTCTTAAGGAAGTCCCTACGTTTCATGCTGCCCTCCCCTGATGGCCAAACTTGCTTTCCGTTTGTTCGCCGAAGCCCCCGGCCTCTCGAAAGCATAGACTACCACCGATGAATTGCTTCTCCAAGCAGGTTCGATTGGCGGCGGCCTTCGCGGATTTGGTGCGTGAAACCTCTCAGCTTCATGCGTCATCCAATTAGGGAACCGGGGCGGTTTCCAGGGATTGTGGCGGGATACGAAGCCGTAGGCATCACCGGATATTCAGCAAAACTACCTTTGACTTAGCGGTTTTTCGGCGCTGTTGATAGCGCCGACAGAATCTTAGAAGGGGCTTTTACTCATGGCGACAGCAGTTGTCGGAGTTCAAGAGCGAGTTCGTCCAGGTTGGATCGTCTCGCCGCGCGCGGACGTGCTCTGGTTCACCCTCGGTGGGGCCGCCTCCGCCTACATTTTTTGGGCGCTGTGGCGCTTCACCCATGTGCCGCTCATTCTGCTTGTGGCAATTTGGGCGGTTGTCTTCGACGAAACTCACGGTTTTGCGACGATATCCCGCACCTACTTGGACGCCCAGGAGCGTAAGCGCCGCGGCCGATGGCTTTGGGGAAGCCTCGCCTTTTTCCTGGCGGTCGGACCGGTTCTCATCCTGCTCCACCTGGGCGAATGGCTCGAAGTGGCCACGGTGCTTTGGGGCTACTACCACGTCTTCAAGCAGCACTATGGCTTTATGATGATGTACAAGAAGAAGAACCGCGACTTTCGGCCGGAGGACATGAAGCTGGACAAAGTATTCTTCGCGGCCGCCTTCTATTATCCGTTCTTAACCTATCCCTTGTACAGTAAGGAAGCCGCGGCCATGCTGCCCTTTCCCATCATTCCACGCCTGGCCTCCATCTATGAGAACCTACTCCTGTTCTTGCTGATCCTGGTGACGCTGGCTTACCTGGTTCGGCAGGTGCAGAAATGGCGCCAGGGCTTGTCCCTCAATTGGCCGAAGCAACTGTTGTTCGCGGCAGCCATTCCCGTCAACTACCTCCTCTTCCGCAGCGGAATGCCCTTGTTAGGCGTTTACGCCGCCGTGACGATTTTCCACAACGTGCAGTATCACCGGCTGGTGTGGTTCTATAACCAGAACAAATACACCCAGGATTCGAGCGGGGCCCGGAAGTTCGGACTGGCGACGCTGATCAACGCTCGATGGCTCACCTACGTTGCGGCCGCGGCACTCTACGCGATCATCTTCGATGTCGTTCCGCGCTTCGTTTTGAGGACGGAAGTGGGGCTGATGAACATCGGGACCCGAAACCAGATTATCTTCTCCTTCTTCGCCGCCCCCGGACTTCTGCACTACTGGGTAGACGGTCACATCTGGAAGGTGCGGTCAGACCCCGAACTTCGAACCTATTTGCAGCTTTAAGGTGCCCGCGCCCCCCTCGATTGGCCAGCCAACTGGTTGAAAAACAACCGCATCGAAAAGATGATAAGATGCTTCTGGCCCGACTGGCATGCGTCGGACCCCTGGGTAGCACTTCGGGTCAGCACAAATGATAGAGTTTATTCGGCCCATGGAAGTTCTGCTGAACGCATTCTGGTTGTTGGTTGCGATCGGAGCATTCCTCTTTTGGCGCCCGGAGAAATACAGAAACACGCCGACGGCCCATGATCGCAACACGACGTTTGGAGTACTGGCTTTAGCCTGCGCCTTGGTTCTGCTTTTTCCAGTGATTTCCCTGACCGACGACCTGAACGCCGAGCAGATCCCCCTGGAAGATTCTTCGCGCACGGTTATGAAGGCTCGGAGTCTGGCGCAAGAAGGCCTGCGCGTAGGGAAATCTCTGTTTATGGCATTAGCTACCACCGTTCCCTCTTCAGCCGATCCACTCCACGTCCTCTCCGGTTCGGCCGTGCTGGTCGAAATACGTTTTCGTTGCCTTGCTCCTATCTCTGCCCACGATGGTCGCGCCCCACCCTTTCACGTCTAACACATCCCAGCCGGCCGCTCGGACGGGTAGCCATCCGTGCCGTAGTACCAACGTAATCGCGGGAGCCACCATGGGTCGGCGCTGGACACCGCAGGTGAATTTCCAAGACGGATGCACAGTCGCCCAACCCCGACCTCACGCGCCTCGCCACAATGGCATCCTTGAAAGAGATGGGGCGGGAAGAGACTACTAATCCAACCAGTGTGCCTGCCAACATGGCGGCTAGACACTGGTTCAGCAACTAAGGATGGTGGATTACGAAACGTCGAACTTATTTCAGAATAGGTCTCGCGCTGAGCATTAGCTTTACCGCTCTCCTCGCGTTAAGTTGCAATAGTGGAGGGAAGGCCAATGAAGCGTCGGAGGCGCCGCCGCCTGCGCAAGTAGAACAGGAACAAGATGGCGGCGTATTCAGCGTAGATCACCCCGAGCAGTTTCCCTTGGCGACGGCGCAGAAGTTCGAAGCTGCTCCTGAACTGAAAGTAACTGGCACCGTCAGCCCCGACGTTTCACGTAGCATCCCGGTGGTTTCCCTTGCCTCGGGCCGCATCGTGGATATTCATGCCCGCCTTGGCGACACGGTGACGAAGGGACAGATGCTGATGCGGGTGCAAAGCCAGGACATCTCGCAGGCGTTTTCCGATTATCGGCAGGCGGTGGCGGATGAAACGCTTGCGAGCACGCAACTCACGCGTGCGCGAGACCTTTACGACCACGGCGCGATTGCGCAAAACGATTTTCAGGTAGCCGAAGACACCGAAACTAAGGCCAAGGTCACGGTTGAAACCACGTTAGATCATCTTCACATCCTGGGGGCCGATCCCCATAGCCCTTCCGCGATTATCGAAGTCCGAGCCCCCGCCTCGGGCGTCATCACCGACCAACAAGTGACTGCCGCCGCCGGGACGCAAGGCTTGGCTTCGCCGAATGCGTTCACGATCTCCGACCTCTCCCATGTCTGGATTCTGTGCGACGTTTACGAGAACGACCTTCCGTTCGTTCGTCTCGGAGAGTACGCGGACGTCCATTTGAACGCGTACCCGGACCAGAATCTTAGGGGCCGGATCGGCAATATCGGCGCCGTCCTCGATCCCAATCTCCGCACGGCGAAGGTCCGCCTGGAAGTTGCGAACCCCGGCCTGTTGCGACTCGGCATGTTTGCCACCGCGACGTTCTATGGTCCCAAGAAAGAAGGCTACGCTGCCATTCCGGCCACCGCGGTGCTGCACCTCCATGACCGCAACTGGGTCTACGAGCCGGTCGAGCAGGGCCGCTTCCGGCGCGTCGAAGTTGTGACCGGCAAGATGATTCCCGAGACCCCGGTCGAAAAGCAGGAGATCGTCTCCGGTCTTAAACCAGGTCAGCAGGTGGTGGCGAATGCCTTAGATCTTCAGTCCACGGTGGAGCAGTAGATGATACGCCGCATCGTAGACTACGCCCTGAACAACCGCTTTCTGGTGCTTGCCATTGCCGTAGTGTTGTTCGCCTGGGGCATCATTTCGTTCCACCGGCTCCCGGTCGAAGCATACCCCGACGTAGCGGACAACTATGTGGAGATCATCACGCAATGGCCGGGAATCTCTGCCGAACAAATCGAACAGCAGGTCACCATTCCCCTCGAAACCGTAATGAACGGCATCCCCCATGTGGTGCATCTCCGTTCGTTTTCTCTTTTCGGACTCTCTGACCTGAAGTTGATCTTTGATGACGAAGAGGAGAACTTTCGGGACCGCGAGCGGGTGTTGGAGCGGCTCTCCCAAGTTACTTTACCGCCGGGTGTAACACCACAAATGGGCACCGACTGGAGTCCGGTGGGCCAGATCTATTTCTTCACCCTGCAAAATAACAATCCCCAATACGACGTTATGGACTTGAAGTCGCTCGAAGACTGGGTTGTGGAAAAGAACCTGAAGGCAGTTCCCGACATTGTGGACGTTGCCAGCTTCGGCGGCCCAACCCGTGAATATCAGGTCCGCGTCGATCCCGATAAGCTGGTTGCTTACGGCCTGAGTCTTAGCCAGGTGGAACAGCAGCTTTCCAACAACAACGTTAATGCCGGGGGAAGCTTTATTGAGGCGGGTCTCCAGCAGGTTAATATTCGCGAAGTCGGCCTCGTCCGAGACGTGCAAGACATTGAAAACACGGTCATTGTAGCCAAGAATGGTGCGCCGCTAAAGGTTAAAGATATCGCGGTCGTGGCGCAGGGCCCCAAGATTCGTCTCGGTCAATTCGGCCGGGCAATTCACCGCGAAGACGGAAAGATCATTTCTAACAATGATGTCGTATCGGGCATAGTTCTTTTGCGGAAGGGCGCCGATACGGAAACCGGGCTGACGGCGTTGGAAGCGAAAGTACGCGAGCTGAATGATCGCATTTTGCCCTCGGGCGTAAAAATCGTTCCTTTCATCGACCGCACCGACCTGATCCATTTTACTACCCACACAGTGTTGCACAATCTCGGGGAGGGTATGGCGCTGGTTATCATTGTGCTGTTTCTCTTCCTGGGAAATGCCCGGGGCGCTCTCATCGTGGCCCTCACCATTCCGTTTTCCCTGCTTTTCGCATCGATCTGTCTGGACCTCAAGCAGATTCCCGCCAATCTACTGTCGCTCGGCGCGCTCGATTTCGGCATGGTGGTGGACGGCGCCGTGGTGATGATCGAGAATATCGTCCGCCACTTGCATCAGCGCGAGACGAGTACAGATTCGGGTACCGTAGAGCAACAGATTCGCGTCGCCGCTCACGAGGTCCAGCGGCCAGTCTTTTATGCGATTGCGATCATCATCACAGCCTACATTCCCATTTTTACTTTGCAGCGGGTTGAGGGCCGACTGTTCAAGCCTATGGCATGGACGGTGGCTTTCGCCCTGCTGGGCGCACTGCTTTTTTCCGTCGTGGTAGCGCCGGTGCTAGCAAGTTTCTTATTTCGGAAAGGCGCGCACGAATGGCGCAATCCTCTCGTAAGTTTCCTCACCAACCGCTACCGCAAGGGCGTTCGATGGGCCATTCATCGCCGTGTCGTGACGGTCGGCCTGGCCGGAGCAAGCGTGCTTATCGCGATTTATCTCGGCACGAGCGGAGTGATCGGCTCAGAGTTTCTTCCCCACTTGGATGAAGGTGCGCTCTGGGTGCGCGGCACTCTGGCGCCGAGCACTGGTCCCACCGAGGGTATCCGGGTGGCGAATGAGGTTCGCGTGCTGTTGGCGCGTTTCCCCGAGGTCACGGAGACGACGAGCCAAGTGGGACGGCCGGACGATGGAACGGACACGACCGGCTTCTTCAACACGGAATATTTCGTGGGCCTGAAACCCAAGGAAGAGTGGCGCCCGGTCTTTCACCAAAACAAGGATGCGCTAATCGCCGCCATGGACCGCGAACTGGAGAAAATCCCCGGCGCAGTCTGGGGTTTTTCTCAACCGATTGAAGACAATATGGAAGAGGCGGTGAGCGGAGTAAAGGGGGAGCTGGCCACCAAGGTTTACGGCTCAGATCTGAAAATCCTTGAGGCTAAGGCCGACCAGATTGTCGGTATCATGCGTACCATCCAAGGGATTGAGGATCTCGGGGTCTTTCGGGCCCTCGGCCAACCCAACGAAAACTTCCAAGTGAACCGTCAGCAAGCCGCACGCTATCAAATCAACGTCGCGGATGTGCAGGATGCCATCCAAACGGCCGTAGGAGGCAATGCTCTAACCCAGGTTCTTCAGGATGAGCAACGCTATGACCTCACGCTGCGGTATCTTTCGCAGTACCGCGACACCCGCGATACCCTGGAGAATATCCGCTTGCTCTCACCCGGTGGCGAGCGGGTCTCACTCCAGCAGCTCTGCACCATCGAAGAAAGGGATGGAGCTTCGGAGATTTATCGCGAAGGAAATCAGCGTTTTGTCGCCATCAAGTACAGTGTGCGCGGCCGCGACCTCGGCAGCACGGTCGAGGAAGCAATCCGAAAGGTTAACGCACAGGTTCAACTGCCGCGAGGGTATCACCTTGATTGGGAGGGTGAGTATCAAAGCGAAAGGCGGGCAGAAGCACGGCTTTTCTTCATCGTGCCCATCACGGTTCTGCTGATTTTCATCATCCTCTACACGATGTTTAAATCGTTCAAGTGGGCGCTGCTCATTCTCACCACCGTCATGATAGCTCCCTTTGGCGGTCTGCTGGCTCTGTTGGTCTCGGGCACCAACCTCAGCGTTTCCTCGGGCGTCGGATTCCTGGCGTTGTTTGGCGTTTCCGTCCAGACCGGCGTGATTATGCTTGAGTACATCAACCAGTGCCGGGTGAGCGGATATTCGGTAGAGGAATCCGCGATTGAGGGAGCGGTTCTGCGATTACGCCCCATCATGATGACCATGTTGGTGGCGACTCTAGGCCTGCTGCCTGCCGCCACGTCACACGCCATCGGCTCCGATTCTCAGCGACCCTTCGCCATTGTCATTGTTGGGGGGCTAATTTCAGACTTGGTGATGAGTATCTTCTTGCTGCCCACGCTCTATGTCTGGATAGCGGGAAGCCATGATGTGCTTCCCGCTCCAGAGTCCTCACATTTTGATGAGCCCTGAGGATCAAGGCCTAAGGAGACTCACCGCGATGGGTTGATTTCCGCTAACCCGATCGTCGAATCTCCCGATGATGGGATCACTGATTGGTTGCGGTGCTGGCAGAGTGCGGAGAAACTCCGCCGCCCTCCGCTTGTTGTCCCAGTTGTGGCGCCATGATCCGGACTTCCACGCGCCGGTTCTGCTTGCGCCCGTCTTTGGTTTTGTTGTCGGCCGCCGGGCTATCTTCCCCGAGGCCAAGCACATGAATCTTTACCAGTGGCACATTCCCGTTCTCGGTTAGGTAACGGACCACCGCATCGGCACGGCGGCGGCTGAGTTCCAGGTTGTACTGCTTGGAACCAATCTTATCGGTGAAACCTCTTACCTCAATGGCGTAATGCTTCATCGAAGTGAGAGACTGTGTCAGGTCGGCAAGCTGTTGCTGATCATCGCCTGTTAGGTTGTAATGGTTGAAACCAAATAGCACACTTCCAGTCTTCACAGGCTGATAATTGTCGATGTTGTCGATCTCCTGCTGCGCCTGCGTGCCCAAGCTGACGCCCTTTTCCGCCGTCTGCTGAGCGCCTTGGGCGTCCTGGTCGGCCTTTTGAGCATCCTTGTCAGCAGAATCCGCTTTGGCTTGAGCGGTGGAGATTCCCTCCTCCGCGTGGCGATCGACGTCAGAAATGCGTTGGTCGAGCTCAGCGGTCTTTGTATCCACCTTCTTGTCTACAGTCTGGATATTCCCCTGTAGGGGCGTAATGGCTTGAGTTTGGACGTACTTTCTGGTGGCAAGACATCCGGTGGTTCCGACAATCAGCAAGGCTACCGCGCCGAGCGCCAGGAAGTTGCACTTCTCGTCAGCGATCATCTTTTCCCTCCGATAAAAGGCTTGGGTTCTAAAGGAGAGCCCACAGCGAAGCAGGCAATTTACTTGCCACCTTAAAGGAGGGCTTATCTAGCTTAAAACCGTGGGGTTAGCGCGGATACGCTGAATGTGGGTCGGGTAACTTCTCTACTCCGTCCCGCAGAATTTTCCATATATACCGGCGGCCCGAGAGACATGCGGGATGGGTGGCAACGCGGACCCACACCATCCCGGATCTCGCCGCAGAGCGCTTCTCTGCGGGCGTACGGGGTGAGGCTTTGCACCCAATTTGATTTAGGCCACGCCCGCCGCGGTCCCGAACCCTAGAGCGGCGACGAACGAATAGCGGCGGGCGATGGTCGTCGCTAAGACTGACATGCCCAAGGACAGCGCCGAGGACTCGCAATCGGTAGGCACCGGCCGCGTGTTAGTCGTCACTGGTCTATTTCCCTAGGCCCTCACGCCAAAATCTCGCGCACCATCCTGGTGGTTTCAGTGACTTGATCGGAGTATCGCGGATAGAAGCCGATTAGCGCCACATCCGTGGGTTTAATGTTCTTAAAGGCCCATTCGATGGCTTGGCGCTTCTGTTCTTCCGACTCGCACTTACGGCCTGCCGCGAGCACCTTATAGACCAGGGCGGGTTTATCCACCTTGCGTATGGCCTCGGCCATCTTCGGCGGGTCGGAAGCGATGAAGCCGTCTCCCAGGGGAAGCGTACCAATATCTCTCATCCAATCTTCAGGTTGCCGGCTAAGGTAGTGCAACCCCGTCATGTAGAAGTCGTTGGCAAATCCCTTCTGGTGGAGCGTTTCCAGGATCTTGGGGTTGTGCGTGGAGATGCCTGCCAGGATTCCCAGGTCGTGAACCCTGTCGATATAGGTTTTGACCAGGTCGATCTTCCCCGCCCGGTAGAGCAGGTCGGTGGCATAGCCGTGGAAGGCAATACCGATGGGTTTGAACTCCGCCGCGGCTTGCGCGCATTTGATGGTCCCGTCCAGAACCTCCTCCGGCGTCCGGCCCATCTTTTCGTCGTAGTGCCAGGAAGCGGCAAGGCAGATGAATTGCAGCTTGCACCCCGCCGCGCGAATCTTCGGGATTTGCCGCTTCTGGTCATAGTTGAAACTGTACTGCCAGGTGTTGATCCCCGCCTTTTCACAGTCGAGCAGCAACTTGACGACACGCTCATCCGTGTACCACTCGCGCATGTGCTGGTCGTACTGTCTGTTGAAGTGGGAATAGCCATAAATGGGGTTGCTGACGACAATCATGCGGGTAACTCGATGGGAACCTATCATGACCGAGGGCAGCAGGTCAGCGGGTTCGGCCTGAAGCGCCGCGGGGACCACCAAGCCCGCCGCGACCGTTGTGGCGCTCTTCAGGAAATCACGCCGGCTGCTCTCACCCTGAGAGGAATGAGGACTCGTGCGAATTTTGCGTGGCATATGCCTTCTCCTTTATAAGTTCGTGAATCCTTACGGGTGCAGACGATACCTTTGTGAAGGCGGCATGTCAATGGGAGAAGTTGAGGGGTGAAGTTGGGGGGGGAGAAGTTGAGGGGAATAATGTCACGCCAAGGCGCCAAGACTCGCAAAGAATAACTGCTTTGTTCTCTTCTTTGCGGCCTCCGCGACTTTGCGCGAACTGCTGATGCTCGTGCAGGGATTCTTTTACATCCGGCGCGGCGGGAAACTCCCGACTGGGGCACAGCGCAGCAGAGCCGCAACCAAACGGTGCCACGGACATCTTGTCCGCGCCCGGTCACGGCCTGAAAGCCCGTGCACAGGATCTTCGCGTGCCGCCACGAAGCCTGGAAACACTCGCACCGTGACTGAGCGATGACGTGAGTTCAGTGCGACTGCGCCGCGGAGGCATCAGGGCCGCCAGCCGGCGGCGCGGCCTCGCCGGTTTCCTTATTCACCAGGGGCCCGGTCGGGGGCCCACTACTCTTAACCAGCTCCGTCTTGATTTCTACCTTTTGATTGGGAAGCGGCTTGATATTCGTTTCAAACTCCTGGTAGCCGGGAAGGGCGATGCTGATTTGATGATCTCCAGGCGCAACCAGCATTCCGCGACCGAGGCCCTCAAACTCCTTCACATGCCCAACGTAGAGGCCATCGACGAAAACCGCGGCCCGCGACGGACTAACGTTGAGCTTGACGGTGGACTTGACCAGCGGCATGGGTGGCGTGGCGACCTTCACCAGGCCCACACTAATGGTCTGCGTCACTCCGGGTTGAATTGAGACCGGCCGGGTAATTTCCTGATACCCGTCTTCACGCACGGAAATCATGTGTTGACCGGGCAAAAGCAAAACTTTCTTTGATCCTTTGAGCTCTTTCAGATACCCCACGTACTGCCCGTCCACCCAGACTCCGGCAGTCTTTTCAACGCCCGATCTCGCTTCGAACTTGACTTCGCCCATGACCTGGTTTTTCTCTGCGAATAGTCCGGAGGCTAGCAGGAAGGCCGAAAGCGCCAGACCCAGCAATAAATGCCCTTTGCGAAGTACGCTTATCATAGTGTTCTCCTCACACCCCGAAGATTAGCCGTTCGCCGGAAAGCCACTTCCCTTCCGCCCCACGCTCGGTTTGACGTGGAGACGGCCCTGCGTCTCCGCATCGCGAGGTGAACCCGCCGCTCCAAAGCCAAACTGAGATAGTGCGCGCCAAGGCAGCACCCTTGGCAAGTGCAGCAATCTTGCCAAACCCTGTAAGTTATTGCACTAGCGGACACTTCGCTAGCGGAGAGGAACTCCTAAATAGGAAGAATGTTCTCGCTACGGTAATAATTTCAATATCTAGACCAAGCCCTCAAAACCCAACCGCCTTGGTTCCTCAGCCTCGGCACCACCTTCAAGCCACTCGATTGTGTGCTCTTCATCCTTTGTTGGATTCACCCACAGCACGCGTTTCAATGCTTTTACGTCCTGGGCAGCTCTCCGAAGCAGACCGCGCGCCGTTTCATCCAGGGAGGCAACCGCAAGGTCGGTCTCCAATGCAGCTTCAATCAGATGAGCGTCTTTCAGTATCGCTGCACACTCTTTTTCCGAAAAGTCTAAGTCTTGGATTCGAGTTCGGACCGCGCTATTTCGAGCGACTTTGCGCCACGCAACTTTCTTCCGAGCAACCATGGAAGAACGCCACAACACGGTGAATTTCGATTGGTGCCGCTTCCATTCCTCCGAGATTTCCTTCGTGAGCACCACGTGATGGCAGATTTTTAAGACGCCTTCCAGGAAGACCCTGCATGCTTTGGAGATTGGGTGGTCAGTTCGTCCAGCCGCCCTGGCAATTGAAGCGTCGATGACCAACCGCTTGGAATTTGCCGGATTCATTGGGCCTGGCTCCGCGCCTCCGCAGCATCCAAGTAATCGCGTTCCGCGGCGATTGCCGTCTCATCGAAATCCTCAGGCCAGTCGCCAAACGCACCGTCCTCGTCCAGATCAGCGCTCTTCACCTCCGTGGACCCATCCTCCTGACGAGTAAACCAATGGAGCTTTACCAAGTCGGGGGAGATATCGTTTTTCGCCACCAGGGTTTGAATTGCCCGCAAGAGAAGCGAGCTGTGAGTCTCTACGATGACCCTCACACCGCGCTGGGCAGCCTCCGACAGCAATTTGCCCATTCGAGTTTGGGCGCGAGGATGTAAATGAATTTCCGGTTGCTCCAAATATACGGCTTGTCCAGGCCGCGCGACCAAGAGCGCGACGATCACCGGCAAGGTCTGCGAGACCCCAAAGCCCACATCCGCGATACTAACCAAATCGTGCGCGCCACCTCGTTTGGGGTGAGGCAACCGACCAACCTTGAGCTGAACTTGAGTATGGGTGACCGGTTCTGCGGCCACCTTCCAAGTCAGTCCTAAGCTCTCCAAGGCATGATTTACTGCCTCAAATGCCTCGGAGTCCTTCTCGGCCTGCCACTGGGCAATCACGCTGGCAACATACTTTTCGAAGGTTCCCGGGAAAGTGGGGCCGACGGCGGTTACCGGATAAGTCCTCTCCGGATTTCCTCTGTGGCCCGGAACGTGAATCAACTGACGAAGCTGCTCGACAGCGAAGCCAGTAGGATCAAATGAGTAGGTGCTCGCGATCCCCTCATCGCCTATCCGCTTCCCTTCCAAACGGAGGAAGCAGCGATCTCGCGCAACTGCCCACTCGAACCCTTCCATTTCGTGGGTTGGGGAGCGCGTGACCATCTCCCTCCAGTAGGGGTATGCAGACATTACCTCTGTCTCCGTCATGTTAGGGCGCAGTGTGTACTCCCGTCCATTCGTCGCGTCGCTCACTTCTTGAATCTCGAGGCCCGTGTCCCGATTCCATTTGTAAAGGACTTTCAGCTTGTGGTTGGACCCGATGCTCATCCCGATCTCCAAGATGTCCTGGCAGCCCCCCTTGCTGAGGCGGGATAGGAATTGATCGCCTGAAGTGAACCTTACATTTGGACCGTCGAGCAGGAGGGTGCCTGGGTCATAACTTGCTTCGAGGGTCTGCTTCAGCATGAGGATCGGCTGCATAATGCTCGACTTCCCCGAGCTATTTGCGCCAGCAAGGATGGTTAGGGGCCTTATGTCAATTGATTGCAGACGCGCTATCGACTTGTATCCACAGACACTTATTTGCGTAAAAGCCTCTGAATTTCGCAGCCCTTTGGACTTTCTTGACGCCGACTCGTGGTTCATTTCAGCTCACCTCAAGAGGCACCCGTACGGAGGAAGCCCTCGTAAAATGGAAGTGTACAACGCAGTGAGAGCGTGGGATAGAAGAATCTGGGCGCGAACGCCATTTTTGCTAGCTCGCTCTGGCCTACTTCGGGTTTCGCTGAGTGGCGACGGGATGGGGCTGTAGCAATTGTTCTTTGCGGTAAACCAGTGTGTTGGTATCGTAAGCGGCGATTTCAAAATCGTGGCCGTGGGTGATCGCGTCGCACGGGCAAGCTTCCACGCAATAGCCGCAGAAAATGCACCGGTTGTAATCGATGTTATAAACCTTGGCATAGCGCTCCGCGGCGCTGATGCGGTGGTCGCCGGTGTTCTCCGCAGCCTCGATGTAAATGCAATTCGACGGGCAGGCAGCCGCGCAAAGGAAGCAGGCGACGCATTTTTCCAGGCCATTCTCGTCGCGGCGCAGAACATGGACGCCGCGGTAGCGATCTTCAAAGTGCACAGGCTCGGCGGGATAGTTCTCCGTCACCGTTGGTCCAAGCATCATCTTGAACGTGGTGGCAAATCCCTTCGCCAGCGCCACCGCCGAATCGGCCATTTCCCGCACAATATTTGGCATAAGCCCTCAATGATAAGACCGAACCGAGTTCGTGCTGGGGCGAGCATTCCCACCCCGATTTCAGTATAGCGGAGGGCATGATGCCGGTCAAATTCACCGATAATCCGGTGGTGGCGCAGTTTCGATTTAACAATGGAAAGTCTATATCGAATCGCGTCGATGCTCGGTCATAATTGGAGCATGAGAAAGAAACCGACCACGAAGCCGAAGATTAAACCAAAACGCCAGCCTAAAGAAGACTTCAATCAGGCAGCTTTTCGGGCTGTTCAGGAGACGATACGGCGCTCGGAGAACTAGTGGGGCCGACACCCGCAACTGCCTCAGATCGAGCCCTTCGAATCATCTGATCTACTCCTTCGGATACATGGATTGGAATTAGATCTATTTCGGGATGTTGTACAGCAAAAACCCTAAAAATTTCATCTGCAAATGCCTGACCTATCGTATCAAGGCCGCTAAAGTCGAATACTACAGTCTTGAACAATTCAACTCTTATGAGAACGCGCTTGGCCTGTGACCGCGAGATGAGTTTATCGTCTCCATACTGCGCGAGTTTGACTGGAACGACTGTCTTGGTAAAACCATAGTCCTCGCCTGAACTATATTGATCGAATATCTCCTTAGATGTCCGTGAGGTATGATTACTGAGTTTCATGAATACGGCAGTTCCTATTCCCCCCTGGGTTTCAAGAAGCCAGTCTTCATTCCACCCTACCGTATGGGTAAAAAAACAACCCCCAGACCGAATATTGAACGAATCAAACATGCGAGAGGCAAAGAAAATTCCTTCTCCGGTGTGACGATTGGGGTCCGTAGTGAATTTCCCTTTTGCCAATTCCAAAAGTGAGTGGCGCTCGTCTATAAGTTTCAAAGCCTGTTGAATTTTTTTGAAGATACCTATTCCTTGGTCTAAAATCATGATTTCGGATAACATGGCTGTCTTAGTTATTGAAACTATAATTAATTTTGACTCCGAGTGATCCTTGGCGTTATTAAACATCTCCGTGAAACCGTATTGCCAAATATCCGTGACATTCTCTGGCTGCTGGCCGAGCACTGGCTTTACGTCGTGGGACCAAACATCTCCTTCGGCTAGCTCTGGAGTTACTTCGTAAGTTCGGCTCCATTGGACCAATGGAGCGAGTTTATAAGAGTGGTTCCTCGTAGCCCCAGAATTAGTCAGAACCCTTTCTAGAGTAAGCTTGTGCAGGTGTTTATTGACTGCCTGACGTGTGATCTCGAAGCGATCTGCTGTCACCTTGCTGATGTCGTTTGGATGCTTCTCAATGTTTTCAAGTATATATCGCCTAATCTCTTCGCCGCGAGCCCGAATCCTCACCATTTAGAACCTCCGTCCGAGGCTTTGGCAACTTTTCCCTTAACATTGTCAACCTTAAGGAATACCATTGTCAATGTTTGATGGTTATTTGTCAACCCATTTCTCTTAGTTAAAGAAAGCAAAATGTTTACATCATGAACAAACTTAATAGCACCCACCAATCCCAAGTAATTGCCGCCCGGGTTGATGGAAACTCGATTCGCGCCGTTGAGCGCATGACGGGAGTAGCAAAGCACACAATCCTAGACCTCATTGAGACTGTGGGCATTGCGGCCGCCGCTTACCAGGACCGCACGCTTGTCAATTTGAAGTGTCGGAAGATTCAGGTTGATGAGACAGAGAAGGATGTCCCCGCCCAGAAAAAAGGTCAATTTGGATTCGGCGACGTGTGGACTTGGGTGGCGACTGACGCAGATACAAAGCTTGTTCCTTCCTTCATGACTGGCAACCGCGACGCGCAGAGCGCCCGTATGTTCATTGATGGTCTTGCTAGCCGTCTCGCCAACCGCGTGCAGCTCACCTCAGATGACTTTACCCGAGGGTACGGAATTCCCCTGCCAAACTTCTCGGCCTAAATCTCAAACTGCACCACTACCGATAAGCCGGCAGCGGCGCAGCTTAGCGTCGTAGCGGCGAGTTTACCTTGCCAAATGGCGGCGTAAAGCCGCCGCTACGTCAAACTGAGACACTACCTTCGTCGCGGTGCAGTTTCCGAGCAACCCGCCAGCCTCTGGGGGAATCGAAAAGGCAAGGCTGAGGTGTGCTTGCCTGAAGTTTGCAAGAGGTGTAAAGTGGGCGGGTGGGCTCCCCTGGGCAGAAAGAAAATGTAACCCGATCAGGCTCGCCAAGCGGCTTCAGGCCGAGGAGAATACTATGAAGAAGTGGTCAATCAGCTTCGTCACCGGGCTATTGGCGGGAGCGTTATTTCTCCCCACCGCGCTGGCAAGTGAAAACAACTTGCCGCCCCCTCCCAGTCAACTTATTCCCGCCGGAAGCCTCCTGCACGTGCGGCTGACTTGCACCCTCACCTCGAAGACCAGCAAACCCGGCGACCCCTTCACGGGAATCGTTACGACGCCGATTACCGTGGACGGCAAGGAGGTCATTGGCTCGGGCAGTTCGGTGGAAGGGCACGTGGCTTTTGTGAAGCAATCGGGGCGCGTCTCGGGCGTGGCCCAAATGCGCGTGGTTCTGGACGACATCATCACCACGGATGACATCAAGCTGGCGCTGCCTGCGGGGCTTGATGACATGAATGCCGGGCCTTGCGCCAAGACCACCGGCGACGAGGAAGGGACCATCAAGGGCTGCGGCAAGAACAAGAAAGACGCCCTCAAGGATGCCGGCATTGCCGGCGCGATGGGCGCGGGCGCCGGCTCCATGGTCGGCCTGGGTTCGGAGATTGACTGCCGGTATTACGGGAACTGCGGGGGGCCCGGGCTCGGCACTTCCATCGGAATGGGAGCGGGAATCGGGGCGGGCACCGTGTTGATCTACGACCTGCTGAAACACGAGAAGCACATTATTCTCGTGCAAGGCACCACCATGACCTTTGTAATCAGCCGGTCCGTCGACGCGAGCACCGGCAAGCCGCTCGAGCCGACACCGCCTACCCCCGATCAGGCGGCGGCCAAGCAGTGACGTGGCGTACGGCGCATCTTAAGGAGAGCAGGTGCTTGGCTTGGTAAGCTCTATGGGAAACTTGCTATCCCCCTCCCGGAGGATCTGGAGATGAAACGAGCCGTCTCGTTCATCGTTGCGACGATCGGAATGACGCTGGGTGTGGGCCTTTCGGCATGGGCCGCAGACAATGGCGACATTGCCCTGCCCGCTGGGACTGAGTTGGTGGTGAAGCTGACGAATACCTTAAGCACCAAGGGCAGCGAGGAGGGCGATCCCTGGGCCGGAAAGGTTGCAGAACCCATTTTCGCAGCGGGGCAGGAAGTTGTGCCCGCCAACAGCACGGTGCGCGGCAAAGTGACCTTCGTCAAGGCGGCGGGCCGCGCCACGGGACGGGGCGAAATGCGCCTGGTGGCGGAAACGATCTCGACTCCCGAGCAGGGCACCTTCACCATTGTGGCCCAACTCCATAACGCCGACGACAACAAAGGAACAAAAGTAAAAGACGACGAAGGGACCCTGGAAGGCCCGGGCAAGAGCGTTAAGAGCGCCGCCAAGGAAGCGGGCATCGGCGCCGCCGGCGGCGCGGCAATCGGCAGCATCGCGCATGGCGGATCGGGAGCCCTGTACGGCATGGCCATCGGCGCCATGGCAGGCGTCATCCATAGTGTAGCCAAGAAGCATCAGGGGCCGTTGCTGCCTCCCGGCACCGAGCTGACCTTTACTTTGAACCAAACCTTCCTATCAAAGCGCATCACGCCGCCACCGCGCTCGGACGCATCGTCACAATAATCCGGGTTTCGTCCTGCTATACAGTGCGACATTAATTGTAGCGCCGCCCTTGAGGGCGGCATCCGGGCTCAAGCCCGGCGCTACGTTCGAATGCGCAATCATTGATGTCGCTATGTATAAGAACTCTTGGCTCGCCGCGTTCGTAGCCACCCGCCCGTTACGATAGCCGCGGTGATAAACACCAACAACACGCAGTAGAACCAGAGCAGTCTCCAGTCGAAGAGGAGGGCAGCTCCCGCAACGCCCATCACAAATTCCAGGCCGGCAAGAATGAATACATCCCGCAAGTCGTTGCGGCGGGAAACGAGGGCGGTGATCCAGCCGCCCAGCCCCGCAGCTACGGTAGTATAGGCGATGATCAGCCACCATACCGGCGCGGCGGGGCTGAACCCACTCGTAGAGCTGAACGCGGTTGCAGAAAAAGCGCCGGCAGCAAAGTGCTGCATCGCTTTACTCGCGGCTGCGGATAGCATTCCCATGGTTAATACACCGGCAAGAACGGCCAGAATGCTTCGCGGCATTTCTCCTCCTTACGGCTCGCAGGGTGTACGACTAAAGCTTCTTTTCAAGATCGCCCAGAATTTGCTTGCCATGAAAGCGTCCGTTCTCGATGAAGATTTCGTTGGTGTCCATGCCTGCGATGATGACGCCGGCGAGGTAGATTCCCGGGACGTTGCTTTCCAAGGTTTCGGGATTGCACTTGGGACGGTGGGTGGCGGGGTCGATTTCCACGCCAATATCGCGGAGGAAGCGGAAATCGGGGTGATAGCCGGTTAGCGCGAAAACAAAGTCATTATCGAGGCGCAAGACCTCCCCGCTGCTCCGTTGCGCGCAAATCGCGCCGGGAAGAATCTCCTTCACCTCGCATTGCGGCAAGGCACGAATCGAGTTCTCTTTAATGCGGTTTTCGATGTCGGGCCGAACCCAGTACTTGATATGCGAACTGAGCGTCGGCTCTCGATAGATCATGGATACTTCCGCTCCATGGCGCCAGAGGTCGAGAGCGGCGACGGCGGCGGAGTTGGCGCCCCCGATTACAGCCACTTTGCGGCGGAAGTAGGGATGAGGGTCGGTATAGTAGTGCGAGACCTTGGGAAGCTCCTCCCCGGGAATCCCCAGCAGGTTGGGAAGATCGTAATAGCCGGTGGCGATGATGGCTTTTTTGGCGAGGTACTCGGCCCGGTGGCCCTCGGAGGTTTCCGTATGTACACGGAACTCCCCGTTATGCCCTCCGATCCCCACGACCCTTTCCTGGAAGTGAATGGGCAATCGGTAGAAGTCCGCGGCGCGGCGATAGTACTCCAGCGCCTCGGCGCGATGGGGCTTGGTGTTTAAACTGGGGAGGGGCAGATTCCCGATTTCCAAACGCTCGCGCGAAGTGAAAAACGTCATCGTGGAAGGGTAGTTGTAGATCGAGTTTACCAAGACGCCTTTTTCCACCACCAGCACCTTCCGCTTCCCCGCCACCGCTTCAATCGCACAGGCAAGACCCGTCGGCCCCGCGCCGACAATCAGAACGTCCAAAGGCTCGTGCATCCGAGTTCACACTCCCGTGAGAAGGCTTGAGGCGCCAGGATTCACGGCTGGTTTGTCGAATCCACCCGTGTAATCCCGTCACCGCGCGTTCACTGCTTCACTCCCTCCGTTAACAATGCCGCCAGCTCTTGCTGCACACTTCGATAAACGGCCAAAAGCTCCGGAGTCGCTTCCGCCGATTCACTCTTCCAAACGAAGGCTTGCTTGCCGGCCCGTTCCGTGAGGACACCGATCCCGCTGCCCAGACGGTATCCCAGGACTCCAAACTGCCGGACGTTTTCGCCGGAGATATCCAGCAGCGCCACGAAACCGGCCTTTTCTATGCCGGGATGTCGCGCAAACTGTTCGAAGGTGACAAATTGGTAGCCCGCTTTCAGCAGGCCTTCCAGGCGGGTAACCTGCGCGGGAGTCAGGGAAGCCGGCGAGACTTCAGGCACGATCCTGCCCTTCCCCCCGCCGGGAGTTGAACGTCTCGCGTTCGATCGCGTAAAGTACCACGCGGATTCCTTTATGAATCGCTTCCCTTTCAAAGCGCATGCCGATTCGATCCATCACCCGCAATGAATCCCGGTTGGCCGCCTGGGCGATGGCCACGACTCGTTCGAAATTGCAGACCTCGAATCCGTAGGCCAAGACTTGGCGCGCGGCCTCCGTTGCCAAGCCCTGTCCCCAATGCGAAGGCGCCAGCCACCAGCCAATCTCCACGTCCGGCCCCTGGGGCAAGCGCTGCAGGCCGCAGATTCCGATCAGCGTATCGCTGTCTTTGGGGAGCAACTTCCACAAACAGATGTGGTGCTTCTCCCAATTCTCGCACTGCCGGGCCACAAATTCCTTCACGCGTTCGTCCGGCCACGGCTCACCCATCGTAATATATTGTACGACCAGAGGATCCGTGGCGATCTTCTTAAACGCTTGCCAGTCTTCCATTGCCCAGGTCGCGAAGCGCAAACGGTCCGTTTCCAATATCGCGTTTTGCATCCGGTCTGCCAGACTATCCATAAGAACCCCCCGTGGACTTTCGCGCCCCCAACCAATAAATCCAAGCTTGCTGCCGCGCGCCGCCATTGAGGAGAACTTCCGCTCTCGCGCGTACAAATTCGCTCCGCCGCAGAGCTTCCGCAACAAATCCCTCAACCTTATCCAAAACTCTCAGATCGCGGGCCGGCTGCCGCAAGCGATAAACTTCCCCGCGGACCCATTTCCCGCTTTGGCACGCCGGGCGCGCTCCCGGGTAGCGTCCCCGAGGGAGAAGCTCGGCGGAGACCTTTGCTTCCGCGATGAACCTGGCGCCTAGGCGAGTCAAGTGATGGTGCAGGTCGCAGCCGCAGCGGAGCGTGCCGTACACAAACAACCGATGGAGTTCCTTCGCACGTCCGCCCGGCACGGAATCACGCAGCATAATTCCTGGCCCGTTCCCGTGTTTTCAAGTACTTGCACGTGAGCCTGGCTTACCGTGCCGACTTCCACCTCATTCGGAAGCGACGTCCGGGCATCCAGTTTCTGTTTCCAGCGTCTCGATAATACGGCGCAGGGCGGCCAAAATTTCCTCCCGCTCAACATTGCCCTTGCGGAATCTCAGAACCAGCTTGAACTCCTTGGCAGGAGGAACGTAGTTGAAAACCGCATGGTGCGGCTTCTTGTCGGGGTTCCGTTCCGCTCGCGCCTGTTCGCGGTTTACCAAACCCAACGAAAACCGCCGAACCAGGTCTCGCATTTTGGCTTCCGTCGGTTGCCGCGCCACTTGCAGCAATTGGGATTTGGAAAGCACGCCCGCTTCAATGCACTGCGCCTTCACCGCGTCGGGAATGGTGCGCAAACTCAGGGTTTCCGTAATCGAGGAGCGTGATTTGGCAATGCGGCCGGCGATCTCCTCGTGGGTCAAGGCAAAGCGGTCCGCCAGGGATTGCACCCCGTCAGCCTCTTCAAAAGGCGTTAAATCCTTGCGCTGCAGGTTCTCGATGAGAGCGATCTCCAAAGTTTCGCCGTCGTCCACGTCCTTTTCGATGCACGGCACTTCTCGCAGGCCGGCAGCGCGGGAAGCGTGGTAGCGGCGCTCGCCGGAAATGATCATGAACTTGTCCGAGTCCGCCAAGTAGCGCACCAGCAGCGGTTCCAGCACGCCCTTGTCGCGCACGGATTCGGTAAGGCTTTGCAAGTCGCCCAATTCCTTGCGGGGTTGGTCGGCGTTGGGCTGAATCTGCTCGATGGGAATCATGCGGCCGATGGCGGCGCCGCTGCGGGAGATGATGTCTTCAACGTAGTGCGAGTTGTGCCGCATCTTGACCGTAATCGGTAAGCCGGCGCGTCTAACTGACACGTTGTATAACCTCCTTGGCGAGCTGCGCGTACTCGGCCGCCCCGCTGGAATCGGGAGCAAAGCTGAAGATGGTTTCCTTGTAAGCGGGGCTCTCCTCCAGGCGCACATTCTTGCCGATGACGGTCTTGAACACCTTGTCGCCGAACACTTCGCGAACCTGCTTATAGATATCTCGCGCCAGGTTCGTGCGTTTATCGTAAAGCGTCACGATGACGCCGAGTAACTGAAGCTCCGGGTTGGGGCGCGCGCGAATACGCTCCAACGTTTCCAGCAAATCGTCCGTACCTTCCAGAGAGTAGTACGAGGCTTGGATGGGCACCAGCAAATAGTTCGCCGCCACCAGGGCATTGACGGTAATGATTCCCAGCGCCGGAGGCGTGTCGATCACAATCAGGTCGAATTCATCCCGCGTTCCCGCCAGCGCATCTTTCAGCCGGAAAGGCGCGTCAAACTGGCCCACGAGGTTCGCCTCCAGCTTGGCCAAAGCAATCTTGGCCGGCACCAGGCAAAGGTTGGCCACTTTGGTAGGATGCAAAACGTCCTTCACCGTCACATGGGTGTCGGCGAGAACATCGTAAATCGAGCTCGTGATTTCATCGGGCGAGAAGAACGTCAGCGTCGTGTTGGCTTGCGGATCAAGATCGATCAGCAGGGTTCGGTGCTCCTTCAAGGCGAAGGCAGCAGCCAAGTTTACGGCGGTGGTCGTCTTCCCAACGCCGCCCTTCTGGTTTGCTATGGCGATTACGGTTGCAGGCATTTAAGGGACTCGGGACTAGGGATTAGGGAGCCGGAGTTAGGGATTAGGGAGAGCGACTCGGGGATTGGGACCTTAATCCTAGGTTCATATCTCATAATTTATACTTCACAATTCACAATTATGAATCACCCACATTCGAACCCCTAATCCCGAGGTTACATCTTATACCGTCCCATATCTTCGTCACCCAGATTTTCCAGCCACTTGCGCATTTCCTCGCTACTGACTTTGTCGGTGCTGTTCCCGGCGTTCTTGGAACTTTTCAAGACCTCATCCTCGACATAAATCGGGCAATCTACGCGTAAAGCAAGGGCCAGGGCGTCGCTGGGCCGCGAGTCGATCGACATCATCTGGCCATCCCGCTCCAGCCAAATCAAGGCATAGAAGGTGTCTTCGCGAAGCTCGCTGACCACTACTTTTTGTACGTGCGTCTCCAAACCCAGGAGCAGGTTTTTTAGCAGGTCATGGGTCATGGGCCGAGGAGTGGTCACCTTTTCAATCTCGAGAGCAATGGCGTTCGCCTCATAGATGCCCACCCAGATTGGCAGCACCGCCGTCCCCACCACATCCTTGAGGATCACGATGGGCATGTTGGTGACCGGATCCATGACCAGACCGCGGATCTTCATTTCCACTTCCATGCGCCCCTCCAGAAATTTAGTCACCGGGCCATTTGGCGATTGGGTCATTTGTCGAACCGTGGCGCGTGCTTGGTCCCTCGCCTCTCGCGGCTTGCCGGTATTCCATGACCACGTCTCAATGACCCGATGACCCGATGGACAAATGACTCGATCCCACTCTCTCGCCCACCAGGCTATTCGGACCCGCGGCAGTCACCTTCACCTGCCGGTAACATCCTGCATCGGCGGGCTCTCCGGGAAAGTTGAGGACTCGGTTGCTCGTGGTCCGTCCCACCGCCTGCACTAAGCTATCCTTGTAACCTTCAACGAGGACTTCGAACGCCTTCCCCACCAGGGCCTGGTTGCGCCGCAATTGGATCTGGCGCTGCACTTCCTGCAACACCGTTAGGCGGCGGCTTTTCTCTTCTTCTGCGACCGTATCGCTAAATTCCAGCGCCGAGGTGTTCGGCCGCGGAGAAAATTTGAACGAGAAAACCTGGTCGTACTCAACCTCCGTGAGCAACGAGATCGTCTGCTCAAAATCCTTCTCACTCTCGCCGCAAAACCCGACGATGATGTCGGTGGAAAGGCTAATAGCACGTCGCGCCTTGCGGATGCAATCGATTTTTTCAAGGTATTCCTCGCGCGAGTAGCCGCGCAACATGCGCGCAAGAACCTCCGAGGAGCCTGCCTGCACCGGCAGATGAATCTGGTCGCACAGCACCGGATGGGAATCGATTGCCTCGACAATGTCGGAAGTGAAGTACCGTGGATGGGAAGTGGTAAAGCGCACGCGGCGCAGGCCCGGAATCTCCGCGATGCGCGCGAGCAATTCCGCAAAGCTCCAATGTGCCGGCGTCGGATCCCTCCAGGCATTCACAATTTGGCCCAGAATCTGAATCTCCGTGTAGCCGGCGTCCACCAGGCGGCGGCATTCGGCGATAATCTTGGCGCCCGCGCGGCTTCGCTCCGGTCCGCGGGTCATGGGCACGACACAGAAAGCGCACCGCTGGTCACAGCCTTCAATGATGGTCAGATAAGCGCGGAAGCGGTTGTCGCGGCGGGTCAACTCGGTCTCGAAACAGTCCTCGGTGTCGAGGCCCAAGCCCGTAACCCGGCGATTTCCGGACTCGAGTTGCGCCAGCAGTCCGGGCAATTGGGCATAGCTCGCCGAACCGCACACCAGGCTGACGTGCGGCGCACGTTCAAAAAAACGCTCGCCCTCCTGCTGTGCTACGCAACCAAGCACTCCAATGATTTTCCCGTCGGCCGCGCCGGTCTTGCGGAAGGCCCCCAATCGCGAGAATACCTTTTGCGCAGCCTTTTCCCGAATGCTGCAAGTGTTGTAGAGAATGATGTCGGCGTCCTGGTGGGAATCGACCGGTCGATAACCCCGTGCCATCAGCACGCCCGCCACTTTCTCCGAGTCGTGGACGTTCATCTGGCAGCCGAAAGTCTCGATGTAAAAGGTTTTGCCGTGGCTCGCGGGAACTAGGCCCACCGCAGTGTCCGCCGCGGACAAGGCCGCAACACCCAAGCCTTCGTGCGGTGGGTCAAGGCCGATTTGAATCAAGTCATTTCCCATGTAGCAGCACTGAGCCGACGAAAACAGTATAGCTTGAAACCCAGACTTTGAGTAGCAAGAGGAGTTGAAGTGATCGAGTCATGGGCCAGCGGACGACTGGGCGACCGGTCGCATGCCACTTGTGGTTTGAGAATAGGCGGCGATTTCCAGTCACCGGAGATCGGTCAACCATTACGTCCACTCGCCGCTTGCGACTGCTCTTGCGGCTTGTGGTTGTCGAGATCAGCCTAGCCGGGCGAGTCTTCGCCCCGCTCGGCGTGTTGTTCGCATCCGGCAAAAAACCAACAGGTGCAACCCCGAAAGGCGCTTTTGGGTAAACCGCCCTGGCACCGGCTCACATCAAGCGTTCTCCGCCTACTCATAGAACTTCTGCGCGATGGGGAAACGGCGACCCATTCCGAAAGCTTTGGCGGTTACCTTGAGAGTCGGCGGTGCCTGTTGGCGTTTATATTCGGCGGCGTTCACCATGCGCACGGTTCGCTGCACCAAAGATGGGTCCACGTCCAGAAGATCCGCGGCGATTTCATCGACGCCGCGATTATCTTCGATGTAAGCCTTCAGAATGGCATCGAGCACGTCGTAAGGAGGCAAAGAATCCTGGTCGGTCTGATTGGGCCGGAGTTCGGCGGAGGGGGGCTTCTCAAGGCAAGCTTGTGGAATGCGCTCTACTGAGCGGTTGATGTAGCGCGCCAGGGAGTACACGGTGGTTTTCGGAACGTCGGCGATCGCGGCCAAGCCGCCCGCCATGTCACCGTAGAGGGTGCAGTATCCCACTGCCAATTCGGACTTGTTTCCCGTTGTCAGCAGGAGCGAGCCAAACTTATTGGAAAGCGCCATCAGGATGTTGCCGCGGATGCGCGCCTGGATATTCTCCTCGGTCACGTCGCGCGGCGCAGCGTCAAAGGCGGGATCCAGCGTTTCCAGGTAGCTTTCGAAGATCGGGGTGATGGGGATGACACGAAATTCAATACCCAGATTTCGCGCCAGCCTCTCCGCGTCGCGAATGCTGCCTGATGAGGAATAGGGTCCCGGCATTCCGACACCCAGCACATTCTCGGAACCCAGGGAGTCCGCCGCCAACGTGGCCACCAGGGAGGAATCAATGCCGCCGCTTAGCCCTACCAGAACCTTTTTGAAGCCGCATTTGTGCACGTAATCGCGAATGCCCAAGCACAGAGCCTGGTAAATTTCCTCTGTCTCGGATTCCGGCGCGGGGTGGATATCGTGCGCGCCGCCACAAGTATCGACGATCACCAAGTCCTGCGCGAAGGCGCGGGCGCGGGCCGCGAGCTCTCCGCGAGCGTTAAAGGCCAGGCTGGAGCCATCGAAAAGCAACTGATCGTTTCCTCCGACGTGATTCACGTAAGCCACAGGGATTTCTCGCTTCGTGGCAATCGTCCTGAGCATGTCGTAACGCAATTGAATCTTTTCCGTGTTGTAAGGCGACGAGGCGATATTCAGCAGCAGGTTCGCTCCCGCCGCGACGCATTCCTCCACCGGGTCGCGGGTGTAAAGACGCTTAGTCCAGAAATGCTTGTCGTTCCAAACGTCTTCGCAAATGGTGACGCCCACACGGTAGCCGCCAAATTCATGGACGCATACCGCGTTGCCGGGCTCAAAGTAGCGCGATTCGTCAAACACGTCGTAGAACGGCAGCAGGATTTTGGCGTAGTCCACCAAAACCTTGCCACCTTCCAGCCAAGCCGCAGCATTCGCCACCGGCTTGCCCTGGTTCGCCCGCGAGCGTCGCACGTAGCCCACCAGCGCCGGAATGGGGGGCAGGCTCGTGGCCAGCCGCAGCAACTCACTTTGCGAGCGCTCAATAAACCCGGGTTTCTCCACCAGATCGCGCGGGGGGTAGCCGCAAAGTGCGAGTTCCGGAAATACCACGAGATCGGCACCGCGGTCGCGAGCGCATCCCGCATACTTGACGATCAGTTCGACGTTGCCGGTAAAGTCGCCGATGGTGGTGTCAATTTGGGCCAGTGCGATTTTCACGAGTTATCCTTAATTATGGTGGCACGGCCATCTTCGCCGTGAGTTGTCACGGTCGGGACACCCGTGCAGGTAGTTCGGAGCCTTCCCCACCCTGCCCGAAGTCCAAGCAATAGGCGTGCCTTCGCGGTATAATTATAGCGAACCTTTCGGACCGCTGGTCGAAAACCCTCGGAGGCAATGTCATGGCTGAAGACGAACAACTCGATCTCGCCATCGAAATCTTTGGTGACGCCTACCGCCACCAGATGAAGGGTGATCTGCACGAAGCAGCGGAGCTTTACCGGCACTCCATTGACGTCTATCCCACCGCGGAAGCTTACACCTTTCTTGGGTGGACCTACAGCTTCATGGGCGACTACGATGCTGCCATCACCGAGTGCCAGCATGCCATCGAGGTTGACCCGGACTTCGGAAATCCCTACAACGATATCGGCTCCTACCTGATCGAAAAAGGCCAAATCGATGAAGCCATCCCTTGGCTGGAATCGGCCACGCGGGCCATGCGTTATGACAATCCAGCTTTTCCCCACTTCAACCTGGGCCGGGTGTGGGAACTCAAGCATAACTTCGCGCGCGCCCTTGCCTCTTATCGGAAGGCCGTGGAGATCGATCCCCGCTACACTCTTGCCATTACCGGAATCCGCCGCCTGTGGGCTCTGTGCAATTAGCACAGTCGCCGCCCGCTTGTAGTGCAATTTTCCTCTCCCCCCGCAACTTTCAGTGCTCAGTGGTGTTGATACAGCAGGTAGATTTAACGCACTTCCGAAGAAGTTCGGTTAACTAAGGTGGCGTTTGGCGGAGCGATAGCACCAAGAAGCCGGTCAGGACTAAAAGGCCCAATTCGACAGCGCTTGGCAGGTGTGGCGAAGGACACAACTATAACAATCGAGGAGGCAAGAATGCGTAAAAGGATAATGCTTTTGTTGTTATGGGCTGCGGTTCTTTTGGCTGCCGCGCTGATGATCGGATGCGGATCGAATAGTGGATCGAGTACGGTTGCGAATTCGCCGGCATCTACACCAGCCGGATCAGTTGTCGCTTTTGGGACCGACGCGCCCATCTGCGATGTGGAATCATTCATGGCGACAATCACCTCGGCGAGTCTCGTGCCGCAAGGTGGCGGAACAGCGGTCCCGCTTATTACCTCCGCGGCGCCGGCCACCGTGGACTTTGCCCGATTGGTGGATTTCACCAACATACTAAGTTCCGGGAGCGTCACCCCCGGCACCTATAACCAACTACAGATGAACTTAACTGCTCCGCAATTGATTGTCCTCGATACGACGACTAGCCCACCGACTCCCCAGACAGTGCCGGCAACCCTGACGACTACATCATTTACGGTCACGATCAATCCCGTCCTGGTGGTTTCAAGCTCCACCACCAGCGGGCTCATGGTGGACTTCAGTCTACGCCACTCGGTGCAAGTGGACGGCAACGGTCAAGTTACGGGAACGGTGGACCCCCAATTCACCATCGCCGCCACGACCACGTCAGGATCGACGGTCGGCGAGGCAACTTCCCTGTATGGAATTGTCCAAAACCCGACCGCCAGCAATCTCCCCAGCGGTTTTACGGGCAGTTTCGGGCTCACCGTGGCCGACGGCGTGGGGCAGACGTTGACGATCCTCTCCAACAGCGACACGGTTTTTGAAGGAGACGGTGTAACAAGTTTCTCCGACCTGGCGGCTAGTACTTTTGTCGAAGTTGATGCCATCGTTAACACCAGCGGTCAGATCATCGCGCAAACCATCGATTCGGAAGAGCAAGTGGCCTCAGCCAGCCAGAGGTCGGCGTTCCTGGGAAAGGTGATCGGCATTACGCGGGACGGTTCTGGCAACGCGACTTCCTTCACCCTGCTCGTGGATGATGAGATTCCTGATATGAACGGCACGATTCCGCTCCATTCGGGACTTAACGTCACATTGACGCCCAATACCCATTATTTTACCAATTGGCGGCATTGGAACCGCCAAGCCTTCACCTTTGGCCCCACAACCTTGGGAGTGGCGGAGAAGGTTGCTGTATTTGGAGTTCTCGGGTCCGGCTCGCCGCCCACGATGACCGCGGATCACATCTTCCTGAGACCCCGGAATGTTATGGGGAATTTCAATTCGTTGCTGGCAGCGGGATCCGACGGCAAAACGGGTGGCTTCACCATGACTCCCTGCGGGGCACTTTTTGGGGGCCAACCCATCACTGTACTGACTTACCCGGACACGTTTTTCAGTGGGGTCAGTGGCCTGCTCGCCTTGACCCCCTCTCCGACCCTGGACACGTACGGGGTTCTGTTCTATGAACAAGCGAGTGGGACCGCAAACGGCGGGGCCGCATGGACCGCGCCCACTTGGGTCATGCAGGCGAGAGGAGTTCACCAATTGCCGAACTAAGAAACCTGCGTTGAGCCGGGCGAGATCTCGAATGCTCGCCGAATGCAGCGCTCAATAGCGACAGACAGCACGGTCTCACATTCTGAGACCGCGCTTCTTTTTTGTGACGAGGGGATTAATTTCGCAGACCCGTCCGTACTCCGTTGCAGACTGAATGGATAAGCCCTCCCAGGTGACTTGAAAGCTGACAAACCGGCAGGCAAACTTGCCCGAATGCTGGAGGAGTTGTGCATTTTTCCCCCACACGATCCTAACCTCCATCCGTAGAATCGTTTAATCCATTGTATTCACGCCGGTTAGTCGCAGTTTCTGGTTTGGTGTTACAGTTGCTCTGAGAGGGGAATGACGGATGGCTCGTCTCTACGGCACATAGGGGTCCTACCTCGGAGCAGCGCTCGCATTAATGCCGGAAGGGTCGGATCTCTCGCGTCGCACTGGACAAACGAGGAACCTAACAGTGGTCATCTTAGGCAGTAGTACTAATGTACTATTGGCAAATTGTCTTGTATGCGCGATAAAAAGAACGGGAACGGTTGGTCAGGAGGCAATGTGAGCAAGAAGACTGTGGCACTTTTGTCAGGTCTAGGCGGCATTTTGGCCGTGACGCTGATGGTCGGGTGCGCAGCAAGTGGTGGATCGGTTGTGGTTACGCCGCCGCCGACATCCACACCGACGGGGTCGGTTGTCACTTTTGCGACGGATGCCCCCATCTGTGACGTGGAATCGTTCGTTGTAACGATCACATCCGCGAGCCTCGTGCCGCAAGCTGGCGGTACGCCGGTCGCGCTGATTACGTCTACGACCCCGGCAACTGTGGATTTTGCTCGTCTGACCGATTTCACCACGATGCTCGGTGCCGCGACCACCGTTCAGGCGGGGACGTACAGCGGTTTGCAGGTGACCCTGACGAATCCACAATTGGTAGTCCTTAATACCTCGACCAGCCCACCCACTCCGCAAACGGTTCCGGTGTCCCTGACGACGACAACCCCCACATTCACCATCAGTCCGGCGCTGGTTGTTTCAAGTGACGCCACGAGCGGACTCGTGGTAAACCTCAACCTCCTCAATTCTCTGCAGGTCGATGGCACCGGGCAAGTTACGGGCACGGTTGACCCGCAAATGATCGTTACCGCCACCAACTCTTCCTCCGGATCGGTTGTGGGTTCAGCCGATTCGCTATATGGAATCCTCCAAAGCGTGAGCACCACCAACCTGCCCAGTGGTTTTACCGGCAGTTTTGCATTCGCCTTACATGACGGCACGGGGCAGACATTGACGGTCCTGTCCAACAGCAGCACGGTTTTTGAGGGAGATGGCGTGGCGAGCTTTTCGGACCTCGCGGCCAATACCTTCGTCGACGTCAGTGTGAGCATCAACAGCAGTGGGCAGATCATCGCGCGAACCGTTGATGCCGAGGAGCAGACGTCCACAGTCAGCCAGAGGTCGGCGTTTCTGGGAAGGATAATCAATGTCACGCGGCTTGGGGTGGGCAACGCAACTGCCTTCACTTTGCTCGTCGATGATGAAATCCCTGATCTGAGCAACGTTGTTCCACTCCATTCGACACTAAACATCACCTTAGCCGGCACCGTCGATTACCTCACCGGCGCGGCGGAATGGAATCGCCAAGGTTTCACGTTTGGCCCTCAGACGGTGGGCTTGGCGGAAAAGGTGGCTCTGTTCGGTGTTCTCCAAGCGGGCTCGACACTGGCAGCGGACCACGTCTTCCTGAGACCGCAAAATGTGCTGGGAAACTTCCAAACCTTGCAGCAGGCGGGAACCGACGGCAAAACGGGCGGCTTCACCATGATTCCCTGCGGTGGACTTTTTGCGGGACAAGCCATTACTGCGGTGACTTACTCCGACACATACTTCACGGGCGTCAGCGGGTTGACGGGCTTGGCGCCGACCCCGATATTAGACACGACTGGACTTCTGTCTTACCAGTTAACGAGTGGGACAACTACGGGTGGGGCCTCCTGGATTGCACCGACATGGGTCATACAGGCTATAGGGGTACATCAACCCCCCAACTAGGAACGAGTTTCCCGGCCAGTTCCGATTTTGCAGGTGCTGCCGCATCGAGTCGTCGGATCGCGTTTTTCTTGCCTTAAGGGCACTTGCTCGGCGCGAGCTTGTGCTACCCACTCTAAAAGCAAAACCCCCAGTGCGCCTTGCGAGCGCCCTGGGGGTCAGCAAAAATGCAAGCGAACGAGCTTACACGCTAAAGGAGCTGCCGCAACCGCAGGTAGTCTTCACATTAGGGTTCTCAAACTTAAAGCCCGCGCCTTCCAAGGTTTCCACGTAGTCGATTTTAGTCCCATTCAGGTACATAAGTGAAGCTTGGTCGACAAAGACCTTTAGGCCATCGAATTCGTACACTTTGTCGATGGGATTGCTTTGACTTTCGAAGTTCATTTGGTACGAGAATCCCGAACAGCCGCCACCGGCAACCCCGACGCGAAGCCCGAGCGGCTGAGGTTCCTGCTGGGACATGATCTCCTTGACCTTGGACACGGCCTTAGTCGTAAGCTCGATCGGCATGAAAAACTCCTCCTGGGGTCAGTGTTAGGGCGATCCCCTGCTCTCCCCACAGGTGCAAAGTTACCAGACAATGAGACGGAAATCAAGCGTTGCAAGAAATGGGCATCGTGTCATTATGATGTTCCAGGGGCGAGTTTATCCTTCAGTTGACAGACCCACTGAGGCCGTAGAGTCGCGTCTCATGCTGACCCACCAGCAGGCAATGACAGATATGTGGCTGAAGCGAGTAACCTATTAGCCACATAGCACTTAAGCAGGTCAAGCTTCCGAAAACTGCCGCCTTGCCTTCTCGGGTGGAAGCGCGCTTCCTGCCGCCGGTTCAAATTGTGTCGCTGTCGAAGGTAGCCTGGGTATTTACCGGGCGGATGTGCCAAGAGCGCCTAACCGGTCCTCCAGGTCCGAAATCCGCAGGCCGTATTGCTGGCGCAGGTCGAGGTCGCGCGCCAGGACGCAACACTCGAGAGCCTTGGCAACGCATGAATCCCGGAGGGCCTTGTCCCGCACGGCCTGTTCGTAGTAGGCCTCTGCCAAGTGTATGTAGTTTCCAGCGTCAATACCCAGCGCTACAGAGCATTCCAATGTTCTTGCCGCCTCGTCAAAATGCCCCATTCGCAGTTGCGCGTAGCCAAGACAACCAAAATAGTTGGCCTCCTGCGCCTGGGCCTTTGATGCTTCAAGCTGGGGAATTAAGCGGCGCGCTCTGCGCGCCAGCGCTTCTGCCTTCTTCGGCCTTGCCCCCCGGTCGGAGTAGGAGAACGACCACAGGAAATACGTCATGATCAGCAATTCATTCAGAGGCATCTCTTCGCCCAATCCCGAGTCAACCTCCGAGAGTTGTCTGCCTTGCTTCTGCTGGGTGCGGACCCTACTCCGCGCCTCGCGAAAACTCGTTTCGGCAGCATCGTAGTTTTTCACTTCCATGTGCGCCCATCCCAGGTAAACGGTCGATTCCAAAGGCTTGTAGCCCATGTTCTTGGCAGCCTGAAGGTGGGCAACCGCCTGGTCAAACTCCAGAAGTTCGCGGTGGAATCTGCCTATCCAGTAATGGACGTAGCCATAACGGTTGAACTGCCCTCGCAGGTTCTGCTGGTCCAGGTTTATGCTTTGTAGAATTTTGAGGGCTCGCGCAAAGACTTCGATCACTCTCCGGAAGGCTTTTCTACGTTCCGCCGGGTCTCGCAGAGCAACTCCCTGGTTCCAGTAAACTGAGCCAATATTCGTCCAGGATTCTGGGTCGGGGTTCAGGTCCAGGCAGGCGTTCCACTCAGCTTCTGCGCTCTCGTACTCACCGAGCGCCCCGTAGACGTCTGCAAGTATGGATCGCTCCCAGGCGCCTTCGGGATTCAGCACCACGGCCCGCTGGGCGTTGAGCAGAGCCTGAGGCAGCAACTCCAGCTTTCCTTGTTTGCGGTATGCCTGAGCCAAGATGCAGTATAGCGTTTGCTCGCGGATTACACCGGGGTACTGTCTGCTAAGGCTACGAATGGCGCGCTCGGCCAATACCTGTGCCCGGGTGGGATCGGTTTCCAGCAAATTTTGCGCCAGTTTTCCCGCTGCCTGGCCGTAAGCCCAGCTATCCCATCCGCCGTATTCTCCATTTGGATATTTGCGCAGCATTACTACACCGAACCAGTTTTCCAGCGCTGTGAGTCTGCCGAGATACCCTGTGCGATCGGTGTTCGTTTGAATGAACCCGGCCAAAAACCGCAGTATTGGGGATGGGGCTTCAGCGAGGAGTGCTGCTTTCAGCTTCTTCAGCGCCTCTTTGTCCACGCCGGAGGAAACGCCGATCGCGCGGTCGTACGCCGCGAGGATCCCTGTGTCAGCCATCGCGTCCAGCGCTGCCCGCAACTGGTCCGATGCCTTCTTATCCATGCCACCCGCGTTGTTTACCGCGCGCTCGCACGCGGCGCGGATATCATTCTCGCTCTTACCAATTACCTCGAATGCCGCACGCAGCTTGCCCAGTGCCTCCTTGTCCGCGCCGGAGGCCCCGTCCCTAGCGCGTTCGCACACGGCGAGGGTCTCCTCTTGCCCGACCGTCTCGTGCGCCGCCCGCAACTGGTCCAATGCCTTCTTGTCTATGCCATTCACGTTGTCGAGAGCGTGCTCGCACGCAGTCCGGATCTCGCTCTCGCTCCTATCAATCACGGCGAGCGCGGCCATAAACTTCTCGAGCGCCTTCGTGTCCGCGCCGGTAGCACGATCCCTCGATCGTTCGCACGCGGCGCGAATCGCATTTTCCCGGAGCACGGCCCGGACCTCCCGGCACTTGCCCAGTGCCTCCGCGTCCCTCCCAGCCGGGCTGTGTAGAACGTGCTGGCACGCGGCCACGATCTCGCTCTCGCTCTTGCCAGTCCCCTCGAGTGCGGCCCGCAAGTTGGCCAGCGCCTTCGTTTCTATGCCAGCCGGGTCGTTTATGGCTCGCGCGTACTCGACACGGATCTCGCTCTCGCTCTTTCCCATCGCCTCGAGTCCTGCCAGCAACCTCGCGAGCGCGTTCTTATCCCCAGATGATGCGAACTTCGTGGCGCGCTCGCAGGCGGTGCGGATTTCCGGGTCTGCACGCAATTCCTCTAGTGCCGCTCGCAATCTTTCCAGTCCTTTATCGTCCTTCACGTCGTCGGTCGAGTAGTCGATGGCGTGGTTGCACGCATAATCCATTGCGTGCTCCCACTCGGCGCGGATTTCCTGGTCGTCGCCAATCGCCTTCAGCCCAGCCCACAGCTTTTTGTGAGCCTCCTTGTCAGTTGCAGACGCGTATTCCAAGACTCGCTCACACGCGGTGCGGGCATCCTGCCGAACGCTCTCTCGCCCGGTGCGTTTAAAGCTTTGCGCCAAGGTCTCGGCAAGGTGGGCCCAATATAGGCCTTGTCCAGGGTCAATTCGCGTTGCTGTGGTCAAATGGCGCGCCGCCGCTTCCGGGTTCGTCAGGATCTTGCCCAGCTCGAAGTGGAGGTCGGCGTCACCCGGCGCCAGGAAGATTGCTTGTTCCATGGTGGATGCCGCCCGGCGGAGGTCGCCCATCATGGCGTGCGCCACCGCCAAGCCACGGACGCATTTTGCCGCTACGACTCTGGCCTCAGCGAGACTTCGGCGTCGCAGTCGTGCCCCGCAGAGCCCTCGCCAGGCGAGCGCCGCCGCAATTGCACGATTCGCCAGGATCTCTGGCCAGATTTCCGGGTGTTGGCCGGATTCGAGCGGTCCGAACTGTTGTTCCTGAATTTTCCGTTGCGTCAGGCCTTGGAGATCCCAGGCTTGTGCGAATGTCGGCTGCTGTGCGATCACCTGATGGCAATAGCCGAGCGCGGTTGGGTAATCCTCTCGACGCCATGCGTCGAGCGCAATCGCATAATAGGCCTTGGTCAAGTTCGGATCTTCCTTCACCGCTTGGCAGAAGGCCGCTCGCGCAGCGTCCCACTCGAAGAGGGCGTTATACACCAGGCCCAGATTGTAGTGATTCAACGCGAATTTGTTATCCTCGCTGAGGGCTTGGAGGAAGTATCTCTCCGCCTGACGGAGATTTGCTTCTTTGTCCTTCTTGGTCCGCGTCGTGACGCGAAGTACCCGTAGGCCCTCGGTGTAACAACGCACCGCCTGCCAGCGCTGCGAAATCGCCGGGACACGATCGGCGAAGACGCGGTAGGCAAGTTGATCCATCATCCGTCCGACAAGGTCCGTATCAGAACCGTTAGCCGCTGCGGGGAGGTCCTCGGGAGTGACACGCCAACTCGCGCCCTGCTGCGCGCCGCGGTCGATACTGGCGATCAGAACCAGCCGCTCACCTTCTTTGTGGAGACTACCGCTCAACCGCGGGCCCCGGGCGAGCCGGCCAAATAGGCGGAGGAGAGAGCCCACCGGGATTTCGATCCCCCAAAACTTGATGACTGATTGGGAACTTACAGCGCTCTGCAGCACGTCCCCAACATCTTCGACGCTGACGGTGGCGGGAAGACCTCTATCCAAACCCCGCCCCGATTTCTCCGCCAGTGTGGCATCGTCCATCGCCGCATACAGCCTCGCGATGCGGCCGAGCTCGTTTAAGAGCAGTGGGGCGAGGCCCTCAACACAACATTTCAAGGTGTCGTCACCGGTGTAATTCGCAAACGGTAGGATGACAAGCTGGCCGCGGGCGCGGTACGCTCCATAAAGCAACAGAACGATGAGGATTGCAGCTGCCACCTTGAGGAGAACGCCGAAAGCGAGAATCATTTTGAGTACGGTCCAGAGGCTGGCGCCCAATGAGTGCCGCCCAATGACCAGCGCGCCCGCGATAATAATAACCAGGCCGATGCGCCAGTACTGGACGAAGCACCAAGCAGCGTAGCGAAACCATATGTCAAACCACGCGGAAATGAGCGTAAGAAACCCGAAAATCACCACCCAGGCAAGCTCAAGGCGAAATTCCAAAGTGAGTCGGGCGATGGCCGAAGCGCTCACTGGATTCAAGTAGTGTGAAAACGGTCCTGGAAGGCGGACGAACGCGTGGTGGAGCTCGAAGAACTCGATGACGGCAAGCGCAGCGAAATACAAAGTCAACCAGCGCACTGGCCAAGCTAAGCGGTGGCACGCATAAGAGAAGCGATACCATTTGACCCGTGCCCTGTTGACGATCACGGACTCCCTCCTATTCGGTTGTAATCAAAGATGGCTCTGGGTCGCACGCTGCTGAGGAGGTTGTCATCATAACACGCGTCGCGGGAGAAGAAAATCGAACTTGCACTCCGCGCCATCCGCAAGAGGCGAATGCCCGAAGGAATTCGGCGGGCGTAAAGGTGCACCGCACGTCTTCCCGGTTAGCTAATTCTGAATGCCGATGAATCGCAAGGGCTTGGTGTATCTGGATTACGACAGCGTGCAACGCAAGTTTTCTGTTTTCCGCGCGGACGAGCCTCTACCCTGGAGGAGGAAAGCTCGCCACATAATTTGCCGATCGACGCACTACCGGCGTCTTCGGGTGTATGTTCGAACGTACTCCGGAACGCCGATTTCCTTGGGAAGCCGGTCGTCCGCGAGCGGCGTATTCGGCATGAGATCGAGGGGAAGGACTCCCGCCCAAACAGGAAGCGCATAGTCTTCTTCATCGTCGATGGGTGGGCCGACGCGCACCTTAGCGGAACATTCTTCCAGGGGCAGGGCCAAAACGGTCGTGGCCTGCAGTTCCTTCTCCGAGGGTTGGCGGACTTCCTGCCAGCGACCGGGCGCAACGTGCTCGGTAAAGACGTGCAGCGCTTCCCGCTTCGCGGCAGGATATTCCAGCACCGTGGCCTTGCCGAAAATAACCACGGAACGGTAATTTATCGAGTGATGGAAAGCTGAGCGCGCCAGCACAAGCCCGTCTATTAACGTAACGGTGACGCACACGTCTGCGCCCTTGCCTAGGGCGCGAAACATGCGGCTGGCCGGAGAGCCGTGGATATAGAGCGTGTCGTCCTTGCGGCCGTAGCCGGTGGGAATCACCAGCGGTTTGCCGTCCGCCACAAACCCAACGTGGCATACCAAGCCCTCATCAAGAATACGATATACCGTCTCGCGCTCATAAACACCGCGCTTGGGCAAGCGGCGCACTTGCGTGCGCTCCGTCGGGGTGAAGTCAGTCATAGGTATCCTTTAAGATCAAGCTGTCAGCTCTCAGCAGATGAAAACTGTCAGCTCATGATTTAGTCCGGGATGGCCACGCCGATACTGCTGCGGCACCAATATAAAGTTTAACCGGAATAGCGTGACGGGCATAGATCAAAATTAGCTTTTGAAGCAGCAAAATATGGCGGGAATTTAGGGCAACCTTGCCGCTAGGGCAGGAGACGCGGCAGTGGCGGTCGCGGCGTCGGGCATATTCGCGTAACCGCCGATGTACTTCCCCTTGCGGAAAAAGCAGACGCCACCGAGATATTTATCTTGCAACTGAAGAGCCTCTTCCGCGACCTGCGCGGCCTGCGCCGCCGGGTAGCGCTGGCGAAGTTTGGCCATCACCGCTGCGGCCGATTGAGGAGAGGTCTCCAACACCACAAAAGCCTTGCCCTGGTCGTACTGCGCCACATAGCCGCGCTTGAGCAGTCGCACGCCGAGAACGCTTTGCGGAATCATGCGCGCACTGACGAGTCTTTCCGCCGGAAACCAGCCGAGTGCGTCCGGTAGCGTGGTCCGACCTTCCAGAAGCTTGTCCATGGCGGTGATAAAGGCAGTCAACTCTGAGGTGTGATCGACATCTGGGGTTGCGGAGATCTCGACGTAATAGTTCCCCTTGGCAAAGGTGCCCCGGCGCGGCAGAATCTGTCCCCCCATGCCGATCTTCTCCAGCGGGTGGCCGGGATCGCGGTTGCCGCTAAAAATTCCGTAGGCAGCGTCTGCATCCACCATTTCGGAAATGTCGATCACCAGCGTATTGTCGCCGGATTTGCACGTTACGCCCTGCATCTGGGTAAATCCATATGCGAAGTAGCTTTCCGAGTTACCGTCCATGTATTCATACAGATTGTCGGTGGTGAAGTGACGTGCAGCGCCGTCCTGCCGCCAGCCTGGGACAAGCGAACAACTGGCAACGTCCGCAGCCGACGAAAGTGGCGCGGCAAATAGGGGGCAGACGAGCAGAAGAAACGCAAAACGAAGAATGGGAAAAGGAATTCTCATGGTTGGGACTTAAACGCAACTTCAGCGCAGAGCAAAGCAAAGCGCAGGAGGTGCCAAGCTTCAGGTTCTCAGCGTAATGCCAGTTTCTGACACCCGGCACCTATTCCACGCTACGCAAACATCTCCTGCGCGCGGCTTAGGCGTTGCGGCACCTTCACGCCAAACCGGCAATTCACCGTGCACGTCGCGCAGTCGCCGCAGCGCACCGCGGCTAATTCCACTGGCAATTTCTTAAAGTGGTCGCGGCCCAATTCGAACTGGCCATAGCCGTCGGCATACATCACGTAGCGGAGGACGTCCGCCACCGGCAAACCTTTGGCGCAATGGCCATCGCACTCGCCGCACATGCGGCAATAGAGCGGCGTGATGAAATCCAATTGCTGAGCCAGAAGCTGTTCTTCCTTGGGCGAGTAAGGCTCCGTCATGGCCTTCAGGTTTTCATCGAGCTGATCCATATCGGTCATGCCCGGAATGGTAGTCTGCACCGAAGGGTCCTTCAGCACCCACTTGAGCGCCGCCAACATGGCGCCGTCGCGCTTCAGCTTGGCGGTATTCGGATCATCCGGCTTGCTCCTGCGGAACCCGCCGGCCATCACCTTCATGGCCACCACACCCATGCCTGCCGCGTTTGCCTGCGCGAGGGCATCCGTAGCGGCCTTGTCCATTGTGAAGTTGTAAGCGGACAGCACCACATCCGTCGCACCCTTTTTCACCAGGAACGGAACCATATCCTTGGGGTTGTGGGTGCTCACTCCGGCAAAGCGAATCTTGCCTTGCCGCCGGGCAACTTGCTGCGCCTCGAAGAGTTCATCAGGCAGATTGTTTGGACTGTCCTTCATGTGCAAGTACCAGATGTCCAAGTGGTCGGTCGCCAATTCACTGAGCGAGGTGTCAAGCTCTTGCAGCGCCGCCTGCTTGGTGGCCCCATCGGTCTTGCTGGAAAGAACCACGCTCTGCCGCTTGCCCTTGAGTCCCGTGGCCACCAACCGCTCGTTGTTGCCGTGCTGGTAGCTGCGGCAGGTGTCGAAGTAGTTGATGCCCACGTCCGCCGCGCGCGCGATCACACTGGCGTCGGAGGTCACCATACAGCCAAATCCCACGCTGGTTACTTTGAGGCCGGTTTTTCCCAAAGTGCGATAGCTGAGACCCTTGGCGCCTGTTCTTTCCAACTGTTCCGAAAAGGTCGTAGCAGGTACAAGACCCGCCACAGAGGTAAGAAGCCCTGCAGATAGGAAGTTTCGTCGAGTTGACATTTTGTCTATATCCTTCCTCAAATCATTGATGACTGTCATAACCTGCGAACGGTGATATCATAGAACGCGTGGAGGTAATAATCCAGTGATTTTCTCCCGCCGCAAATTCTTGCAAGCCACCGGAACCGGCTTTCTCCTTGTACCTGCCCACCGACTGAGTTCGCAGGCGCCGCCCGCCCTTTCCGTCGCGCCGATGGTGAAGGAATTCCCCGGGATTTCGCGGGTCTCGATCATGCAGGGCGAGGACCGCCGCAAAAACGTTTGCGCGGCGCTCACTGCCATTGATGACCAGATCCTGCCCAAGCTGCGCCAGAAGAAGTACGTCGTCATCAAACCGAACATCGTCAACACGGTGAATCAACTTGCTTCCACGCACGCCGACGCTCTGCGGGGAATCGTCGAGTACCTCGCACCGCGCTTTCACGGGCCCATTGTGATCGCCGAAGCCTCGGCGGGCGACACGCTCGAGGGTTACGAGAATTTCCATTACACGCGCCTGCCGGGCGAATATCGCGATCAGAAGATCACTCTCGTGGACCTGAGCCGCGAGGGAAAGTACGAGACGATTCCTCTCATCGATTTTGACCTGCATGTGTCGCCCGTCCGGTTGGCGGCGCGCCTTCTCGATCCTGATGCCTTCGTGATTTGCTCGGCCATCATGAAGACGCATAATGCCGTGGTGGCAACGCTTTCGGTGAAGAATCTGGTACTGGGGTCGCCGTTGCACAGTGCGCCGGGGGAGAAACCCTGGGACGACAAGCGAAAGTACCATGTGGGCGTTCGGCAGAACCACTACAACATGCTGCTGACCGCGCAAAAGCTCCAGCCCAACTGGGGCGCCACGGTGATCGACGGCTATGAAGGGATGGAAGGTGACGGCCCGAATTCCGGCAATCCTGTGCCCTCCCGCATCGCGATTGCCTCAACGGATTACATCGCGGCGGATCGCGTGGGACTGGAAGCCATGGGCATCGACCCGTCGTGGGTGGGTTACCTGGTGTATTCCGGCCAGGTAGGGCTAGGTAACTACGACCTGAAGAAGATTCGCATTGAGGGTGCATCGCTCGAAGCTGTACGCAAAAAGTATCGACTGCACCCCGACATTGACCAGGAATTGCAGTGGATGGGGCCGATGGAAGATTTGCCGCCGAAATTGGGCTTCCACTGCAACGGCGAGAGCAAAATCTTCGGGTGAAGCGCGATTATCATCAAAGCCTGCGCCCGCTTGTGGAAAGGGCGGAGCGAAGCGCCAGGTGGGCGTTTCACCCGAACAGGAATTGGGAAGTTTTTTCCTCGGCTGCGAACTCTTATCCCCGGGTCTTGAGAAAGACGTTTGTGGTCTGGGGAATTCCATCCGCCCACAGGCGGAAAGTGTACAGGCCGGAAGGCCGGTGCTGGGTCACCCAAGGATCGACGAGCGAAGGAGCTAGTGGGAATCGACCGGGCGCAGAAACCTCATCCCAAACAGGCTTACGGCGGGCCACGCGCTGGAGACAAGCCCTAACCCCGCCGCGTTTTTCAGAAACGCTCGGCGATCCATAGTCTGCTCGCTCCGGTCAGCACGTCCGGGCAAAGAACCTGTTTCCCGTGGGCGCACCGACTCACAGTTGAGGGTAATACACGCGCAGAGGAATGCGTGCACAACTGCCGCGGATGATGTCCGTGGACTGTGCGTCAGCGCGAAATCGGCTGTACAACCCAAGAGGTGAAGGCTGGCCTTCTCGTACGCTTACGCCTTCTCTCGTAGAGCATGACGCAAAACTTGTACCGTGGGCGTCTCGCCCGCTGGGGCGTGGGCATCTTGCCCGCGCCTTCCAGGCGGCGGGAAGCTCCCTCCAGGAGTTTGTACATTTCGGGTGCGCCCCAAAACCAGGCCCTCAAAGATCATCGCGCCGACCACATCTACGGTTCAGCGACCATACGGCCAGGTGCTTGCTGGTCGCGGAGAAACCTGCCACGATTCTGAGCCCCAGAGTCCCGTCGATTCAGCCCAAAAGGGGCGTTGATTCAGCCCGAGGGGGCCGTAGATCCAACGCCATTAATTCTGCCGGAGGGCCGTTGATTTAGCCCCAAAGGGGCAAAATAACGAAGCCCAGGCTGAAGGCCTGGGTTTGAATTAGATCACAAATATCACCGCCAGCCCTGAAAGGGCGAGATAGGTGCTCCCCAAGCCTCATTTCCTCGACGCGCACACCATTGCCCGATGAGTGGTACGTATGGGATTGAAAAAAATTGTCCCGCCCTTTCAGGGCTCGGGTATCGGTTTGGGTCCCGTCGACCCCGGCCGTTGGCCTGGGCTTCGTTAGAGCGCCCCTTTGGGGCTCATCTGCCCACACCTCTCCCCCGGCCGACAGGGAAAACCAATTACGCGCGCAGGCGCAGAAAAACTGTGTTTTCCTTCTCCGCGGGGGAGTCCGACTTCTGGACCCCGACGGGGCCTATCGGACCCCAAAATTCGGAGAAGGTGGCCCGCTACAGGCGTTCTCACCAGCCGTCGCGACCCGGGTGAGGGGTCACTTCTCGAGCGGCCCCGCCGCCAACCAAGAATATTCCTTTATCCCCCTTCCCACTTCCGCCGATAAACGAAGCGGGGGAGTGTCGGGGGCACTGCGAGGGGGCAGACAAGCGGGATACGGGATACGGTAGAAGGCAGGCGGGACTAGAAACTCAGGGTTGGGGATTGAGGTTTAGCTGCTCGGGGCGGATTGCTCGTCACATTCCACTCGTCACTTGTCACTGTCTCTAGCGCTGGGACCTGTCCCGTCTGGCCGAGAGCCCTGCGGCCGATGAAGCGGTTCTCGCCCAGCAGGGCCTGGAGGGCTGGGCGGCGAACCTCGAGGCAGAGGCTTCACTTTTTGGGCGTCCCGTAAAGGTAGTGGTCGTGCTTCTCCGCCAAGTCGGGAGGGCCTCCGTGCACGATGCCAATTACGTCGCTCAGACGTTCCGACAGGGGCTTGGCAGGTAGCGGCTCAACGCGCACTTCGGTGCCGTCCGGCGAGTTCGCCTCCGGCGGGAGAACCACCGTTTCCTTTGAGGCCAAAACTCATAACCACCGCCCGGCTATTCACCCGCGTCCATTCTACCGGTAATCCCTCGTTTGTAGCGCGGGTGTCCCCACCCGTGAGCCGGGGCCGTGACCCGGTGCCGGGGAGGCAAGGGACGCCGCCGCGTAAAGCTCAAAACCCTGAAGGATGGCCACAGAAACAGGAAATATCGTGTCTGTCCCGGATTCCCTTTAGCGAGCGGGCGCCGTCAATACGTTCCACGCCGCGAGAGAGTCCATGTAGTCTCTCCAGTGCGAAATTTTCCGGTTTTTAATATGAATGATTGAGCAAAACCGATTGTTGTACTTTACGCCTGTCGCGAGGACAGTCCCATGGACTTCATATTCGATGACGATGACACGGCCATTGTCTGCCTTATGGGTAATCAACTTATCGGCAGATTGAAGCTCAATGCTGTTGCCATAGCCCCTGAACTTGGCCATCAGATCGGCGCGCCCCTGGATAATGCGAGGCCAACCGGGAAAGTCGTAGAGGACCTCGTAGACGACGTCGTCAGTGACGATGTCGAAGAAGTGCTCGCCATCAACGAGGTCGCCTAGCGCCCCTCGAACCAACTCAAAGTAAGGCCTGGAGACCTCGTAGGCAGCGTATTTCGGATTTGGCATTCTGGACTCTCCATGCGCTTCTCAAGGTTGACTACGTTGATGCATATTGGGAAGCTCGTATTGAACAAAAAGGAACTTTAAAATCAATAGCTAACACCGAGGTAGGTTATACAAAACTCAGCAAAGCTGCCCCTTGGACCCGGCAGCAGTTTGCAGAAGCCCAGACACGATGGAAGTCCGGGAACTGCTGACGAAGATCGGCGACAAGTGGACGACCTTCTTCGGGAGGAGAAAGGGTACCTGACACGGTTTCTCACCGTTCCCTGACACCGTTTCCTCCCTGGCACCGTTTCCTCCAAGCCTTACCCTCATTGCTTTCGAGCCGACGCCCAGAAAACCATCTCCCAGATACAGATTGCGTTGGCCTCGCTGCGCTCGGCCATCAAACGACCGTCAAGTGTCTCGACATCGGCCTCTACCTCGGTCACTATCTCATGCTCCAGCAGGCGGGGGAGTACAGCTCGGATGATCGCGGCCACGGGGTAGGCGGCAGTTGGCGTCATCACATTTGCTTCTGCACGTAGGCACTCGACAGAAAGCCCGGCAGCGGCCAGCGCCGAATACAGCTCAAAACCCATGTGCAGATTTGCCCCTTCCTGGCGGAGCATCTCGCGCAGCCATGAGCGAACACGATCATGGAGCGGCAGCGAAGTGCGACTATCGGTAACCGCCACGGTATCGTGCTCCTGAAAGGCGATCACTCCGCCAGGGCGGACCGCACGAGCGAGCTGTGCCACGGCTTGCGGCGCATCGGGCTGATACATCAGGACGCGGCGACCAACCGCCGCGTCCAGCGTGCCGTGTTCCGGAAAGATTGCGTCGAACCCGCCCTCAACGAAGGTGAGGTTGGAAACGCCTGCTTCGCGCGTCCTCTCACGGGCCACATCCAGCATCCTGGGGTTGTGATCGACTGCGAACACGTGTCCCTGACTTCCGACGCGTTGTGAAAGCATGAGAGAAACCGCGCCCGGCCCGCAGCCGACATCGAGTACCCGCATACTCGCTCCAATGCCTGCGTCGGCAAGCATTCGTTCCGTCATCTCATCAACATTATTCGACACTTGGCGCCTTCCCCTCTGGTGTACTTGACCCGTCGTTCAGCGCCGATCATAGCAGCAAGTAGCGCGGACCACCGAATTTGTGGTCCGCGTCCCTCCGGTACCGCACGCCGCAATCACGTTCACTCGCCTCGACACGTGGCCTTCGGTGCGCAAAAGCCGCAGACCGCAACTGCGGCGGTCTGCGCTACACGCTTCTACGCAAGAGACTGGAAGCCAGGTTGGAAACTTGAAAGGACGGAGGTAGGCTCGACATGAAGAGCACACCACGCAAGACGTGCACCAGAGGCGGAGCCAAGCTGCTGGACGCCAATCAACGCGGCCAGTGCGACCGATGTGCCCCCCGTCGCACCCGCAGTCAGCGCGCACAAGAGGCCGAATACAAGAAACTCCTCCAAGCCTATGCGCAATCTGGAACCTGGGCGCAAGCCAGATTCCGAAGCTTCCTCAAAGACCTAGGCTGGTTTGCTGACAAAACCCTTGCGCTGCGCCGCGGAAAAGCGATCATCGCCCGACTTACAACCACGCTCCCACCAGAAGAAATCGAGCACTTGCGGTACGAACAGTACATCGCTAACCCTCCCGCCATCGGAGTCGAAACCTGCCAAGGTCTCACCCGCGTCGAATTTCTCGACGACCCCGGACAGATCCACACCACAGATCAGATGAAGCGCCAATTTGAGACAGCAATCCACCACTGCCACCCAGACATCCAAATCAACTGGCTCCCCGCCCCCCCCCCACCACGGATTCTGGGAAACCGGAGCAGGCACCATATTTCCGATTTAGCGACATCATAACTCCCGCCGCCCCCCAATAGGAATTATGGATTGGGAATTAGCGTCCTGTAACCCCCCCGTCACTAACCGCTCCGTCCCCTCCTGAATCTCGTAACCACCCCGTCGCTGACCGCTCCGCCCCCTACTAAATCAGGAGGGGAGCCTGTCCGTCCGCCCGGGCAGCCTGTGGCGCGGAGCATCCGCCGGTTTTCCTCTGTGACTCCGTGGTCAAAGCTTTGAGCCACAGATGGACACCGACGATCACGGATTATTTCCGGGCGAAGTGATCCGTGGCAATCCGCGTGAATCCGCAGCCTCTGTGCCTCCGTGCCTCCGTGGTGAAGGTTGGTTGGGGGGATTGGGTAGTTCGCCCTTTCAGGGCTCGGGGTTGATGGGGGTTCGGTTGACCCAGGCCTTCAGCCTGGGCTCCGTTATTTCGCCCCGTTGGGGGTCAAAAACCTGGGCTTCGTTAGATCGCCTCTTTGGGGCTCAAAGACCGCGGCGGACTTTGCCAGACTTGGGTTCGTCGCTACATTTCATTTCCCACTGAAACGCGGCACGAAACCCCTTGCCGCCAGGAGCTAAGCAATTCAACTTGCCGGTAAACGCCTACCCGCCGAAAGACGCGAGGCGTCGCGGTCAATTCGCAGAGCAAGTTAGAGCCAGCCTGCACGGAACGGTTTCCAGAGAAAAAGAACGCACTTTACGAGAGTGGCAAATGGCCCATCCGGCCCGTTGCGGGGAGGTCCGCAGAATCCGCGGTTAGTATGCGCCTTCGAAAATGTGGAGACTCCAGGCGGGAGTGGGACGCACCCGCCAGCGGCGCGCGGGCAAGATACTCACGCCGCAGAAGGTGTGAAGAAATCGTCGAACACCGTTTCACCACTGAGACACTGAGGCGCAGAGGCTAGAAAAGAAAGGGCATTTTTCTCTGTACTACCATTTGCAGGCTTTTTCGTGACGCGCGAAGAAGGCGCCCCGACCTGCTCCAGCAGGTAGCGGAGATTCGCTCCGCTAACGCGAGACTCAAGGAAGCGCGCGACTTTCTATCCCGCTCTGAACCTCACCGCCGCACCGGGCGGACAATACTTGCGCGGTTCCCAGCAAGCGCTCCCCTGGATCCACACGGGGGCTTTCGCCGGCGGAGTAGGTCTAAGCTTGACCTGGACGGTGTTGTATGGAGGCGCGGGTGAGAATCGAACTCACGCATAAAGGTTTTGCAGACCTCTCCCTTACCACTTGGGTACCGCGCCCGGGGGAACAGTGACGCGTGACAAGTGCTGAGTGGCTAGCACAACGCTCGGTTCCGCTGGTTCCCGCTCGTCATTTGTCACTCTTCGATTGTCACTGAAATTTATGGAGCGGGAAATGGGATTCGAACCCACGACTTCGACCTTGGCAAGGTCGCACTCTACCACTGAGTTATTCCCGCTCGTCCGTCTGCTGGACAACCATTCAGCATAGCACAAATTGAATTATAGAAACCCGCATTCTGCACTGTCAAGCTCTACGCGTGCCCCCGAATCTCCCATGAACCCAGCATAGCCCCTCGGACATCTACACAAATTCAGGGCAAGACAGTACATCCCTGAAAGGAGGTAATGGCCGCTGCCAAGGCGGCACCGGAGAGCCTTGTCTCGGCACGATCAATCCACATCCTAAGGAGGTTCCGTGGGATGTCTTCAGACCGAGAGCAAGCCTAGTAGTATTGCGCCTAGCTTCAGACTCGATGTTCAACTTCACGAATTGCTAACCGGGAAGCCTGACCGGCCGAAGGTGCCGCTCAAACCGACGGGGCCGGAAGCGCTGCCCGAGCCCGTTTTCCCCCAACATCCGGAACTCCTTCGCGGTCACGCCGCCGTGCTGGCACAACCCCATATCCCACCTGCGAAACGCCACTGGACCCCGGGCCCCATCTACCGGACCATCCGAGGCTGGGCCGTACCTTCATTCGGCCCCAGGACTTTCCGCGAGTGGATCGCCTGATCGACTGGATTATCGAGAAGAACTGCGCCGGCTACAAGATGGTGAACTCGGTACAGCGGTTGATGGATATGCGGGAGTTCATGCACGGCAAACTCCAGGATTGGAACTGCCGCGCCGGGCAGAACGACGTCATCGTGCGCGTGGACGGCACGCTGGGCCCCTGCTTCCCCATGTATTCGGCTACCCACAACTGGGGCACCATTGAGAATCCGCGTTTCGAAGATGGCCAGCTCAAGGAGATGAAAAAGGAATGCCAACCGCACTGCTTCTCGACGCTGAACCACAACCTGGCATTCTGTTACAACGATGGGCGCGCCGTTCGGTGGATTCTCAAACAGGCGGTCCGCGGCTTCCAAGGCGTCACCGGCAACTTCTCTTGACGCTGAGGCACGAGATCTGCGCGAATTATGGAGTGCGGCAGCTTGCTCCCGCACTCCAGATCGGCACGACTGTGACGTGGACCTGGGGTTTCACTCACAGCTAATACTGACCGTTGTCGCGTCAAAAAAAGAGAGCAGAGCGGAAGACGCTAGCTTCCGCTCTGCCTCGAGGATTCAGGTCGTGCGGAGACTTAGAAGTCGATGCGTGCCGTGATCTGACCCTGGCGAGCGCCCGATGCGAACGAGAACAATCCCTGCGATGACGTAATGCAGCCGAAACCGCAAAGTCCCGTGGACGGGTTATTAACATTCGTGATGTTCAGGTTGGGAATTCCCAGGTTGAGATGATTCATCACGTTGACAAAGGAAAACTCAAACCGCAACTTGGCGCGCTCGGTAAGGTTGAAGCTCTTGGAAATTCCCGTGTCCCAGTCGATGGCACCCGGCCCGGTCACGATGCCTTCACCAGACGTACCGAAGCGGCCGATAGGAGGTGGCGTTGACCCGCCCTCACCGATGCTGCAGCTCCCGCCCGGGCACGCGAATCCCGCGCCATCGATCCATTCCGCCGCATTCTTTTGAGCAGGAATAAAGTTGCCAACGCGGTCGGGACGCTGGGCACGCCCGATAATTCCCGAGCCTGTTCCGGAGGGATCGCCCGAGGTGAAGTAGGGGGTCAGGAAGGGGCCCGAATGGACCGTGAAAACGTTGTTCGTTTGCCATCCGCCGATGACCGCATTCAGGATTTTATTATCGGTGTTCGCAAATCGTTTACCGGTTCCAACTGGAAGCTTGTAGACCACCGTGGAAACCCAGTCATTGGCGTAGGGAGCGTAGGCGTTGCCTTTTTCCATGCGACGATCGTAAAAGTCCTCCGACCGGTTGCACGCCGTCTCTCCGCACAGGCTGCCCGCATTCCCGGCCCCAAGGTTGTCCGCCAGGTTGCGGGTCCAACTGTAAGTGGAATCGAGAGTCAGTCCCCCACTGACTCGGTGAGTGATTTCAAGCTGCGCTTCTTCATTCGTGGCGGTCGCGCCGTTAGCCCGGGTGTTTACAACACCCCAATTGGGGTAAGGCCGACTGCTGAGGGGTTGCTCGGAATAGGGAATGGTTGAGGGAAGCGATTGGTTATCGTTGGGCGCCCAGACGAGGTTGGTAGTGTTCATGCCGATGTAGGTGAGGCGCAGCCCCGTTCCTCGCCCGAGGTCGCGCTCCAGGGAAAGGTTCCACTGGAGGGAATAGGGCTCTTTCCAGGCGATCGAGTTGGCCGTGCCGAAGTACGCGGATCCGTACGGCGCGATTCCCGCGTTACCGAAGGAAGTGGCGGGCCAAGTGAAGGCTGGTCCCACGCCCGTCGTTTCAACGTTATAGTATTCGTTCGTATACGCCTGAAGGGTTCCGGTGAGCGAGTAGTAGACAGAACCCAAGGTTGACGCCTGGTAAGCGCCGATGCCGCCGCGCAGCACGGTCTTATCGTCGTCGGTGAGCTTGTAGGCAAAGCCAAAGCGCGGCAATGCGCGTTTGGAGGTGGCGCGAAGCCCCTCGGGAATGCCCGCCTGGGATGCGGTCTCAACCGGGGTGCAGGGTGCGCCGTTAGCGGAAGTGGGGTCGTTTGCGAGGCCGGGGAGGGCCGCATTCGGGCAGGCGTCGAAAGACTGGAGGAACGAGGTTCCCAAGAGGCTGGCAGCTCCGTTGGGATACACTGCTCCGCCCGATAGAGGAGTTTGTATGAAGTTGCCAATCTGGCCGCTGGCGTCGCTGTAACCCGGGTGATAGTCAAATCGTACACCCAGTTCCAAGGTCAGGCGTTTGCTGACTTTATAGCTATCTTGCGCGAAGAAGCCAAGGATGTAGTTTCGGCCATCGTTATCCAACTGGACGTTGTCCAAGAACGACGTGGCGGGGGCGCCGATTAGGAAATCGGAGAAATCGTAACCTGTAAACATGCCGTTGAACCCATAGGTTCCATAGTTGTCAGCGCCCTGGAAGCCCAAAGCGCTTACGGCACGCAATTTCTGCGCGTCCATCCCGAACTTGAAGGAGTGGCGGCCCTTGACCCAGCTCAAGTTGTCGGCAAACTCATAGGTCCTCGACTGGCCGTTCGAATTAAGCCTGTCAACGGTAAGACCTTGAGTCCCGCTGCTTCCGTTAAAATCGATCTCGGGAAGGCCGTTGTACCACAAGTCGTTGATGTTGGCGAACCCGAGAGAGTTTGTGAAGGGCTTGCCGTTGTAAGGATTCGTCGTCCCCGTAAGATCGTCGGTCAACCCGAAACGGAATTCGTTCAGCAGCGTGGGCCGGAACGTATACGTCCCCGAAGCAACGAGCATGCGCACGTGCTCGAATTGCGTACTGGAAGGAATGGTCAGTTGCTCGGGCGATAATTCGGGAACATTCTTGTAAGTGTACCGTCCGGTGACGAAGAGCTTCTGGCCGAAATACTGGTCTCCCCGAACGTCAAAACCATTGGAATCCAGGTTCGCCGGAACATTCGTACGGTAGTTGTCTGAGGTGAAGGCACTTCCCACGTTGGGGAGGGGATAAAACCCGAGGAACGCCGTTGCCGCCGAATTGATCCCCGTGACGACGTTGCTTGCGTAAGGCGCTCCGTTGTAAGGACTGTAAAGCTGGTATTTCGTGTTGTTGCAGATGCCGGAAGCGCTGAAAGAATCTCCTGGTTGTTGCGTGCAAAGAAAACCCAGATTGCCTTGCCGCATGGCCGCGGTGGGAACAGTGTTCTCAATCGTACTGGTGCGCGGCAGCCGAAAGCCTTCGTAGTCGCCGTAGAAGAAAGACTTGTTCTTGCCGTCGTAGAGGTGGGGAATGACCACCGGCCCGCCCAAACTGCCCCCGAAGTCGTTGGCGACCTGGGAGGGTTTCGTGACGGCGCCGTAGGGGGTGGCGTTAAGGGCGGCGTTCTGTGTGTACCAGAACCCGGATCCGTGCAGATCGTTTGTGCCGCCTTTCGTGGTCGTTGTCACGTCACCCGGTTGTTCAAATTCCGCCGGGCTTCCTACTCCTTGCACCTTCATTTCGGAGATGTCTTCCGCCGAAGGGAATGCGTTGTGAAGCGGCTTGTTGCCGGTCACATCGGTGATGGAAATGCCGTCTACGCTGAACTGCGACTGCGATTGCAGACCGCCTTGAATGGAGAGATTGCCGCTCTGGTCGGTCTGCATGCCGGGCAGGATCTCAAGCAGATAATACGGGCTGTTGCCATTGCCTGACGCCCGGTAGTTGGTGGGAAGGCTGGTTATCTCGAGGTTGTTGTACGCGGAGGAAACCGTTTCGGTTTCCGTGGTGATAACGCCGACGCTGTCGCCCTTAACTTCCACCTGTTGGGTGATCTCTCCTACGACGAGCGTGGCGTTCACGCGCAACTCCACGCGCGCCCCAAGTTCCAAGCCATCAACCCGCGTGGTCTTGAAACCAGTGTTGCTGACTTCCACCGAATAGTGCCCTTCCTTAAGATCGACAGCGTCATAGTTGCCGCTGCCATCCGTTGTCAAGGTTCGCGACGTGTTTTCATCAGTGTTAATGATCTTTATTGTGGCATTGGAAATTACCGCTCCGGTTGCGTCCGTGACCGTCCCCAGAATTGTCCCAAACGTTGACTGAGCGGATGCAACGCCGACCGACAGAGCCGCCACGAACAGAATGCAACCTAACTTTCTCAACATCTACACCTCCGGCCTAGAGTTTTGAGTCGTAGAACCAAGACCAAGAAAACGTTGAGATCATCGGCGGTAGCTGCATGAACGCATTCGACACGTAAAGTGCGAATTGATGTTGGAAGAGGCGATTATCCGTAGGGGCAACCCACAAAGTCAAGACCAATCTTCGGTCATAATGTCCCTAATCGTGGATCCTTCTCGCCTCAGCGACTCCGCCAAGTTTTCAACTATGACTTAGTCCAGATATCTAGAGGGGAGAGTACCAAGCCGGCTGTGACTTATGTGTGACGTGGATTTGAACATTTTGTGACAACCTCCCCCGGGCATAACCCCGTCGGGAAGGCAAGAGACATAATTTCAATGAGATACGTGGAGAGCGAAGCAAACCTGCGGTGCGTTCAGGCTGCGGCAAGCTCTTCGTCAAAGCAGACCGCGACTTTGCCGCATTTTCCGGAGGCCATCAGGGCGTAGGCCTCGCCGACCCTATCGAGCGCGAACCGGTGCGTCACCAAATCCGCGGGATGCAAGTTCCATCGAACCAAGCGTTCCACCAATTCCTCCATGAGCCAGATTGAGCTGACCCACGAACCGAAGATGGTCTTCTGGTCGTGAATGATGTCGGGGGAAGGATTGAAGTCTACCTTGCCGCCCTCGCCCAAAAAGACAATTCTGCCCCATTTGCGGGCGGCGCGGATGGCTGTCGCGCGGGCAAACTCGTTCGCGGAACAGTCAACCGCGCGTTCGACGCCTTGCCCTCCTGTCAATTCTTTCACTTGTGCAACGTTATCCGGGCCACTGGCAAGTACGTCGTCACACAAGCCCAGGTCTCGAGCGAGCTTCATGCGCTCATCGATGACGTCAATGCCGATGATCCGACGGGCGCCCAGTGCCCGAGACAACGCTGCGGCGGCGAGTCCCACCGGTCCCAGGCCCGTGATCAGCACAGAATCGGTTCCGCTGATCCCCACCCTCTGTAGACCTTCGTAAACAGTTCCAAAACCGCAGGCCACCTGCGCGCCGTCTGCGAAAGTTAGTTCATCAGGAAGGAAAATCAGGTCCTTTTCCTCGGCCAGAAGGTAATCCGCCATTCCGCCATCCCGCTGCCAACCGTAGGCGCGGCGGTATTTCACGCTGGTGCAGGAGATCATGTAGCCGCGCCGACAGTCGTTGCAGAGACCGCAGCCGGATATGTGGTAGACGATGACCCGGTCGCCCTCTTGAAACCTACGGCAGCCGGGCCCCGCTTTGACGATTTGGCCGCTAGGCTCGTGGCCCGCGATCACCCCCTGATAGCGCTCGACCCCCTTGCCGAGGTGCTCGTGGTAGATACATCGGATATCCGAACCGCAAATGGTCGAAGCCTTCATACGAACCAACATCTCGCCGTGGCCGGGTTCCGGAATCGCGACCTCCCGGAGTTCCACAGTGTTGTTGCCAGGAAGATACGCACCCCGCATCGTCTTGTTCATATCGTGAGTCCTTTCGTCGGCAGCATTATAGCGCCAACTTGAACGTAGCGGTCTGGGCCGTGAACCTAATGAAAGTTCGAAACTCGAAATTCGAAACTAGAAAAAGGAACGCCATCACTTCGCACTGAATCAGCACGCAAACTGTGCAATACCGCCATAAAGCCCGACCGAGTCCTGCCGATTACCGCGAAATAACTGCATTTTCACGTGGAAGTGCCGCTATTGTCGATCTATATTTTGACGCTATTGCTTTATTTTCATACACATAGTCGGTTCGACCTTCATTTTTAACATCTCTACGCCTACTGGGGGCTAAAGGCGGGGCCTGCACCTGTTCGCCAGCACCGAGACCTCGGACCTCGCCACGCTGCGCGTTTCCACCCGGCACAGTCCTCCACTTTATAGCCTAGCTCGTTGACGGCCAAGATCGATGGAAATGCCCCCAGGATTTGATGGGGATAGGAACATCCAGTCCGATTTTTCTTCCCAATTTCCTACGGGTCGGAAATGGCAGCGCGGGATCACGAATTTCCCAGCGCGCCGCCGGGGCGGTTCGCGAACCGCCCCCAGAAAACATCCGTGGATGTGACGATATTCAGGCCCGTTCGGGCCGACAGATTGTGTGCCCACGGCGGCAGCCGTGGGGGAGGCCGTTGTGGTTAGCTCTTCTGCCCGCGTCAGCAGGCGACCGAATCACTTACGGTGGTTGACTCTTTCTTTGGGACTGGTCGGAGGATACTTACACATGTTCATTTTCGGACACCCATTGTTCGGTTTCGCACAAAAATCACGAATGTTCGCTGAGTCAAACCGCATAGCTCCCGGAACGTAAAGAACTTACAGTTATAGCCGTTTGGCAGTGAAGATGCGTGCTAACGAACGAAGCTGACAAGTGACGGGAGTCCTCAGTGCAAACTCTACTTCAAGATCTGCGCTACGCATTACGTCAGTTGCTCTTGTCTCCGGGAGTTGCCTTCCTGGCCGTGATGACCCTGGCGCTGGGAGTAGGCCCGAACCTGGCGCTCTTCACGGTGGTGGAAAGCGTTCTGTTGCGCCCTCTCCCCTATGCGCATCCCAATCGTCTGATATTCATCGGGCCCGCATCCGACACCCCTGGATTTCAGGCCACGTCGTGGCTGAATTATCGCGATATCAGGGAGCAGTCTCAGCGGCTTGCGGCCGTCGCGTGTTATATCCCCGATTTAAGTGTGGTTGTCACCAAGGACAGTTCGGAGAGTGTCGTCGCCCCGCGGGTGACGCCCAACGTCTTCTCGGTTCTGGGAACGCGCCCCTTGCTGGGAAGGACTTTTACGGAAGAAGAGGGGCGAGCGGGAGGATCCGAGGTCGCTCTGCTTTCAGAAGGGCTATGGCGGCAGAGTTTTCAAGCGGACCCCGGTATCGTGGGCAGGACTGTGAACATCGGGGGCGTCAGCCGGACGGTCGTCGGCGTGATGCCGCAGGACTTCCGCTTCCCCGAACAAATGGGGACCTACGTCAAGAAGGGAGTATGGCTGCCTCTTCAGCCGACGCCCGAGATGCTTAAGGAGCGCGGGATGGTTGTTTTTGACGTTCTTGGGCAATTGCGGTCGGGGGTTTCTGTGGCCGCCGAGCAGGACGAACTGAAGGCCATTGCCAAACGAATTGCCCAAAGCGATCCTTCGGTGGGGAAGGATCTGGCCTTCCGCGCTTCATCGTATCAGGAGCTTCTCACCGGCCCGGTGCGTCCCGTCTTTTATGCCCTTCTCGGAGCATTGGCGCTGGTGCTCCTGATTGCTTGCTCGAATGTCGCCAATCTGCTGCTGGCTCGCTGCCTGGGCCGTCAAAAGGAGTTTGCGGTGCGTGCGGCGCTGGGCGCCAGCCGCTGGCGTCTTATCCGGCAAATGCTGACGGAAGGGTTGCTGCTCAGCGTCGTGGGGTGCGGATTGGGAATGGTGCTCGCCAACTTGGCGCTGCTCGGCGTGCAAAAACTTCCCGATGAAACCATTCCACGCGCTGACTCCATCGCCATCCACGGGACGGTGCTGCTGGCTCTGGTGGCGGTGGCCACACTCACCACACTTCTGTCTTCGGTGCTCCCGGCTCTTCTGGTAGCGAGGACTAACCCGCAGGCGGCGCTGCAAGCGGCTTCCCGCGGGGTCGGCGCGCGGTCGGTAAAAGGCCGGCTGAGCGGATGGCTGGTGGCGGGCGAAGTCGCTCTCTCCACCCTGTTGCTGATCGGTAGCGGGTTGCTCTTCCACACCCTCTGGAACTTGCAGCGTGTACATCTGGGCTTTGATACCGCCCACGTGACCAGCTTCACCGCCATGCCGGGTGATGCGGCCGGCTTTGCCCAGATGTCCGTCTCCGAAGATACCGTCCATGCCCCCGCGTCTGTGGCCACCTTGGTCTATGCTCCGGTTCTGGAGCGCATTCGGAATATTCCCGGGGTGCAAAGCGCTGCCCTGGCCACGGCTCCACCACTTTCCGGAATGGGTGTGAGTACGACCTTTAAGATTCTCGGACGGCCAAGTGATCCATCGCCGGAACCTGGGGCCCGGATTACGGCCGCGAGTGGGGACTATGCCCGGACGCTCGGCACGCCGGTTCGGCGCGGACGCATGGTGAACGACAGCGACACTGCTAACGCATCCTATGTTGCGGTGATAAACGAAACGCTCGCCAGGAAGTATTTCGCCGGAGAAGATCCCCTCCAGAAGCAGCTTGATCTTGGCGGCAAGGAGAGCGGCATGATGAAGCCGTATACTATCGTTGGCGTGCTGGCCGACCAGAAGGACAACAGCATCGGTAGTGCCGCAGCCCCCCTGATTCTCTTGCCACCTCAACAGATACCGACGACCTCACTTTTTTATCAGGCTCTGCTGAACACGATGGTGAGTTTCGTGGTGAAAACGCGCGCTGATATTCCCATCGCGTCCGAGATGCGTTCCATCTTTCATCAAGTCTCACCCGGCTTTGCCCTCAGTGATTTCCAGACCATGCGGGAGGCGGTTGACAAGGACAGCTTTAGTCAGCGGCTGGCCCTCTATTTGATTGCGTCCTTCGCTGGACTCGCCGTGGTTATGGTGGTGGCGGGGCTTTACGGAGTTTTGGTGCAAATGGTGAGCTATCGGCGTCGCGAGATCGGCATCCGTATGGCCTTGGGGGCCACCCCCGAGAGCGCAGCGCAAATGGTTCTGAAACAGTCCGTGGTGCTGATCGGAGCAGGTCTCAGCGCCGGCCTGGTGTTGGCGTTGGCGGCGGGACGGCTGATACAAAGCTTCCTATACCAGGTCCGGCCTTCCGACCCGTGGACTTATGCAGCGGTTCCTCTGGTTCTGCTGGTGGTGGGATCGCTGGCTTCGTTTATTCCCGCACACAAGGCAGCATCAATTGAACCCATTGAAGCTTTGCGGGAAGAGTAGCAAGCAACGGTAGCGCGCCTCTCTGGTAGGTCCGCGGCTTTTCCTTGCCAAAAGGGGACGAGCCGCGGACCTCCAGAACAGGTCCGCGCTACCCCCTGGCGGCCCGCTTCTGACCGCCGGTCTAGAGCTTCCTCACGAAATCCGCCAAATCACGCAACCGTGAAACCAGCGGCTTGAAGCGGCGCAGGTCCAGCGAGTTCGCTCCGTCGGAGAGTGCCTGGGAAGGCTTGTTGTGGACTTCCATAAAAATGCCATTCACTCCCGCCGCGACGCCGGCACGCGCCAGCGTTTCAATGTACTGTGGCTGGCCGCCGCTGCGGTTACCTTCGCCGCCGGGAAGCTGGAGCGAGTGGGTAACGTCGAGGATGACGGGAACGCCAAACTCTTTCATGATCGCCAAACCCCGCATATCCACAACCAGGTTGTTGTACCCGAAGCTGGCACCGCGTTCCGTCACCAGAATGCGTTCATTCCCGGTACTCCGGACTTTTTCGATGGCGTGGCGGATGTCCCAGGGCGATAGGAACTGACCCTTTTTGATGTTCACCACTGTGCCGGAGCGGCCAACTTCCAGTAGCAAGTCGGTCTGGCGACAGAGGAAGGCGGGGATTTGAAGAATGTCGCAGACCTCGGCCGTGGCCTGCACCTGCCCCACCTCGTGAACGTCCGTGAGGATCGGAACGGCGAGTTCGCGCTTGATTCGCGCCAGGATCTCGAGCCCGCGCGCCACTCCCGGACCGCGATAGGATTCAATGGCCGTCCGGTTGGCTTTGTCGTAAGAGGCTTTGAAAACGTACGGAACGTGCAAGTCCCTAGCGGCGGCGGCAAGACGCTCGGCCATTTTCAGGGCGTGCGCTTCGCTTTCGATAACACACGGGCCAGCGATCACCACCAGGGGCTGCCCCTCACCAATCTTCAGCTTGCCAATTCGCACTACACGGCTCATAAAGAACTCGAACCACCGGCTTCCTTAGCTGCCAAGCTACCCGTTACGACTCCCGTAGATCCCACTTTCGACGCCGCATGCGCGCCGGCCGATTTCAGCCGCTCGATCCGGTACTCATGCGCGGCGGTGACAAACGCCGTAAACAGTGGATGCGGCTCCAGGGGCCGTGACTTGAATTCCGGATGGAATTGGCAACCCAAGAACCACGGATGGTCGCGAATTTCCACGATCTCCACATAGGTGCCGTCGGGCGTCGCCCCGGTCAATTGCAATCCGTTCGCCACCAGGGTTTCTTCGTACTCACGGTTGAACTCATAACGATGGCGGTGGCGCTCGGAAATTTCCAGTGAGCCGTACGCCCGGTGAGCGAATGAGCCAGACTTCAAGCGCGCGGTCCATGCGCCCAACCGCATGGTGCCGCCGAGTTCGTCGATACCGCGCAATTCCCGCAATTTGTAAATCACCCGGTGGGGTGTCGAGGGATCAAACTCGGAGCTGTCCGCCCCCGTGAGGCCGCACACATTGCGCGCGTACTCGATGACGGCGCACTGCATGCCCAGGCAAATTCCAAAATACGGGATCTTGCGGGTCCGGGCATACTCGATTCCCTTCAACATTCCCAGGATTCCGCGCCGCCCGAATCCCCCGGGCACCAGAATGCCATCCAAATCGCGCAACTGTTCCTCGCAGGCGTCGCCTTCCAACCCTTCCGCCTCCACCCAGGAGATGTTCACCTTCACCCGTCGCGCGATGCCGCCATGGAAAAGCGCTTCATGCAGACTTTTGTATGAATCCTGGTAGCCGACATACTTGCCCACGATTCCGATGTTGACCTCATCCAGCGGATGGCGAATTTTTTCCACGAGATCCAACCAAGGCTGCAAATTGCGCTCGCGAGTCTCCATCTTCAAGCAGCGCAGAACCTGTGTGTCCAGCCCCTCATGGGCGAATTGCAGCGGAACTTCGTAAATATTCTCCACGTCCTTGGCGGTAATGACGGCTTCTTCCGCAACGCTGCAGAACAGTGCGATTTTTTCCTTGATCTCCGGAGAAAGGAAATGATCCGTTCGGCACAGCAGGATATCCGGCTGGATACCGATTTCGCGCAACTCCTTGACGGAATGTTGCGTCGGCTTGGTCTTGAGCTCGCCGGCGGCTCCAATGAAGGGAATCAGCGTGAGGTGAACGAACAATACGTTGTCGCGACCCTTTTCCAGACGCACTTGCCGAATCGCTTCGAGAAATGGCAGGGATTCGATGTCGCCCACCGTGCCGCCCACCTCGACGATCACCACGTCCACATCGGTCGCCACCTTGCGGATTGCCGCCTTGATTTCATTGGTGACGTGAGGGATGACCTGCACCGTCTTGCCGAGGTAGTCGCCACGCCGCTCCTTGCTAATGATGGTTTCATAGATGCGGCCGGCAGTACAGTTGTTGTCGCGGAGCATACGGACGTGGGTGAAACGCTCGTAGTGCCCTAGATCGAGGTCGGTTTCGGCGCCGTCGTCGGTGACAAAAACTTCGCCGTGTTGAAACGGGCTCATCGTGCCGGGATCGACATTTAAATAAGGATCAAATTTCAGAAGCGAAACTTTTACCCCGCGCGCCTCCAGGAGTGCGCCGATTGACGCGGAGGCCAGCCCCTTTCCCAATGAGCTGACTACGCCTCCGGTAACAAAGATATATTTGGCACCCATACGCCTCCCCTATTTGATTGCTCGGATTGACGATCCGGTTAATAAACATGGTGTGTGGCCGGCGTTATGCTTTGCCAACGCGGCCAACTAGGATATCCAGATGTACCGAAGTTTCGTTTGGACGGAAGGAATCGGTACGGACAAGTATCCGTCACTCGGCATCGCGAGTCAATGGAAAACTGGGTGCTGTCATAATTTGAGCGTAACGCCGCCATCTTGGCGCCTCCTGTGGCGGCTGGAAGCCGGCGCTACGCTTCGTAAAGTCAGAATAGATTCGGCCTGGTCTGCCAGTCGCACATCAGATTGTCATCATTCTGTAAAAGTACGGGCTGTATACTTTCACTTCGTAACACCGGTCGAGGATGTGTGCTAGAATCAACCCAGTGGTAGAACTGAAATGATGAGCCGCATCCCCAGGCGGGCAGGTTTCGGCTCGGGTTCTTTCCAAGAGGGCTGCTAACATGACAGCTCCTTTACTGCGTCGGACATCAGTGCAGGGGTTAGCCGCGATTGCCTTGGCGAGTATGCTGGCAATCGGGGGTTGGTGCGCCTCGGAGGATCAAAAGTCGAATACCGCGCCACCCGATGACCAGGCGGGCGCTCACGTCACCGTTCGCAATCCTCCGATCCATGTCGCCCCGCTCCAAGTTGACGTGAACTTGGTGGTGGTCAACGTAACGGTCACCGACCCCTTCGACCGGATCGTGACCGGCCTCGATCAGGATAACTTCGAATTGTTCGACGAAAAAGTGGAACAGAAAATTGTTGCCTTCTCGACGGAGGACGCCCCCATCTCCGTCGGAATGATCTTCGATTCCAGCGGGTCGATGGGCGATAAAATCCAGAAGTCCAAGGAAGCAGCCCTTCAGTTCTTCAAGACATCCAACCCACAGGATGAGTTCATGCTCGTCAGCTTTTCCGACCAGCCGGACTTGATTTCGGGATTTACTGCGAAGTTCGAGAATTTACAAGACCGGCTGCTGACGGTAAAATCAGGCGGTAGGACGGCATTACTGGACGCGATTTATTTAGGCTTGAGTGAAATGAAAAAAGCCACCACCAACCGGCGCGCGCTCCTGGTCATCTCGGATGGGGGCGACAACCACAGCCGCTACACGGAGAATGATATTAAGCGCGCCGTGAAGGAATCCGACGTGCAGATTTACGCCGTAGGTATTTTCGAGCCTATGGCTTCGCGGGCGCGCACGCCGGAAGAAGCCGGCGGCCCGGGCTTGCTCGCGGAGCTGGCGGAAGTTTCCGGCGGCCGAATGTTTAGCGTTGAAAATACCAATGAGCTACCCGATATCGCGGAGAAAATTTCGATCGAGCTGCGCAACCAATACGTCCTGGGCTATAAGCCTTCGAATCTGATTCGCGACGGCCGCTGGCGCCGCATCAGAGTCAAGCTGAACCCGCCGAAAGGGTTGCCGCCACTTCAGGTTTATGCTCGAACTGGTTACTATGCCCCGACGCAATGAATCGCACCGACGAAATCTGCCTTTCCTGATGGGAGTGTTTACGCTCCTCTTGTCTCTACCCCTCGTCCTGAGCGCCCAAGCACCGCAGCCGGCGAACCCGCAAACTCCTCAGGTCGAGAAGAAGAACAAGGAATACACCATCAGTGTGGACGTTAACGAGGTCGTGGTGCACGCTACGGTTGTCGATAAGAAGGGCCACATCGTCAACGACCTGAAGCAGAGTGACTTTCGCGTCTTTGAGGACGGCGCTCCCCAAACCCTTACCCATTTTTCTCATGCGGACGTCCCCGTGACCATGGGCATTGTCATCGACGATAGCGGCAGCATGAGAGATAAACGTCAGGCGGTAAACGCGGCGGCACTGATATTTGCCAAGACTTCCAACCCGCAAGATCAGGTCTTTGTGGTGAACTTCAATGATGTGTATTATCTCGACACTCCGGGGGATTTCGCGACGACGATCGAGGACCTGAAATCCGCCCTCGATAAGATCGACTCCCGCGGCGGCACGGCGCTGCGAGACTCGGTGATAGCTTCTCTCGATCACCTCAAACTGGGCAATCGCGACAAGAAGGTCCTGTTGGTGATCACCGATGGCGAGGACAATGCCAGCCGTTACACCCTGGAAGAACTCATGAGCAGGGCACAAAAGTCCAACGCGGTTATATACACCATTGGCTTGTTGGGCTCGGACGAAACCAGCAACCTGTTCAAGATGCGTGGTGGCGAAGCCCATCGCGCGGCCAAGGTCCTGAAGGAACTTGCCGAGGCCACCGGAGGGGACGCCTACTTTCCCAGGTCGCTCGACGAGGTGGAGAGCACCTGCCGCCAGATCGCCCACGACATCCGCAACCAGTACACCCTTGTCTATCGTCCCACCAACGTCAAGAGGGATGGCACTTTCCGCGCCATACGAGTAGACGCTTTCCTCGCAGACAGCAAGACGAAACTCCAAGTGCGCACGAGGCCCGGCTACTTCGCGCCCAAGGGAGCAGGGCCGCCCGCCGTGGCTTCAAATAACTAACAGAGGCGACCCTCGGCTTCCCCAAGGCGTTAAGATAACGGTTCGAGACGCTTGAAAGCCCGCGGAGCGGGAGTTGTCGTTTCACCGCTGTCCAAATTAGCGAACCAAATTCGAAGGGACTCGGCTTCGCCGCCTGCTTTGCGAAAAGTCTCCGACTTTTCGGCCAAATCCACTCGATTTCTCGCTTCCGTGCCGCCGGGAGGCTCAGCCTCCCGGCGGAAGAAATGAGGCCGGCTACCATGGTAGGCTTCGGAAAGGCGACGACTTTCCCTGGAGTTTCTACATTTCGCCCCCCCCAACGACAATCTCGTCCCTCGCCCCTTTAGGGCTCAAAATATAAGTTGTGCGGGGCGCGTACCCACGGCTGGCTCGCCGTGGGCTAAATGACCGCGGGCTTTTCGGGGATTTCAAGGTCATTTTAACGCCGATGCCCCCCAGGGGTACGTCAAAGTCGTGTCGATAGGGACTGCGGGAGCTTGCTCTCGCTTTCTGGGCCGGCAGCTTGCCGCCCGCCCAGAGCGCGCCAGCGAGCAGGCGCGCCCAAAGCGGCATCGAGCTGCCGCACTCCATAATTCGCCGCGATCGCATGATCCCGTTATCTTACCGTTGCGCGACTTTGACGCGACCCTGGGCGCCCCCCCGGAGGACCGGCCAATTCCGGCAGCGAACACCGGCTTGAACTGCGGACTTTTGCTCTCGCTGAGACGCCGGCTCAAGGCGATGCCGGGTGCACCATCTTGTTTGCTGGGCTCTTTGCTTCTTGATTTTGCGTTCCGTGGTTCATAGACTTCCCGGATTGCGCTGCCGTCCGCATTCCCGCCGTTGGCCTCGACCGGAGCGAAGCGCCGCGACGCCGGGAGGGCCGAGCGCCTAGGGCGAAGCGGAGGTCGAGGCCAACGACGGGCGGCGCGGCGGCTGGCCTCGGCGCCACGAGGTGCACTCGATTTCGTTCCGCGTAGCCCCTCCGTCACAGACGATTGCCCGCCTCGGCCTTCCACTTCCCCCGGTTCTTAGCCGAGGATACTTTCGATAATCGCCAACCGATGAGCCAACCCCGGTTAGTCGTACGGACTGGAAATTCCGGTTCAGTGGGATCGCACTTCCTCGAAGGGGACTTGAACGAGTCAAACGTCGCGCTTTGACGTTAGGGCGTTTGACCAAGTGACATCTAGACGGGAAGGCGACCTTTTAGGCCCGATCCCAACCTGGCGACTCCCACGAGCGGAATGTGTGGCCCGGAGATTTCCCGCCGTCCCCCTCCCTCACCGCCACGTCAAAGAAAAGGAAAGAGGGGCCGACTTTCCCCGCGAGGAGAGCCGGCCCACAGAAAGAGGTCGCCTGATCCGACGTCACCTGACCTGTCACTTGCCTGTACCCGTGAGGTTAATCGTTGGCGCGGAGGCGTGGACATCGTCGGCAACGTTCAAGGTTGCGCTAAAACTACCCGCTTTGGTGGGGGTGAAGACGACGTAGAGTCCGCAAGTTCGGCCCGCGGGAAGCGTCGGGCCGCAAGCGTCGGCTGGGGTCGTGTCCAGGCTGAAAAGACCCTTGTCGGTCCCGCCAAAGGGATTGGCCGGGATGGCCACTGGTGCGGTTCCCTTGTTAGTGACGAGCACCTTCTGGCTGCTGCTGGCCTTGCCGACCGCCTGGCTCGGGAAGTTGAGCGACGGTGGACCGAGCTCGACCCAGGATTCGCTGCCTGACAAATTCACCTTTTGTGGTGAACCGCTGGCGCTATCGCTGATTTCCAGCGTCGCGCCCTGAGTTCCAGCCGCGGACGGCGGTGTGAAGGTCACGGTGATATCGCATTTGGCTCCGGCCGCTACCGTCGAGCTGCAGGTGTTGGCGGTGACCTTGAAGTTGCCCATGTCCGTACCCGTCGGCGTGACGCCGTTGATGCTCAGCGGGGCGGTACCGGCGTTGGTCAAAGTCACCTTCTGCACGGCCGTGCCTTTGGTAAAGTTGAGGCTGGTCGCGCTCAGCACCACCGACGACGATTGCCCAGAAGAACTGCTTTGAATCTGGACTCGGGGCAGATACTCGATAGGGTCGCCAACGATCACGAGATCGCCCAGCGCCTTGCGAATCAGGAAGGGACTTGGCGATCCACGGAACCGGCCTGGTTTGGAATTGGCAATAGTTTTTTCCTGATCGTCTTCGAGCTTTCCTGCCAGGGCCTGTTCTTCCTGCAAAAACGATTGCAGCAGTTTTTTCCCGCTGGCTTCGTCGAGCGCATTTGCTTTCTGAGTGCGTTCCTCTAATTGCTTTTGTAGCGTGTCGTGAAAGTCTTTCACCGCTTGCACCACCGCTTCCGTCAGCGCCCGCTTTTCCACAAAGATCGTGGTACGAACCTGGGTGTTGTTGGCGATGACGGAACCGTCCCGAAGGCTCTGGTCGTCGAGATTGCTGAGCTGCGTTGGAACGCGGTCCGGAATGATCAGGTCAAACGCCTGTCCCAACGCCCCACTCACGATCGAACTGGCCGTGGCGAAGTGGGCTTTCGGAACGGGGCTGGAAAAGAAGGGACTGAAGGAAGCCATGAGCAGACCGGCGGCTTCAATCGAATGGTACGCGATATTGCGATTGCTCAGGTACGACTCCCGTTGCAGAACCGCGCGCGTGGCGGCGTAGCTGGCATTCCCCTGCTTCACATCGGTTTCGAAAACATTCTTATTCTCGAAGCCGATGCCTGCCATCTGTAGCGCGTAGCCACTGTTGTTGCCGATCTTTACTTCAATGCAGTAGAGCCGCTCGGAAACGCGCTTCCCAAAGTCATCGCTGCAATCCTTCTGGCTCATCACCTCCCAAAGCACGTCCACCTGTGGCGGCAGGCCCGGCGGAAGGGCTCCGGCGGAGGCGTCCAGGACGGTCAAGTCCGCGTGGCCCACAGGCTTGTTACCCTGATTCAGAATGATCTTGTACGTGCCAGCCGACAACGAAGGATCGATGGTAAGCGTGGACGTCACCAGGCACTTGCCTTTTGGGGGAGGGTTTGACGGCGTCAACCCTCCTGTGGCCGACAGCCTGTAGTCCCCCTGCGAGAGGTCGGGACCCACGGTGTCTGTGCATGTTTGGGGATAGATCGCAATGCTGACGCTCGGCGGCAGCTTGCCGTTGATGGGTCTCAACACACCGGGGTTGATCCCGAGCGGAATTTCGTTTTGGGCCATGCCACTGCGCGGGGCAGAGGCGAGTAGAAGGATAACGAACAGCATTCCACCGATCGCCTTCGTCTTCCCTCCTTTTGTGTACCCGTCGAACACCGGGAAGGTTGCCGATTTCCTGAGTGTAGGACTTAACATGGTGCCTCCTTGTTATTCGAATTTGGCGGGCGCCGCTCTCGCGCTTTCCGCCGTCATCTCATAACGCGTCGTCCCTCGGCAAAAGGGGACACTATGCTTTTGGCAGGCTGATGAAAGAGTCGCTCGGCGTGAGTTGGGTTGCCGGAGGGACCTCGAACGGGTCCAATGTCATTAGCCGCGGGTGAACCCACGGAAACGGCGCCCGATTTACCAATTCCGAAGGGGTTGAATGTCGTTTGGCACCGAAGGGGGAGAGAAGGGGTTCGACCCCTTCGGGGTCGGCAGGCGCTTTGTCGGAGGGTCCCGGTCCGTAGGTTTCACCCACGGCTAATGATATTGTCCCCCTTCGGGGAACTTGGGAACTGGTAGCGCGGCCCTCCGTTTCTGGGGCCGCGACTCTTCATGTGCCAAGACCGCGAATCTCACTGTTCGTCGCCCCCCGGTTCGGAGCGCGAGTCTCGTGAAGAACCGCAGACCGCAACGGCGGAGGCCTGCCCCACGTTGGCTTCCGCGCCGCACTCCATGGCACTCCGCGCATTGTCATCGTCGGAGGTGCACCGCAGGCGCATGGGTGTCTGTCAAATCATTCAACCCAGTGAGAATTCACTTTGTCACCTGTACAATAATGATTTTCGGCCCGGTTACAGCGCGGTCAGTTGAAGTAACTTGTTGAGGGCAGTCGTCAGCGGCGGGGTAGACGCTATAATTGTGACTGCCCAATGTTGCCTTAGTTCTGACCGGACCAGTGGGTGCACGGTGCGGGTTTGAATGTGGAACATAGAACTGCGTGGAGAGGAATGCGCGACCATCCGGCGTGGCATCGCCGTACCCGCATACGAGCACGTCTGTGTCATCGGCGGTTGAATTCACCCACACGACCGAATCGTGATTTCCTACGGACAAGGTGGGGGAGGAGTTGGATGCGGTATACTGGCCCGCGCTCCCTCCAATAGTGATCTTAATCGGGTTTGGGTTCGCACCGTAAAGGAACACGCCGGCCAGCGCCAGGAAAGACGCTCCCAAAGAACAAAGAATCAGCTTTCGCACCGAATTACTCGAGTTTTTCATTTTCAAGCTCCTTATCCGATTAATTTCTGTCAAACCGCTCGATCGGTTACCTTTCCGCAAACGCAGGAATCCGCTTGTTTGGCAGGCCGCCTGGTGTCCTGAGTGAGAAGTTCGTTAATGATCTCAGCCCGCAAGTTGGAGACTCAATCAATGAACATCTACACTGGATATCCTCATTCCCTGACAACGCCTCGCCCGCTCCTGTGGGCTTTGTCAGCGGCTGTTCTTGCCGCCCTGAGTTCCCTCCTCCGGATTCGGGCCGCCTTGCAGTTTGGGGAGAGTCCCCGACTTCCAACGGAAATCCAGGCATTCTCTTGCAGCTCTTGTATTCAACATAAGCGGCCCAACCCGTCGAGAGTTCACGGTACAATAATGATTTTAGGCGGAGGCCTGTTACCATTTGAAGCAACTGAAGAGCGATCCAGGGTGGCGGGTTGGACGGTATAAACGTGATCCCTTATCCCTGCGTTAGGATTCACCCCACCTGAGGGTGTGGTGCCCCAATTGGGAACATGGAACCGCGTGGTGTTGAATGCCGGGTCAGCCGCGCTGGTATCATCGGCCATGATTACAAGCAAATCTGTGTCAGTATTGTTCACCCACTGAAGCGAGTCGTGATCTGATTTATGCAGGACGCCAGCGAGGGGGGTTGGCGTGGATTCGATGTTATTCCCATTGTACGTGAATGTGATTGACTTCAATGTGGGGGGCTGCTTCGGGAGCGTCGACTTGCAATTGAGGCACATCCCAGCCAACACAAGTGAAGATGCTGCCACCCAAAACAAAACCAGCTTTCGCCGCGAATAACTGGAGTTTTCCACTTTGAATCTCCTTAGCAGACTAAATTTGAATCAAGCTGCCCTATCAGCTTCCCTCTCCGAACCTAGCCCGGGGATCCGCTTTTCATACAGGCCGCGTTGTGATCGTCAATTCATGACGATGGCCTGCCCACACCTTTGGGATTGATCAGCGATCGCGCATCAACTGCTGGTAGCGCGGATCGTTGCGCAAGCTATCAAAATCCGGTGTATCGCGCACCATCGAGGGAGGAATACCCGCCGCCAAGGCCTTCTGCAACCAAAGCAGTGCCCGCTCGGTGTCTCCGAACTGGTTATAAATCGACGCTGCGTCCAGGAACAGCCCCGGCTCTTCTGGAGTCAAGGAAAAGGCGCGGTGGAGATAATCGAGCGCTGCGCTCTTATCACCCAGCATGGCGTTGTAGTCGGCGATATCCTCGATCAAGCCTGCATCCCGCGGATTGACCCGCAGCCTTTCCTGCGCCATGGCAATAGCCTTTTCAAATGCCTTGGCGGATTTCGCGTGCTCGCCGGGAGCCCAGTAATAGGCAACGCCCAGATTGCCCCAGATCTCGTAGTCGCGGTCGTCCAGGCGCAGAGCCCGCTCGAGCGTCCGCGCCTCATCCGTGAATTTGCGCAGGTAATAATAGGCGTTGGTAAGATTGGAATAGGCAATCGCGGTGGGGCGAATGGACACGGACCGTTGCAGCGCAGATTCTGCTTCCTGGTAGCGCCCTTGCCGCAGGTAGATGCCGCCCAGATTGCTATAAACGAGAAAGCTGTCGGGAGCGAGATCCACGACTCGTCTGAACATTCTGATTGCGTCGTCCAGACGCGACTGCTGGGCATAAAACGTCCCGAGCCAGTTGTAGTTCGCCCAATAATCAGGGCGCAGGTCGATGGCGCGAAGATAGGTCTTTTCCGCCTCCGCCGGTTTGTTCAGCTTCTCATAGGCGGAGGCAAAGCCGCGCATGGCATCATCGTTGGTAGGCTCAAGGGCCAGCGCCCGCTGAAATTCCCGCGCCGCCTCCTCATATTTTCCCGTTCCGTTGTCGAACGTGCCCAGACAAACGTGGCCGGCGGGAATGTTGCTGTTCAACGCGACGGCCTGCTGACATTCGGCCTCGCCTTTGGCGACGAACTGGGCGTCACTGGTGGCTTTGAACTCATACCAATCTGCCTGCCCCAATCCCGCGTGCGCCAGAGAGTAGCGGGGGTCCTTGGTCAGTGCGCGGTTGAATGCGCTAACGGCATTCTGAACGTTCTCTGGCTTCAGGTAGTCCTGAAGGTAACCACGGCCTAGGACGTAATCATCGTAGGCCGCGGGCTGGGCAGGGCTCTCGACGGGATTTTCCGGCGTACTGACGTCAAGTATGCCCACTGCCGCCATCACCACCTGATTCTGCAGAGCCAGAGGATTGCCTGTCTCCCCATCGATAGTCCGCGTGCGCAGTTGCGCCATGGTCTGTGTATCGACCAGGGCCAGGTTCACGCGTACGTCCGTCCCGAGCCGTTGCCAGGTGCCTGTGAGCACCATGTTGGCGCCAAGCTGAGTCCTCGCGTCTTTAATACTTTCCACGCGCTGCTCCCGGACCTCGAGGGCTGGAGGTACTCCCAAAGAAGGCACGAGGCCGAGGCGTGTGGTTACCGTTTCGGTGAACCCATCGCAATACACCTGCTCCTGCGGGCCGCCGCCCACCGCTCTAAAAGGAATCACAACCAGGTTCTTCTGCGCGGGCAGTGGAGGAGGGAAGATTCTTGTCCACAAACCTTGCACCCGATCCGGGTGTGACGCGAAAAATGCTGCGGCTATAAGGAGAAGTGCAAAAGCCGCACCGAACGAGGCCATTAGGATGCGCCGCTTTCGAGGTGCGCGCCGGGCGGGATTAGCGGCCGGATGGGCTATTAAGGGCGCATCGCCGGCCAATGCGCCCAGAGCGGCACAGAGATCGCGAGCGGTGGCAAAGCGTTTGGCGGGATCGACCTCCAGGCAATGAAGTATTGCCTGTTCCCATCGCGGATCAAGGTCTGGCACCTGGACGCGCAGCGGCGCAGGCGGCTGCGTAAGGCGCTGGTACGCGCCGCCAAAAGGCGCGTCCTCCGCGAACGGACGCCTTCCGGCGACCATTTCATACATCACCAGACCCAGCGCGTAGATGTCACTGGCGGGCGTGGCTTCGCGGCCTTGCAGTTGTTCCGGGGCCATGTAGGCGATGGTTCCGATAATATGGCCGCTCGCTGTGGCCGAGGCCGGACCTTCACCGGTGGCCCAATCGGCGGCCGCAACAACTTTGGCCAGGCCAAAATCCGTAACCACCGCCCGCTCTTTCCCCTCGCCGGACTTTGAAGGCGCCAACATCACGTTGCCGGGCTTGAAGTCGCGATGGACGACTCCCACATCATGGGCTGCGGCTATAGCGGCGGCCATCTGCTGAATCAGCGGAAGAGCTTCGGCGAGGGCGATGCGTCCGACGCGACTGAGGCGCGCGGCAAGCGTCTCGCCTTCCAGCAGTTCCATCGTGAGAAAGGTGACCGCGCCAGCCGAAGGGTCGGTTTCAGGTGAAGGTCGATGGCGTTCCAAGTCGAACATGCGGCACACATTGGGGTGGGTCACGCGCCGGGCCAATTGGATTTCCTGCTTGAAGCGTGCCATGGTGCGAGGCTCGGAGGCGATCTCCGGCCGGATGGTCTTTAAGGCAACTCGCTCACCCAGATCGAGGTCCTTGGCCTCGTAAACCTCGCCCATGCCGCCTTGACCGATGAACCGCAGCACCCGGAAGCGTCCGGAGACGGTTTGGCCGGGAAGAAAAGCGGAGGGTGTTTTGTCGCTGGCGGATTTGGCGGCCGGGATGCGGACCACAGGCGCTTGCAGGAAATCCCCGGCGTTCTTCTCGCCAGAAAGCAGGGATTCGACCTCAAGGCGCAGCTCCTCGTCGTTCTGGCAGGCTTGGACTAGGAAAGGTGAACGGTCAGGCTCTTCGCGCTCCAGCGCCGCCTCGAACAGTTCCTTGACGCGCTCCCAACGCTCGACGTTCATAAGCCGTGCTGACGGGATCAGAAACACGACCCACTCCTCGCGCCCCGCCAACCCCCCTTGCGTATGTTCTGATTGTTGTTGAGTTTCAGCCCGGGTTACATTCGTCTAAATTGCTGCTTATTAAAGTCCACCTCTGTCATATCTAGGAGCCTGTCGGAGATACGGTCGCCGAGATTTGCATTTTTGTTATCCGCCGTCCTCTGAGAGCGGGACTCCGACCTTTTTACTTCTTCAAGGCTGCCCGAGGA